>NZ_JBVJVK010000104.1:0-5975 GCF_055603705.1 Actinosynnema sp. NPDC037264 | reverse complement strand
TTCCTCCGCTTTGTCCACAAACACCCCCCCCCAGCCCCAAAACCTCCCCCCCCCCCCCCCCCCCCCCCCGCCCCGCCCGCAGTACGACAAGTACTGGCGCGACGTCAAGGACCTCACCGTCAGCGCCGCGCCCACCGCCGTCGGACCGGACACCGTCACCGTCGGCATCGACTTCACCGGCCCGGACGGCAAGAGGTTCCGCGAATCGCACCGCGTGCGGCTGGTCGTCCAGAACGGGACGCCGCTGATCGACGCGGACGAAGTCGTGTCCTCGCAACGAATCGGCAAAGCGGACGACGACGAGGACGAGGACAAGAAGGAGGACGACAAGAAACGCGGTGGCGGCAAGAGCGGCGGAGGCTGAGGGCCGGTTACGCGGCGACCTCGCCCCACACCGCCTTGTAACCGGCCTGGGGATCCACGCCCCACCGCGAAGCCAACCGGTTGACCAGCAAGAGCCCTCGGTGGTGCGGTTCCCGCCCGCCCGGCTTGCCCAGCACGGGCAGCAGCTCGGGGCTGGCGTCGTGCACCTCCACCCGCACCACTTGCGCGTCGGGCCGGTGGCTCAGCCGCAACCGGCGTGGCGCGGTGGCGTGCTCGAACGCGTTGGTCAGCAACGCGTCGGCGATCAGCAGCAGGTCGAGCAGCTTCGACTGGTCCAGTTCCGGGACGTTCTCGGCGATCCACCTCCGCGCACGGCGCACCGGTGGGACTTTGTCCTCCAGATCGAGGTCGACGTGGTCAGCGGACCGTTCGACGACGTCCACAACACGAGCCTTCCAGCAATCGGCACTCCCTTGAGCACAGGGGGGTAGGTGGCGGGTTCCCCGCGGCCGGAACCGCAAACAGTGACGCCGACCTCATCGCGGGTCCGCCGCGGCGGAGGTCGGCACGGGGATCAGGTGGTCGACCAGCCCGGCGGTCGCGTCGATCAGCTTGACCACCCGCGTGACCTCCGGTGATGCCACCAGGGTCAGGTCCATGCCGTGGTCGCGGCACAGGTCCGCCGCGTGCAGCAGCACGGCGAGACCCGCGACCCCCATGAACGTCACGCCGCCCAGGTCGAGCCTGATCCCGTCCGGTCCCAGCCCTTCGCGCACGAGGTAGTCCTGGATCCGGTCCGCCGCCACGATGTCCACCTCGCCGGACACCGTGATCACCGTGGTGCCCTCACCGGTGCGGAAATCGCAGGAGAAACCCGCGCGCGGACCGCGCTTACCCGAATCGGGCGCCACCGATCGCCTCCCGTGTCGCACTACGTCCGACCCCGCGTACGGGAACGATTCAGACCAGTCGGACCTCGGCCCAGACGGTCTTCTGGTCGTCATGGGGCCGATGACCCCAGTTGACCGACAGCCGGTTGACCATGACCAGGCCGCGACCGTGCGCGGGGGTGTCCAGCCGTCCCAGGACGGGGAACCGGCTCGGGCTGCCGTCCTGCACCTCGATCCGCACCAGGTCGGCTTCGAGCCCTCGGCGCAGCCGCAGCCGTCGTGGCCCGGCGGCGTGGCGGTAGGCGTTGCCGACCAGTTGGGCGGCGACCACCTGGATGTCCACGAGTCGGTCGCCGCCGACGCCCGGGAACGTGCGGGCGACCAGGTCGAACAACTCGTCCGGCGCGGGAGGGGTGTCCGGGAGGCCGAGTTCGACGCCGTCCCGGGGAAGTTCGACAGTGCTCATGGTCCGCCCTCCGCTGCCCTGTTTTCTCAAGGCATGAACAACGCGTTTGGTACCCGCTGGACCGACGGGCCAAACCAGCCGCTCACTTCGGCGTGACCACCACGGACACCTCCACCGGCACCGACTGCTCAGGACCCGCGGTGACCGTGCCGCTGATCGTGCCGCCGACGGCCTTCGGACCGGCGAGCAACCGGAGGACGAACGTCACCTGGGCGCCCGCGGCCAACTCGCCCTCGGCCGTGCAGGTGACGGTGCCCTTGCCCGCCGGGCACCCGACCGTCCGCGCCGCGCCGTCCCAGCCCACGAGCGGCCGACCGAGCAGGTTGCGGCCCGGACCGACCACTTGCACGCCTTCGGGCAGCGACAGCGCCAGCGTGGTGGGCGCCAAGGGCGTCCGGCCGGCGTTGCGGATGGTGACGGGCAGGTCGACGGGTGGTCCGCCGGTGGGCAGGGCGAAACCGTCCGGCACGACCGTGACCAGCGGCTGCGCCAGGGGTTCGGCGGTCGTGGTGGTGGTGACGACGCCGCCCGCGACCGGTGCGGACGGCGGGTCGGACGGTCCGGTCGTGGTCACCGGCGGGCCGGACGATCCCGTGGCGGGCGCGGACGTTCCCGAGACGACCGGCGAGACCTCCTGCTGGTCCGCCGACGGCGCGGGCGGTTGCGCCGCGACCGTGGGCACGGCCACCGGCTGCCCGGCGTTGAGCCCCAGCGCCACGGCCGCGACCATCGCGGTGGCCGACGCCGCCATGCCGAGCCACTGCGCCGTCGTGACCGAGTTGGCCGCCGCTCCCGCCCCCGCGCCCGCGCCCGCCACCGCCGCGCCCGCCTTCGCCGCGCCGGCGGTCGTGGCCAGGTAGCCCGAGACACCGGCGCCGAGCACCAGCGGCGCGACGACGGCGCGCAGCGTGCCGTTGACGTCGGCCAGTTCGGCGGCCATCGCGGGGCAGGTCGGGCACTCGTCGAGGTGCGCCTCGACCTGGGCGGCTTCCCGCTTGGTGAGGCCGCCCCTGGTCCACGCGGCCAGTTTCGCGACGGTGGCGCGGCAGCGGTTCGTGGGGCTGTCCGCCAGGTGTGCTTGCAGGTAGGCGGTCTTGAGCCCTTCGCGGGCCCGGTAGGCCAACGCCGAGGCGCCGTTCGCGGTCAACCCCAGCAGCTTCGCCAGCTCGGCGGCCGACTGGCCCTCGATCTCGGTCTGCCACAACACCGTCTGCCACCGCTCGGGCAGGCTGGCGAACGCCCTCGTGGCCAGCGCCCGTTCCAGGGTCGCCACGGCCGGGTCGTGGAACGGCACCGTGGTGACCTTCTCCACGCCCGACACGGCTTCCACGTCGTCGGCCAGCTTGAGCTTCTTGTCCCGCCGCGTCTTGTCGTACGCGGTGTGGCGCAAGGCGGTCAGCAGGTAGGCGCGGAACGCCGAGTCCGGGCCACCGCCCGCGCGCACCGTGTCGAGCACCTTGGCGAACGCGTCCGACACCAGGTCGTCGGCCTCGGCGCTCGACCAGGCCAGGTGCCGGGCCAGGTTGCGGGCCGCGGTCACGTGCCGCTCGAACAGCTCGCCGTACGCCTGGATCTCCCCGCCGCGCACGGCTTCGATCAGCTCGGCGTCCGACGGCGGCCGGGACGAACGCGGCACGCCCGACGAGCCGGACGTCGAGCTCGCGTCGGCGTTGAGCGCGTGGTCCAGGTCGTCGCGCAGGGCGGCCAGGTCCGCGCGCGCCCACCGCTCCAGCTCGCGCTCGTCGGGGTGCCCGATCACCGGACGTCTACCTCCCAGGCACGGTGGGTGAGCGATTCAGCCCGGACCATATCCAACCCGGCGGAGGATTCGGCCCACCGCCTCCGGCAGCGGATCACGACCCGCGACCCGCGACCGCGGCTCGCCAGGCCGTCACCGCGGGTGACGGTATCGCACCGCGGAACCCCGGAATCCCCTTGTCCGCACCAGTGCGGTCACCACCGCGTGCGCACAGTTGACCGGGAAGGGTGAAGGTTTCCCGGATCGACGATCGGCGCACGTCACCGACGTACTGTCCCGCAGTTGTGCGCAGAGCACGTCGGCGAATCGTCGACGCGCCAACGGAACAGGACGGTGGACATGACCGCGATCGACGAGGGCTACGTCTTCGACAACCACAACCTCCACGCCACCGAACAGCACCGCTGCCTGGCCGCCGCCTACGACCCGGCCACGCTCGCCCACCTGGAGCGCACCGGCGTCGGGCCGGGGTGGCGGTGCCTGGAGGTCGGCGCGGGCGGCGGCAGCGTCGCGCACTGGCTCGCCGGCCGCGGCGCGTCGGTGCTGGCCACCGACGTCAAACCCGAGCACGTCCCACCCGCCGCCGGGTTGACCGTGCTGCGGCACGACGTCGTCCACGACCCGCTGCCCGAAGCCGGGTTCGACCTGGTCCACGCCAGGCTCGTGCTGCTGCACCTGCCCGAGCGCGAACAGGTGCTGCGCAAGCTCGTCCGCGCCCTCAAGCCCGGCGGGGTGCTGCAACTCGACGAGTTCGACCTCGACTACGGACCGGTGCTCCTGGCCGCCCATCCCGAGCACGCCGCCGCGTACGAGGATTTCCTGGCGGCCAAGGAGCGCATGTTCGACGCCGCGGGCGCGGACCGCCGCTGGGGTCGCCGCGTCGCCGCGTCGATGGCCGCCGCCGGGCTGGTGGACGTGGACCCCGTGCCGGTGGTGCGGCAGTGGCACGCGGACTCGCCCGGCCTGCGCCTGCTCGTCCACCACACCCACCACCTGCGCGACAAGCTGCTCGCCGCCGGCCTGACCGACACCGCCCTCCGGACCGCCCGCGCCGCGATGGCGCACCCCGCGTTCCGCGCCACCTCCTGCGTCTTCTACACCGTCCAGGGCAAGCGCCCCGGGCGAAGGTGACGAAGCGTCGCGACCGCACGGCACTTCGGCACCCCGAACGGTCGGCACGCGCGGTCGTCCGGCGATCATGATCGGCCCGCGGTCGCGGGCTACGTACACTTCGGCCGTGGCGGGGAGCATCGCGGACGGTCGACGGCGTGGGCGACGACGCGGAGAGCTGACGGTCGAGACGATCGCCCGGCTCGCCGGGGTGTCGAAGCCGACCGTGTCGAAGGTGCTGAACGGGCGGGCCGGCGTGGCGGCGGAGACGCGGCAACGGGTCGAGGCGCTGCTGCGCGAGCACGGCTACCGGCGCCCGGACGCCATCGCGCCCTCGGCCATCCTCGAAGTCGTGTTCTACGGCCTGGAAAGCCACATGGCGGTCGAGATCGTGCGCGGCGTCGAACCGGTGGCCCGGGAGCACGAACTGGCCGTCGCGTTCACCGAGGTGGTCGAGCCGACCTCGCCCGGCCGGTCCTGGGCCGAGAAGCTGCTGGCCAGGCACCCGGTCGGGGTGATCGCGGTGTACTCGGCGTTCACGCCGGAGCAGCACGCGCTGCTGGCCGCGAGCGCGATCCCGCTGGTGGCGCTCGACCCGTCCGGCGAACCGCTGCACACCACGCCGTCGGTCGGCGCGACGAACTGGAGCGGCGGCATCACGGCCGCGCGGCACCTGCTCGACCTCGGCCACCGGCGGATCGGCGTGATCGGCGGACCGACGGACTCCCTGGGCGCCCGCGCCCGCCTGGAGGGCTGCCGGGCCGCGATGGACGCCGCGGGCGCGCCGCTCGACGACCGGCTCGTGCGCACCGGCGAGTTCACCTTCGAGCAAGGCCTTGAACTGGGCCGCGAGCTGCTGGGCCTACCCGACCGGCCGACCGCCGTGCTGTGCGGCAACGACCTGCAGGCGCTCGGCGTCTACGCCGCGGCGTGGCAGCTCGGCCTGCGCATCCCGCACGACCTCAGCGTGGTCGGCTTCGACGACATCGACAACACCCGCTGGTGCTGCCCGCCGATGACGACCGTGCGGCAGCCGTTGGCCGAGATGGGCGCGACGGCCGCCCGGATGCTGCTCACCCTCACCAAGGGCGGAACCCTCGTCCAGCCCCGGGTGGAGCTGGCCACGACGCTCGTCGTGCGCGAGAGCACCGCGCCGCCCGCCTGAACCCGGAGCACGTCACGGCTCCGAGCAAGCCACCCGAGGTCGCCTGCGCTCCCCGGGTCTTGTCTTCCGAACTGTTTCGCTCAATACTCCTAAATGTTTCAGCGCCGGAACACCCCACGGGCGCGGAGGCCTCCTCCGCCGCCCGACCGAACCGCACCTCGTTCCGGAGGACTGACAGTGAGGATGTAGGTGAGCACCTCCCGGCTGGGGTCTGACCCCAGGACTGACTGACTTCGGGTCCTCAACGGGATCTGTCGGCCC
>NZ_JBVJVK010000103.1:0-17886 GCF_055603705.1 Actinosynnema sp. NPDC037264 | reverse complement strand
GAGAGGGGGGAGGAACACCGCGGTGTGGGAAGGGGCCGCGGCGGGGGGAGGCGCTGGGGCGATCCGCCCCACTTTCCCTGGAACAGCAAAGGGGGGGGGGGGGGGGGGGGGGGGGGGGGTCCCCCCCCCCCCCCCCAAGACCCGCGCCCGGCTGCGCAAGATCATCCCACCGACAACGGCGGTGAGTTCCCCGGCGCAGTGCGACGTGGAGGTCCCGACGACGCTGCCGCACGGCTGCCGGGTCGTGGAGCTGGTGTACGCGCCCCGGACGACCGCGACCGCCACCGTGCTCGGTGACTACACCGGTCAGGCGAGCCTGATCAAGGTGTGGGAGTCCGGTGCCACCGTTCGGGAGACGGGTCTCGGTCGGTACGCCTACGACACGCTGGGACGGCTGCGCGAGGTGTGGGATCCGCGGCTCAGCCCGGCGCTCAAGACCAAGTACGAGTACGACTCCGGGCGGATCAGTCGCCTGACGCCGCCGGGTGAGCTGCCGTGGACGTTCTACTACGGCCGCGCCGGCAACGACGACACGGCCGGTGACGGGATGCTGCTCGCGGTGTCCCGCCCGGCGCTGGAACCCGGCACGAAGAACGAGGTCGAGGGCGACGCCCTGACCACGCTCGTCTACGACGTCCCGGTGAGCGGCCAGGAGGCGCCACACGACATGGCGGAGTTGTCGGTCGCCGCCTGGGCGCAGCGCGACGCGCCCACCGACGCGACGGCGATCTTCCCGGCGGACCAGGTGCCGGGCAGCCACACCGGGCGTGACAACCTCGGCGCCGGCGACTACCGGCGCGCCACCGTGCACTACCTCAACCCCGATGCCCGGGAGGTCAACGAGATCCAGCCCGGCGGGCACACCAGCACGACCGAGCACGACGAGTACGGCAACGTGGTGCGCACCTTGTCCGCTGCCAACCGGCAACTCGCACTGGGCGACGGTGCTCGGTCGACCCACCTGGGCATGGCGGACAAGTCCCCCGCGGAGCGAGCGGCGTTGCTGTCGACCACCACGGTCTACGAGGCCGACGGGCAGCGCAAGACGCACGAGTACGGCCCGCTGCACGTGATCCAGTTGGCGAACGCAGTGCCGGCGACCGGCGGTGTGCCGGTGCTGCCCGTGGGCAGCCGCGTGCCGGCACGCACGCACAAGGCGGTCTTCTACGACGAGGGCCGGCCGGCGGACGGCAGCGCGAAGGTCGAGAACAAGGAGACCCGGGAGGTGACCGGAGCCGCGATCACCGGCTACCCGGTCGACGCCGACCAGCGAACGCGTACGACCGAGTACGACTGGACGAACGGGCTGGAGACCAGGACCGTGCAGGACCCGGGTGGTCTGGCACTGGCGACGACCACGGTCCACGACCCGCAGGGCCGTCCGATCGAGTCGAGCCTGCCCGCGTCGAGTGGCAACGACGCCGCCACGACCGTCACCACCTACTACTCCGCGGCCGTCGGCGGTCACTGCGGCGGCCGGCCGGAGTGGGCGGGCATGATCTGCCGGGTCGAGCCGAAGGCACCCATCACCGGTGGCGGCGCGAACCCGTCCGACGGGGTCGTCAAGACCACGACCTACGCGGCGAACGGCCTGGTGGACCAGACGATCGAGTCGGCAGGCGGCGTCTCCCGCGTCACCAGCACCACCTACGACCCTGCGGGCCGCAAGGTGACGGTGACGGTCACCGGTGGCCTGGGGGCACCCGTGCCCGCGGTCACCACCGAGTACGACCCGGCGACCGGAAGGGTCGCTCGAACGGTGGGCTCGGACGGTGCCGCGGTTGCCGTGGGTTATGACGCCCTCGGTCGGGTTCTGACGTACACGGACGCCGATGGCGGCCGCACGACGTACCACAACGACGCGCTGAACCGCCCGGTGAAGGTCACGAACACCGTGCCGTCGGAGGTCACGTACGAGTACGACACCACGAGAGAACCGCGTGGACTGGCTGTGGGGATGACGGACTCGATAGCCGGCACCTTCACCGCGACGTACGGTCCGGGCGGGGAGATCGTCGAGCAGAAGATGCCGTCAGGCGTGATCATGCGCGATACCGTCGACGAGACCGGCGTGTCGGTACGGCGCAGCTACACCGCCGCGAACAGCGTGGTCCTGCTCGACAGCACGTCGAGCAACTCGGTGCACAACCAGGTGCTGACGCAGGCTGATCTGTCCACACAGGACTTCCAGTACGACGCCGTGGGTCGCTTGGTCCGCGCGGACGACACGTGCGTCACCCGGTCGTACGGGTACGACAGGAACTCCAACCGCACGTCGAAGCAGACCACGACCTGCCAGGGGGGAAACACGGTCGAGGCGCACGCGTACGACACGAAAGACCGGTTGGTGGACGAAGGCCACGGCTACGACGCCTTCGGTCGAACGGTGACGATGACAGGCGGGGCGGGCCGCCTGACCTACTACGTGAACGACCGAATCCACACCCAAGCCGTCGGTGGTGCGGAGCAAACCTGGACGATGGACGCCACCTCCCGCGTCCGCTCCACCGCTCTGGAAGGCGGCTGGACCCGGATCAACCACTACGGAACCGAACACGACACCCCGGACTGGATAGTGGAGGATCGGTCGACGAACGCGCTGACCCGCAACGTCAAGGGCCTGGACAACGACCTGGCGGCAACGACCTCGGCGTCCGGCGACGTGCAGCTCCAGCTGACCGACCTGCACGGCGACATCACGGTGGTCTACGATCCGGCGACCGCGACTGCCACGACCCGGGCCACGGACGAGTTCGGCGTCCCCCGGCAGGGCCAGGCGCCCACGAGGTACGGCTGGTTGGGCGCCGCCCAGAGATCGTCCGAAACCCTGGACGGCATGATGGTGATGGGTGTGCGCCTGTACAACCCCGCGACAGGCCGCTTCCTCCAAGTCGACGCGGTCGCCAACGGCAACGTCAACAGCTATGACTACTGCGTGGGCGACCCGAACAACTGCAGTGACACCAGCGGCTACAACCCCAACTGCGAGTGGAGATGGGGGATGAAGATGTGTGGTCGCATCATCAACCTGACCCCGTTGCCGATCCTGGTGGCGAAGGATTGGGGAACCAAGAGCCCGACCAAGTGGCTGTGGCCCGGGGGCAGGACGACGTGGGGCCAGGATTGGGATGGTGTGAAGGTTTTCGCCTGGGGACGGGTGTACGGAGTGTGGATCGCGCCATGGAGGTGGTTCCACATACGCAACTCGCCACGGTGGTTGCCGGCCATCATCTACTGAACTGATCGCGATGACCGCCCCGATCCCCCTGTCCTGGGGGAATCCGGGCGGTCGTCGGATCGCACAGGACGGCAAGGTGTGCGTGGCCGTTGGCGAAGGTGAGGTCGGCGCTGCTCGCGAACGGGGCACAAGCCGCTCGGCCTCGCCGACGACCTCCGGAGCGTGTGGGCCTACGGAGCGGGTCAGGCGATGGGGGAACGGCTCGGGGTGCTGCCGAGGCCGTCGCCGGCGCGCGGGTTGGGCAAGGCGCGGGACGTGCTCGTCCGGGGGCTGCGCTACGGCGCAGCCGGTGTCGCGCTGTACGCGGCGTTCCGGTCCTGTCCGCCGCGCGTGCGGCCACCCCGCGCGAACGGGCCGGGAGGTGAGAGCGCTCATCTGAGACCTGGACGGGACGCTGGTGAAGACCGGGAACGTCGTCCTCGACGAGGACGTCGAGATGTTGCGCCACGTGCGCGACAGCGGTGTCCGGACCACGCTGATCACCGGCCGCCCTTCGCGGGCCCTGTCCGACGTCCCCGCGGAACCCCTGTTGCTCTTCGCGAAGGTCCTCACGTCCAACGGCGCTTCGGTGGTTACCGGCGGTCGGGTGCGGATCATCGCTCCGCTCGACCGGGGCCAAGGGCTCGAGTGCGTTACGGCGCTCCGCGCGGTCGATCCGACGGTGGCGTGCGCCACGGAGCTCGAGACGACCTTCGGGTACGAGCGGGGGTACGCCTGGTGGCCGGCCACCGACACCGAGCCCGGTGCGGTGTGCGCCGACATCGCCGCCCTGTTCCACCTCGGCCGGCCCGCGACGCGGTTGCTGTGCCGGAGCGGGACGCGGAGCGCGGCGGAACTGGCCCGCACGGCCGAGGCCGTCGACTCTCGCCTCACCGCGCCGCGGTCCGCCATAGTTCCGGCACCGGTCGATCCCCGAGCCGCAACCGGACGCTGCGTGCGCCGTCCTCTGTGGAGTCGTGCGCGAGTTCCGCGGGGAGGTGTGGGATGTCGCGGTAGGTCAGCACCACCTCCGCGGGCAGGTCGGCGTGGGCGCGCAGCTCGGCGAGGTCGCCGTCGAACGCCGCCGAACCGTCCTTGATGATGACGACGCGATCGCTGAGCGCTTCGACGTCCTTCATGTCGTGGCTGGTCAGCACGATCGTGGTGCCGAACGTCCGGTTGATCTCGCGGAAGAGGTCCCGCACGACCACCTTCGCCTCGACGTCCAGGCCGATCGTCGGTTCGTCGGCGAACAGCAGCATCGGCCGGTGGAGCAGGGCCAGGGCGAGCTCGCAGCGCATGCGCTGCCCGAGCGAGAGGTGGCGGACCGGTGTGTCGAGGATGTCCGTGATGCCCAGCAGGTCGCCGAGCTGCACCACCGTCGCCGCGAAGTCGTCGCGGGAGATCTCGTACATGCTCCGGTGGATCCTGAGCGACTCGCGGGTGGACACGTCCCACCACAGCATCGCCTTCTGGCCGAAGATCACCGAGATCCGGGACAGGAACGAGTACGACCGGTCCGCGGGCCGCTCACCGCACACTTCCAGGTCGCCCTCGGTCGGCACCAGGAGCCCGCACAGCATCTTGACGAGAGTGGTCTTGCCCGCCCCGTTGCGCCCGAGCAGGCCGACGATCTCGCCCCGTCCGACGGTCAGGTCGACGCCGTGGACGGCCCGCACGCTCGTGAGCTCGCGGCGGAAGAGGCTGCGGACGGCGCCCGACAGCCCTTGTGGTTGCCGGTGGAACTCGTAGGTCTTCCCCAGGTTCTGCGCCTTGATGACCGGTTCGGTCGCTGAAGAACGCGTGCGCAAGGTGAACTCCTCGCCGATCGCGCAGGGCAAGGGGATCGGCAGACGTCCACGCTTGGCGCTCCAGCCCTGAGGAGCAGGTGACACTGTAGCGCCGTCCTCGTCCGGGCCGGTGGATCCGGACCGGACGTCAGCCGGTGGGGCGAACCGCCGACGGCGTCACCCCGGGCTCGTCACCATCAGTCGAGGTCGTCGTCCTCGTCGTCGACCTCGGTGTCCCGGTTCGGCAGCACGGTGGCCAGGTAGGAGCGCAGCGCGGCGGTGGTGCCCACGTCACGGCCCGCGTTCTCGGACAGGAACCAGCGGTGGACCAGGACCTCGTGGAACAGCTCCGCCGGGGCCAGGACGCCGAGCAGGTCGGGCGGCACGGCGGCGACCACCGGGTCGTAGACCTCGTTGCGCCACAGGTGGCCGGCGGTCGTCTCGGGCACGGGCGCGCCGTCGCGCTGCTCCAGGTAGGCGCGGAACGAGCGCAGGTCGTTGAGCAGGCGCCTGGCCTGCCCCTCCTGCACCTCCAGGCCGGTGAGCTTGAACAGCTCGCGGCGGCTCTGGCCGATCTCGGCGACCCGGATGTCCACCCGCAGCCGCGCGCCGCTGTCCGAGGTGACCAGCTCGACCTCGTCGACGTCGAAGCCGAGGTCGTTGAGCCGGCGCAGGCGTTCGGCGACCCGGTAGCGCTGCTCGTCGAGCTGGAAGAACTCCTCGCGGGTCACCTCCTCCCACAGCGCGGCGTACCGGCGGGGCACGCTGTCGGCGACCTCGATCGGGTCGATGTCCGACGGCAGCAGGCCGCCGGCCTCGAGGTCCATCAGCTCGCCGCCGATGCGCTCACGGGCCAGGTCCACGTCGTAGGTCCGCTGGCCGGCGGACAGCTCCGGGTGTCGCTCGACGGTCTCGGCGTCGACCAGGTAGGCGGCCAGGTTGCCCGCGTCCAGCCGGAACAACGTGTTCGACAGCGAGCAGTCGCCCCAGAACGTGCCGGACAGGTGCAGCCGGACCAGCAGCCCGACCAGCACGTCCACCAGGCGGTCCGCCGAGTGCTCGACGCGCGGGCTGGAGAACAGGTAGCGGTAGGACATCGAGTGGTCGAGGTAGCGGGTGACCAGGATGGCCTGCTGGTCGTCCGGGCGGTCGACGCACAGCCCGAGCACCGACACCGAGGGCATGCCCTCCCGCTCCAGGTCGCCGAGGATCGAGTACTCGTGCCGGGCCAGCGACTCGGCGATCTCCTTGAGCGCGTACACGCGGCCCTCGCTGGCCACGAACCGCACGACGTGCCGCGAGATACCGCGTTGGGGGACGGTCAGCAGCAGCTTCTCGTCCCACTCCTCCAGGGGCTGGGCCCAGGGCAGCGAGAGCAGTCCACCGGCCTCGCTGGCGGGTGGGCGGAAGAGGAATCGCATGTGCTCCCCGTGGCTGGTGCGCGGACGAGGCTGAAACTACCTCGTCACGGCGCCGTCGAGCCACGCGATGTGTCCTGGTCGTCACGATCAAGAAGGCGCTCGGCGGTTCGGCGAGGCGGATACTGCCGGGTGTGGACGCTGCCGGGGTGGGACCCATTGACGGACGGACGCGGGTCGGGCTGGTGGGGGTCGGCACCATCGCCCGGACGCACCTGGAGGTGCTCGCGGAACGGCCCGAGGTGGACCTGGTGTTCACCGTCGACCCGCACGCCGGGCCGCCGGTGTTCCGGGGCGCGACCCCCGCGCACTACCGCGACCTCGACGACGCGTTGGCGGCGCACCGACCGCACCTGGTGGTGATCGCCACGCCGGCGGACTCGCACGCCGACCTGGCCACGTCGGTGCTGACCGGCTCCGCCGCACGGGTGCTGGTGGAGAAGCCCTTGGCGCCGGACCTGGCGTCGGTGGACCGGCTGAGCGGCGTGGACGGCGCGCACGACCGGCTGTTCACCGCGCACCACTTCGCGTTCTCGCCCGAGGTGGAGTGGGCGGCGGAACTGGTGGCCGCGCACCCGGAGTGGGGGCCGGTCACCTCCATCACCTCGGCGTTCAACGACCCGTACGTGCTCAAGGGCGACCAGGCGTTCACGTCCTACCTCTCGGCGTGGACCGACTCGGGCATCAACCAGCTCACCGTGCTGGCCCGGTTCGTGCAGGTCAGCGTGGTGACGTCGCTGCGGGACGAGCGCACGAGCTGCTGGGCGGTGGCGTCGTTCCGGTCCCGCGGCGCGGTGGGCACGGCCCGGTTGCACACCAGCTGGCGCACCGGCGCGAGCAGCAAGTCCACCGCGTTGACCTGCGGTGACGTGGAGGTGTGGCTGGACCACACGGCGATGACCGCGTTCGCGTTCCGGGGCGGTGAGCTGCTGGCCGAGCACGGCGGCGACGGCCGGACCCCGCGCAAGGTCGCCCACTACCGCCCGCTGTACGCGAGCCTGCTGTCCGACCGGCCGGACCCGATCCTCGGTCTCACCACCGCCGCGACCCTGACCGGACTGCACGCCACCGCCGGCCGCCTCGGGCCGCGGACGCCCGCAGGCGTGCTGGACGACTTCGAGTGACCGCCGGCCGTCTACATTGGCCCGCATGATCTTCGGGATCGCGGCGCTCGTGCCCGCCCTGTTCTTCGTGATCGGCGTGATCCGGGACCGGCGGCGGCTCGGCAACGCCGTGTGGCTCGGTGTGACGCTGGTGTTCCTGCTGCTGTGGCTGGTGTTCCGGGCCTCGGCGAACGGTGGCTGGTCCGCCGTCGTCGTCGGCTACGCGTTCGTGGCCGTGCTGCTGGGGTTGGGTTTCGTGCTGCCGACCGCGTTGATCGCCAACGGCGTGCTCATGCTGCGCCGCGAGGGTTTCGGCCTGGCCAACCTGCTCTCGCTGCTCGCCGGCCTGGCGATCTTCGGGGTGGTGCTCGCGTTCGGCTTCGCCACCGCGCACACCGGGCCGGTGGTCGACGCGCTGATCGGGTCGCTGCTGATCGTCGCGGCCTACGTCGCGTTCCTGTTCGTCAGCCTGCTGCTGTACTCGATCGTGTACGGCAGCATCGGCCGCCGCACGGGCTTCGACGCGGTGATCGTGCTCGGGGCGGGCCTGATCGGCGACCGCGTGCCGCCGCTGCTGGCCGCACGGCTGGACCGCGGCCTGCACCTGTACCGCCGCGAGGTGGCTGCGGGCCGCACGCCGCTGCTCGTCGTCTCGGGCGGGCAGGGGCCGGACGAGGCGGTGTCCGAGGCCGCGGCGATGCGCGACTACCTGCTGCGCCGCGACGTGCCGGACGAGCTGATCGTGCTGGAGGACCGCGCGACGACGACCGAGCAGAACCTGGCGTACAGCGCGCGGCTGCTCGCCGAACGCGACTGGACCGGCCGGGCGGTCGCGGTGACCAACAACTTCCACGTCTTCCGCGCCGCCGTGCTGGCCCGCAGGCTGCGGCTGCGCATGCAGATCATCGGCGCCCCGACGGCGTGGTACTTCCTGCCCAGCGCGTTCCTGCGCGAGTTCGCCGCGCTGCTGGCCCAGAACCCGCTCGTCCACACCCTCACGTGCGGCCTGCTGGTCGGCCTGCACCTGCTGCTGGCCCTGTCCTGATCCCGCCCGGACGACCTCACGCCCGGACGGTGAGCGAGGCGAGCCCTGCGGCGGCGGTCGGCGTGCCCGGGTCGAGGTGAGCCCGGTTCCCGTGCGGTCGTCAGCGGACGTGGTCGGCGAACCAGGAGACGATCAGCTCGACGGTGTCGGCGAGCCCGGCCCGGTCCCACTCGTGCCCGACGCCGGGGTGCAGCACGAGCCGCGCCGGTTTGCCCAGCTCGCGCAGCCTGCCGTACATCCGCTCGGACTCCGCCGGGTCGACCCTGGTGTCGTTCTCGCCGTGCATGATCAGCACGGGCGCGGTGAGCCGGTCGGCGTGCTCGAGCGGGCTGCGCTCGGTGAGGACGGCCACGTCGGCCGGGTCGTCGGGATCGCCGATCCAGTCCACCGCCCGCTTGCGCCAGGTCGGCGGGAACGACCGGATGTCGTTGAGCAGGTCCGACGAGCCGCACTCGCTCACACCGGCCCGCCACAGGTGCGGCAGCCTGGTCAGGCACGACAGCGCGGCGAACCCGCCGTAGGACGCGCCGTGCACGCCCAGCCGGGCCGTGTCGGCCCACGGCACGTCGTCGAGCAGCCGCGCCGCCGCCTCCAGGTCGGCCAGGTCGCCGCCGCCCCAGTCGCGGTAGATCAGCCGCTGGTAGCGCATCCCGTAACCGGACGAACCCCGGATGTTGGGCGCGAGCACGCCGATCCCGCGTGCCAGCAGCGCCTGCACGAGCGGGTCGAACCCCGGCTTCGCCTGGAACTCCGGTCCGCCGTGGACGGTCACGACCACCGGCGCCGGGTGCTCCGCGCTCGCCGACGGCGGCCGGTAGAGCAGGCACGGCACGGTCTCGCCGTCGGCGCTCGTGGTGCGCACGATGGTCGGCGGCACGACCGCGCCCGGCAGCCGCGCCCCGCAGTCGGTGAGCCGCCGCGCCTCGTCCCGGTCCAGGTCCACCAGGAACAGGTCGGTCGCCGCGTCCGGCCGGGCGAGCTGCACCAGCAGCTCACCCGACGCGGTGAACCTCGGGGCGAAGCCGTCGAAGCCGAACTCGGCGACCGAGACCCCGCGTGGCAGCCCGGTGACGTCGGCGGGTGCTCCTCCGACGTCGGCCCACCTCAGCCGGGTGTAGCCGTCCTCGTTGACGCCCCACGCCAGCCGCGTGCCGTCCGGTGAGAGGGCGGCGCCCTCCACGTCGGCCTCCGGCGTGTCGATCCAGGTCAGCCCACCGTCCAGGGACAGCGTGGCGAGACCGAGGAAGTCACGGCCCTGCGTCGTGCACAGGTGGACGCCGGACGAGTCGGGCAGCCACGCGACCGGGTGGTACTTCGCCGGACCGTCGTGCGGGGTGAGCAGCCGGACCTCGTCGGTGGCGAGGTCGCACGCGAACAGGTCCTGCTCGGTGTTCTGGTGCAGCCGCAGCACGAGCAGCAGCCGTGCGTCGGGGGAGAAGCCCATCGGCAGGTAGCGGTCGTCGCCGCGCAGCACCATCCGCTCGTCGCCGGTGCGCAGGTCGCGCACCAGCACGTCGAACACCTCGCGGTCACGCGCGTTGCTCGCGTAGGCCAGCAGCGCCCCGTCCGGGCTGTAGGGCCGGCCGGTGCTGCCGTACGGCGTGCCGATCTCGCACCGCACGCCCTCCTCGGCGACCAGCCACACCACCTCGCCCGTGGCCGGGTCGACCTCGGCCAGCCGGTGGTCCTCGCCGCCGTCCGGGTCGGTCAGCACCAGCAGCCGCGCGCCGTCCGGCCGCCAGACGCACCGGCGGACCGACCCGGGCACCTCCACGTGACGCGGGGTGCCGCCCAGCGGCGACACCCACGGCTGCGGGCGGCCGGAGGCGTCGCTGACGCACACCACGGACCTGCCGTCCGGGCTCGGCTCGGCGCCGGTCAGCCACTCGAAGTCGGTCCAGGTCATCGCCCCGCCTCCGCGATCGCGTGCTGCACGGTGGCGGCGGCGACGATCCCGCGCCGGAACCAGCCCAGGTCCAGGTTCTCGTTGGGCGCGTGGTTGGCCTCGTCCACGTTGGCCAGCGGCACGCCGTAGCAGGGCACGTCCCACGCGTCGGTGAACGCGGCGATCGGCAGGCTGCCGCCGAGCGCCGGCACGAGCAGCGGCGGTTCGCCCAACCCGGCCTCCGCGCCGGCCAGGACCGCGTTCGTCCACCGGGTCTCCGGCAGCGTCCGGGAGGGCTGCATCGCCGCGCCCTCGACCAGGTCCACGTCCGGTGCGTGCACGGCCAGGTGGGCTCTGAGGGCGGCGAGCACCGCTTCCGCCCGTTGCCCGCCGACGAGCCGCATGTCGCACCGCGCCACCGCCCGGTTCGGGATGACGGTGCGGTGTTCCGGGGTGTCCTCGCAGCTCAACGAGTTGATCGTGAACGTGGGCGAGGCCAGCCGGCGGCTGTAGCCGAGGTCGGCGGGCGGTTCCATCGCGGTGACGCCGATGCCCGCGAGGGTGGCGGGCACGTCGACCGGCAGCCGGTCCAGCGCGTCGCGTTCACGGGGGCTCAGCGGGACGACGTCGTCGGTGACGCCGTCTACCAGGATCCGGCCGTCGGGCGAGCGCATGGTCGCCAGGGCGTGCACCAGCCGCCACGCGGGGTTCGGCGCGACACCGCCCCAGTTGCCGGAGTGCAGCACGCCGGACGCGCCCGTGGTCCGCAACTCGAACGTGACGACGCCGCGCACGCCGAGCACCACCGCGGCGCGGCCGGACTCGTGCACCGGGCCGTCGCTCCACACCACCAGGTCCGGCCGGTCGATCCCGCGCAGCACCGACGCCAGGTGCGGGCTGCCGATCTCCTCCTCGCCGTCGAGCAGCACGGTCACCCGGCACGGCAGGCCGCCGGTCAGCTCGCGCAACGCCCGCAGGCCGAGCAGCTGGGCCAGGTGCTGGCCCTTGTTGTCACCGGCGCCCCGGCCGTAGATCCGGCCGTCGCGGAAGTCGGGCGTGAACGGCGGGGTGACCCACTCGTGCGGCGGTCCGGGTGGCTGCACGTCGTAGTGGCCGTAGACCAGCACGTGCGGCGCGCCGGGCGGGCCGGGCGCGGCGCCCAGCAGGGCGGGCCAGCCGTCGGTCTGCCTGATCTCGGCCTGGAAGCCGGTGCGCCGCAGCAGTTCCGCGCCGTGCGCGGCGGCGTCCGCCATGCCTTCGCCCGTGCGGCTGATGCTCGGTCGGGCGACCCACCCGGCCAGTTCGGCCAGGAGTTCGCCGTCCCGTTCGCGCACCCACTCGCCGACCCGCCGCGCCAGTCCGTCCACGCCACACCCCTAGTGATTTCACGAAGTGCAATCGATAGCAGTGAACCAAACCACTGGCGGGCGCGGCAAGGACGGGTGGGTTAGCCTCTGCGGCGTGCCGGCCCCGCCTGATCACCCCGCCCGCGACGCGACGGTCGAGGAGCTGAAGGTGCTCGCGCACCCGCTGCGCTGGCGCATCCTGCGGTTGTGCTGGGACCGGGCGTTGACGAACAAGGAGCTGTCGGACCGGCTCGGCGTCGCGCCGGCGACCGTGCTGCGGCACGTGCGGGCGTTGGTGAAGCGGGACTTCCTGGCCGCCGAACCGGTGCGCAGCGGCACGCGCGGCGCGTTGGAACGGCCGTACCGGGCGACCGGCCGGACGTGGCGGCTGGGGTTGGTCGACGTCGAGGGCGAGGGCCTGGTCCAGCGGGTGGACCTGGCGATGCTCGCCGCGCACCGGGCCGAGGTGCTGGAGGCCGGGCCGGACGCCAACCGGGACAGCGCGAGGGGCGTGCTGCGCCTCGGCGCGGCGTCCCAGGCGGAGCTCAACGCCCGGTTGACCGCGCTGATCACCGAGTTCGTCGAGCGTGACGAGGCCGACGGCGAGCCGTTGAGCTACCTGTGGTCGCTGGTGGCGCGCCCCGGGTTCCGAGAGGGCTGAACGCCTCAGGTGGTGGTGTCGGAGCGCTCCCGCCCTCCAGTGCTCGAACCGGTGGCGGCAGCGGCTTGCGCACCGGAAGGTCCTCGACGTCGTCGAGCACCCGCAGTGGCGCTGTCCGCGCGGGATGGAGCCGACGCCGCCCTGCTCGACGTCGGCCCGGTCCGCTGTCCGAGCAGCACGCCGACCGGCACGAGCACGAGCCCCAGCACCTGGTGCGCGCCCAGCGACTCGTCCGCCACCAGCAGACCGAGCACGACCCCGGTGACCGGGTTCAGCAGGCCGATCAACCCCACCGTGCCCGCCTCCAGGTGGCGCAGGCCGGTGAACCAGGCGACGAACGCGACCGCCGTGGCGACGACGGACACGTACGCGAAGCCGAGCAGGGTGGCGCCGGTGAGCGGCGGGGGAGCGCCCTCGACCACGAGCGCGGGCCCGACGAGCACCGCGCCGCCCGCGACGAGCTGCCAGGACGTCATCGACAGCACATCCGCGCCCGCGCCCCAGCGCTTCGTCAGGACGTGCCCGAACGCGGACAGCGCCATCGCGGCGACCGACACCACGACCCCGAGGGGGTCGACGGCGTCCACGCCCGAGGCGAGCATGAGCACCACGCCGACGATGCCGGTGAGCGCGCCCAGCACCGCCCGGCCACGCGGCCGTTCACCGAGCAGCGGCCACGCCAGGGCGATCATCACGACCGGTGACGTGGCCATGATCGTCGAGGCCAGGCTCGTCGGCAGCAGCTGTGCGGCGAGGTAGACGAGCGCGAAGAACGCGCTCATGTTCACCGTGCCGAGCACCAGCGACCGCCACCACCACCGGCCACGAGGGCGTTCGCGGCACAGGAGGAGGAGCAGCACGCCGGCGGGGAGCGCGCGCAGCACCGCTCCCCACAGCGGGTGGCCGGCGGGCAGGAAGTGGTGCGTGACGTAGTACGTCGAGCCCCACGCGACCGGCGCGATCGCCGTGACCAGGCCCCACCGGATAGTTTCCACGGAAGACATTGTAGCTTCCGTGGAAGCTATGCTGTGGTGTCATGGAACTCGACCGCGTGGCCCGCATCCAGGCCGAGTGGGCCCGGGAACGGCCGGACCTCGACGTCACGCCCCAGGGCGTCATCGGCAGGCTGCACCGCCTCGCGGCCGTGCTGACCGAGCAGCTGGCCGTCGTGTACCGGCGGCACGGGCTCGGCGAGGGGGAGTTCGACGTGCTCGCCGCGTTGCGCCGGGCCGGCGCGCCCTACGAGCGCGCGCCGGGGGAGCTGGCCCAGCACACGATGGTGACCACGGGCGCGATCACCAAGCGCATCGACCGGCTGGAGCGCGACGGCCTGGTGACGCGCAGGCCGGGGCACGGCGACGCCAGGCGGCGCGTGGTCGCGTTGACCGAGGCGGGCAGGCGCGTGATCGACCAGGCGTTCACCGAGCACATGGCCAACGAGCGGCAGCTGCTCGACGCCCTCGACGCCGAGGACGCCGGGCGGTTGGAGCAGATCCTGACCACGTGGCTGGCCCGGTTCGAACCGCCGCGCTGACCGCCGCCGTGGTCCCGTCGTGCTCGCCGTCGTGGTCGCTGTCGTGCTCGCTGTCGTGCTCGCCGTCGTCCGCCCCGGTGGTTCGGCCGGTCGGTGGTCGGGCCGGTCGTTTGCGCGCACCCACGTCGGGTAGTCGGACGGCAACCGAAGTGGGTTTCCGCGAGGCAACGGGAGTCGACATGTCCAGACCCGGCACAGCGACGACACGCACACCGGTCCAACTGGCGGCGGCGGTGGTGGGCGCGGTGTTCCTCGTGGTCGGGATCGCCGGGTTCATCCCCGGCATCACCACCGACTACGACACGATCCAGTTCGCGGGGCACGAGTCGCAGGCGAAGCTCTTCGGCGTGTTCGCCGTGTCGATCCTGCACAACATCGTGCACCTGGCGTTCGGCGTCCTCGGGCTGGTGATGGCCAAGACGGCGCGCAACGCGTTCCTGTACCTCGTCGCGGGCGGCGTCGTCTACCTGCTGCTGTGGTTGTACGGGCTCCTCGTCGACCACGACAGCTCGGCCAACTTCGTGCCCGTCAACACCGCCGACAACTGGCTGCACCTGCTGCTGGGCCTCGGCATGATCGCGCTCGGCTTCGCGCTGGGCCGCTCGGCCCGTCCGGCTCGGGCCGACGGGACCGGGTGACCCGGGGGACGTGGCGAGCGTGACCCCCGAATCCGGGTCCGGGTCCGGGTCTTGGTTCGAGCCCGGACCTTGGTCCGAGTCCGAGTCCGAGTCCGGGTCCGGGTCCGGGTCCGGGTCCGGGTCCGGGTCCGGGTCCGAATCCGGGGCCGAGGACACGCCGACGCGTGGCCTCCAGCGGTACGTGCGGGCCGTCGCGGTCGAGCTGGGGTTGGCGGGCGAGTGCTGGCGCGCCAACCCCGGCCCGCCCGCGACGGCCTGCCTCGACGTGCACGGGAACCTGCCGTCGTTCCCGGGCCGCGACTTCGCCCTGCTGTGGGACGAGGAGTACGGCTGGGCCGCCGCCGTCCGCACCCGGCCGGCCGAGCAGCCGGTGGTGATCACCTACCGGGGCGGCGACGTCCTGCCGCCCGCGCCGGAGGTGGCTGCGTACGTGGCGGCGCTGAGGCGTGGCGACCACCCCGGCGACCCGAGGCCGATCCGGTTGCGCGCTTACGGCACGCCGGACGACCTGACCGACCGCCTGCGCACCTACCGGCCGTGAGCCGGCCACACCGCAACCTCCCCGCGCCCGCGCCGAGCTGTGCCCGTGCCGACCTGTGGCTGCGCCGAGCTGTGGCTGCGCCGAGCTGTGGTTGCGCCGAGCTGCGGGCGCGGATGCGGGTGCGGGCGTTCGGTCCCGGTGAGGGAACGGTGGGGCCGGGGTGGTGAGAGGCGCGGTCAGCCGTCGTTGAGGGAAGACTCCAGCGCCTCCGGTCGGCCGGTGGCCTGGCGGTACACGCGGACAGTCTCGGCGGCGATCCTGGTCGTGCTGTACCTGGCCTCGACCCGGTCTGTGGCGGCGATGCCGTAGGCGTCGCGGCGGGCGTCGTCGGAGAGCAGGGGCCGCAGCGCGCGGGCCAGCGCCCGTGGGTCGTCCGGTGGCACGAGGAGACCCGTGACGCCGTCCACGACGATGTCCGTCGCCCCGCCGACGTTCGCGGCCACCACCGGCACGCCGCACGCCATGGCCTCCAGCGGTGTCACGGCGGCGCAGTCCGACCCGGCGCA
The DNA here is from genome assembly GCF_055603705.1 of Actinosynnema sp. NPDC037264. Classification (NCBI taxonomy): domain Bacteria; kingdom Bacillati; phylum Actinomycetota; class Actinomycetes; order Pseudonocardiales; family Pseudonocardiaceae; genus Actinosynnema; species Actinosynnema sp. NPDC037264. The sequence goes on along the minus strand of NZ_JBVJVK010000103.1, from coordinate 2,202 downwards.
GACCACCACGTCGGCGGACCTCAGCAACGCGGGCATCGCCACCTGCGGCACGCGGCCGACCAGCCGGACCCGGTCGCCGACGCCCGACGCGCGCGAGTGCTCCCGCAGCCGACGCACCTCCTCCGCCCGACCGCCCACGACCACCAGCTCCGTCTCCCACACCGACCGCAACGCCGTGATCACGTCCTCGGCCCCGACCACCGGCGAGACCAGCCGGTGCCGCAACGGCCGGTTCAACCGCGGCCCGTCCGGCTTGAACCGCTCGACGTCCACCCCGGGAGGCACGACGGCCAGCCGCGCTCGCGGCACACCCATGTGCACCAAGTGCGCCTTCTCGTCCGTGCACAGCGCCACGACCCGGCTCGCCTCGCGCCCGATCAGCCGCTCGGTGGACAGCCGCGCCTCCGGCACGCCCTCGTCGCCCGCCTGCTGGGCCACCACGCCCAACGAGTGGAACGTCTGCACCACCGGCACGTCGAGACCGTTGGCCGCCAGCACCGACGCCACGCCCGACGTCCAGTAGTGGGCGTGCACGACGTCCGGCGGGTCGGCCCGCCACTGCGAGCGCAGGAACCGGGTGAACTCGTCCAGGTGAGGCAACAACTCGTCCGGGTGAACCGGGCTCGGCGGCCCCGCGGTCACGTGCACCACGTCGTAACCGAGCCGGGTGCGCACCACGTCGGGCGGTCGAGGGGAGTCACGTCGGGTGTGCACGACGACCTCGTGCCCGTCCGCGACCAGTGCCGCCGAGAGATCGGCGACGTGGACGTCCTGACCGCCCTCCTCGGCATCGCCGAGCACGGGCAACGGGTTCGCGTGCGCCGAGACGACCGCGATTCTCATGGGGTTCCTCCAGCCGATAAAACGGCTCGCGCCAGTCCAAGGCTGTCGTCTCAACCCGGATCGCACGCTACAAGCAACCACCGACCCCTGCCACTCAGCGCGACCACGTCCGGGTGGTGGTGGGGCTGCCGGTGATGTTGACGGTGACGTTTGACGGTGATGTCGAAGGTGATGTCGACGGTGGTGCGGTTGGCGGCGTGGTTGGCGGGTATGGCACAGGACGACCGACCGACAGAGGAGGGGCCATGGCCACCGGGGAGACCGGATTCGACGACGTCAGCTACGACCTGATCTCCGTGCAGTACCACGCGCTCAAGGCGGGCCACGACTACGGCCAGTACGTCCGGGACGCGGAGAACGCGGGCAAGCAGGAGATCGCCACCTTCTTCCGCTGCGTCATGGAGGAGGACTCGGCGCGCGCCAAGCAGTGCCACGAGTTCCTCAAGGAGTTGGCCGCGAGCGGTGACGCGGGTCCGGCCCTGACCTGAGCCGGAACCGGACGGAGTTGATGCGGGCCGGCGTTGATGCGGGCCGGAGTTGACGTGTGGCCGGAGTTGATGTGGGGCCAGGGTTGATGTGAGGCCAGGGTTGATCGCTGCCGGGCTGAGCCGGCGGGTAGTAGGTTCCGCGCCATGCGGGTAGTCGTGCTGTCGGACACCCACGCGCCCCGGCGGTGGAAGTCCTGTCCCCCGGAAGTGGCGAAACACCTGCGCCACGCGGATGTCATCCTGCACGCCGGTGACGTCTGCGTGGCGTCGGTGTTGGACGAGTTGGCGCAGTACGCGCCGGTGATAGCGGTGTGCGGCAACAACGACGGGCCGGACGTGGTCGAGTGGGGCGCGCCCGAGACGGTGGAGGTCGAGCTCGCCGGGCTGCGCGTGGCGATGATCCACGACAGCGGCCAGGCGACCGGACGGGTTGCCCGAATGCGCCGCCGGTTCCCGGAGGCGGACCTGGTGGTGTTCGGCCACTCCCACATTCCGATGGATGTCACCGGTGAGGGTGGTGCCGGTGCCGGTGGCGGGGGTGGTGCGGGTGGTTTGAGGGTGTTCAACCCGGGTTCACCGACGGACCGCCGTCGTCAGCCGCACGGGACGATCGGGTTGCTCGACATCGAGGACGGGGAGTTGGTGTCGGCGCGGATCGTGCCGGTGACGTGAGGTGACGTGACGTGAGGTGGGGGGCGACGGGTGCCGGGTCGGTGGGGGTGGGCCGGTGGGGTCGGGTTGGCGCGGTTGGGTGGGTGGCGGTTGGGTTGGGTGGTTGGGTTGGGCGGGGCGGTGGTGGTCTCGTTCGGCTCGATTTGACATGGGGCCCTTACGGGCACCCCAGGCAGGCCAAAGCCGGGCAGGCCTGGCG
>NZ_JBVJVK010000102.1:0-17953 GCF_055603705.1 Actinosynnema sp. NPDC037264 | reverse complement strand
CCGCGCTGGTCGCCGCCGCCACGCTGGCCGACCGGTACATCAACGACCGGTTCCTGCCGGACAAGGCGATCGACCTCATCGACGAGGCGGGCGCGGGGGGGGGGGGGGGGGGGGGGGGGGGGGGGGAGGAGGGGGGGGGGGGGGGGGGGGGGGGGGGGGGGCCCCCCCCCCCCCCCCCCCCCCCCCCCGGGCCGTGCCGCTGGAAGGCGCCGACCGCGACCGCTTCTACGCCGTGCAGGCGCGGCGCGACCCGGCGTTCCGCGCCTACGCCGAGGCGACCACGAGGGTGATCCCGGTCGTCGCGCTCACCGTGCTGCGGCTGGACCCGGAGCGGGTCGAGGCGATCGTGGCGCAGCTGCGCCGCCACCACGACGACCTGCGCGCCCAACTGCGGCGGTTGCGGGCGGACCCGACCGGCCGCCGTGACCTGCGTGATCACTGCCTGGCGTTCTGCGACAACATGCGGATGCACCACATCAGGGAGGACGGCGCGTTCACCGCGTTCGAGGACCACGACCCAGCGCTGGCGCCGGTGCTGGCCCGGCTGCGCGAGGAGCACCGGGTGGTGGCCGGGGTGATCACCGAGATCGCCGCCCTGGCCGACGACCCGGACCGGCTGCTCCCCGAGCTGGACCGGTTGGAGGAGGAGCTGGAAGCGCACTTCGCCTACGAGGAGGCCGCGCTCGGGTGACGCTCAGGCCTTGCGGGCGGTCCGCAGCCAGCGCAGGACCGGGTGCAGGATCACCACCAGCAGCGAGCCCCAGACCAGGCCGCCGAGTTCCATGTCACCCAGCTCCAGCGTCAGGTCGCCCACGCCGGCGACCAGCGCGGCACCGCCGACCAGCGCGTTGCCCGGGTTGGTCAGGTCGACCCGGTTCTCCATCCACACCCGCACGCCGACCAGGCTGATCAGGCCGAGCAGCACCAGCGTCGCGCCGCCGACCACGCCCGCCGGGATGGTCGCGAGCACGGCGGTGATCTTCGGCGAGAACGACATCAGCACCGCGGCCACCCCGGTCACCGCGTACGCGGCGGTCGAGAAGACCTTGGTCACGCCCATCACGCCGATGTTCTCGGAGTACGTGGTGGTGCCCGACCCGCCGCCGACACCGGCCAGCGCGGTGGACACCCCGTTGGCGATGATCGAGTCGCCGACGTTGCCGTCGAGGTTGCGGCCGGTCAGCGCGCCGATCGCCTTGACGTGGCCGACGTTCTCCGCGACCAGCACGATCACCACCGGCAGCACGAGCAGCGTGACCGACGGCCGCAGCTCCGGCGCGTGGAACTCGGGCAGCCCGAACCAGGCGGCCCGACCCACGGCGGCCGTGTCGACCAGGTCGAGCCAGAAGCCGAGGGCCCAGCCGACGACCACGCCGATGAGCACGGAGAAGCGGAACGACGAGCCGCGGCCGAGCACGCCGCACAGCAGGATGATCCCCATCGTGACCACGGCGGGCAGCGGCTGCTGGGCGAACGAGTCGGTGGCCCGGTGCGACAGGTTGAGGCCGATCAGCACGACCACCGCGCCGGTCACCACCGGCGGCATCACGGCCTCCAGCAGCCGCACGCCGAGCGCCTTCACCGCCACCCCGATGATGATCACCAGGAGGCCGGCCGCGAGCACGCCGCCGAGCTGCGCGGCGATGCCCTCGTCCCGGGCGGCGGACAGCGGCGCGATGAACGCGAACGACGCGCCGAGGTAGCTGGGCACGCGGTTGCGGGTGATCACCAGGAACAGCAGCGTGCCGAGACCGGAGAACAGCAGGGTGGTGCTGACCGGGAGACCGGTGGTGGCGGGTACGAGGATCGTGGCGCCTGCCATCGCGACCAGGTGCTGGGCGCCGAAACCGATGGTGCGCGGCCAGGTCAGCCGCTCCTGCGGCGCGACGGCGTCACCGTCGATGGGGCGGCCATCGCCGCGCACGGTCCACAACGCCACTCAATGACCTCCCCGGCGACCAGGACGGACCACGCTGTCCGACCCAGGGATCCTGCCACGCCAAGTAGTGGCCGCGGCCATATAACGGTCTGATAATCACACGATCGCAGCAGCGTACGCCACTGCGGACTCGAGGTTAGCGCAACTCCGCTACGCAACGTGACGCAATCGCGGTTCGTGCAGATGGCCGTGCGGCCGGTGCGGAGAGATCCGCGACGAGGTCAGCGCGACAGCTCGCGCAACGCGGAGGCGAGGCCCGCGAGGTGGTCCGTCGCGTCGCCCAGGACCTGCCGGGGGTTGGAGGCGGTGCTCTCGGCGAGCACGCGACCGGCGGCGGCGACCAGGCCGCAGTAGCCGTCCACGCCCTCGTCGAGCTGGGCCCGCAGTCTTCGCACCCCTTCGACCAGCGGTGCGCGGTCCAGCGGCGGGGCGGTGTCGCGCGCCCGTTCCACGGCCTGCAACTGGCGGGAGACGGCCCGGATCGCGGAGGCGGCCTCGGCGCCGGTGGCGCGGGCCTGCTCGACCGAGTCGGTGGGGATGGACGTCAGCGCCGCGGAGTCGAGCTGGCGCAGCAGCTCCCGCAACGTGTCCTGGGCGTCCTCCAACCGTTCCATCGGCTGACGGGCCGCCGAGGAGCGGGCGGGCAGCGGCTCGGGCGCCGGCGCGGCCTCCAGCTGCCGCCGCTCGGCGTCGATGCCCCTCATCTTCAGGTTGGTGCGCACGGCCAGCACGGACGTGCCGGCGAACCCGAGGGCCGCCACCACGCCGGGCGCCGCGCCGAGCGCCCCGACCAGCGTGAGCGTGCCGACCACCGCGAGCAGGGCCAGCACGATCAGCCAGAAGGTGAGCACGCGGCTCGATCGGCGGTACCGCCGATCGAGCTTCGCGCGCGGGTCGTTCCAGGCGGCGTACCGCCGTTTCACCTGGTCCGCGAGGTGCCCTTGGAGCTGGCCGCCGATGACCTGAGCGATCTCGCCGGCCACCTTCCGCCGGGGTTCCATCGCGGACACCACCCTCTCAGCTCTGGCTCGCCGGCGGGTTCTGCTGGACCTGCTGGGTGGGCTGCGCCTGCGTCTGCTGGACCCGTTGCTGGATCTCCTGCTGGATGCTCGCGCTCGCACTGGCGGGCTGACCGCTCGTCACCTCGCCGGCGACCTTGCCGCCCGCCATCGACGCGCGGATCTGCTCCAGCCGCGAGTGGCCCGCCATCTCGGTGGTCGACTGCTGGACCTCCAGCATCCGGCCCTGCACCGAGTTCTGCGCCAGCTCCGCCGAGCCGAGCGCGGTGGTGTACCGCTTCTCGATCTTGTCGCGGACCTCTTCCAGCGACGGCGTGTTGCCCGGCGCCGCCAGCTCGGTCATCTGGCGCAGCGAGTGCGAGACCTGCTCCTGCATCTTCGCCTGCTCCAGCTGGCTGAGCAGCTTGGTGCGCTCGGCGAGCTTGGTCTGCAGGACCATCGCGTTGCGCTCGACCGCCTGCTTGGCCTGCGTCGCCGCCTGCAACGCCTGGTCGTGCAGCGTCTTCAGGTCCTCGATGCTCTGCTCCGCGGTCACCAGCTGGGTGGCGAAGCCCTGCGCCGCGGTCTCGAACTGCGTCGCGCGCGCGTCGTCACCCTTCGCCCTGGCCTCGTCGGCGAGCACGAGCGCCTGGCGTGCGGATGCCTGGAGCTTCTCCACTTCGCCGAGCTGGCGGTTGAGCTTCATCTCGAGCTGGCGCTGGTTGCCGATCACCGCGGCGGCCTGCTGGGACAGCGCCTGGTGCTGCCGCTGCGCCTCCTCGATGGCCTGCTGGATCTGCACCTTCGGGTCGGCGTGCTCGTCGATCTTGGACGAAAAAGCCGCCATGAAGTACTTCCATGCCTTCACGAAAGGGTTGGCCATCTGCTACGCCTGCCTTCTCCGCACTTCCCTGGCTCGCGCTCGTGATTGGCAACGACCCGGTGCCGGTGTTGGTTCCATCGTGTCAGGTGTCCCGCGCTGCTTCCACCGACCTGGGGAGATATCCGGGATCACCCTGAGTCACCCCCCGACTTTCGTCGGCATGGTCATCCTGCCCGTCCGCCTCCCGGGCGACGCGGCGACCCCGTGCGGGGTTGCCAACTCGTTGCAAGCGCCGAAAGCCGAGCCGGTCGGACCGGCTCGGCTCAGGCACGTGTCACCAGGTGTTACGCCGCCACCACCGCGTTGCGCGGCTTGCTGATGGAAGTGGACAGCCGATGCGTCAGCACGGGCTGCAAGCGCAGGTCGGACAGGTCGTTGCCGATCACCGCGGGCACCATCGTGCCGCCCTCCAGACCCGCCTGCGCGGACGCAGGCGCGGGCGCCCGTTCGGTGAGCTCGGCGGGCGTCGGCACGGGGCGCTGGACGGCGCCGATGTCCGAGGCGACCAGGTGCAGCAGCTCCCACAGGGGCAGGTCCAACGCTTCGCAGATCGCGGCCAACAGCTCGCTGGACGCCTCCTTGCGGCCACGCTCCACCTCGGAGAGGTACCCCAAGCTGACGCGGGCGGTCCTGGAGACCTCGCGCAGCGTGCGGCGTTGGGTGGTGCGGGCATGGCGGAGCCGATCACCGATCGCCTCGCGTAGCAGCACGGTCATCGCGCGCCTCCTTCCGGCCGGCCGTGCCACCACGTTACCGACCCGTCCCGTCGACGGGCAGTGACTTCCCGACACGTCCGCCAAGGGCGAACGAGTGAACTCGTCGGTAAGTTCCCGCGTGGGTGTCCCGGTGTGACGGGGAACGCGCTGCTCACGTCACTCGCCGGGGATCTTGAGGTGGTCGAGCAGGAGGTTCAGCGCCGCTGTTGTCGAACTCTTGCGGACTTCGTCACGCCCACCACCGAGAGTGAGCGTTCGGACGAGCGTTCCGGACGGACCGGACAAACCGATGTGGACGGTGCCCGGCCCGACGCCGTCCTGCGGGTCGGGACCGGCCACGCCGGTCAGCCCGAGGCCCCACGTCGCGCCGCAGCGCTCCCGTGCGCCCTCGGCCAGCTGCCGGGCCACCTCGGGGTGCACGGCGCCGTGCTCGGCCAGCAGCGCCGCGTCCACGCCCGCGAGCGCGTGCTTGAGGTCCGTCGCGTAGACCACCAGCCCGCCGCGCACCACGGCGCTGGAACCGGGCACGGAGGTCAGCTCGGCGGTCACCAGGCCCGCGGTCAGCGATTCGGCGGTGGCGACCGTCTCACCTCGTTCCGACAGGGTCCGGACGACGTCGGCGGCGCTCACGCCCCGGCCACCGCCCGCTTGCCCCTGGCCCGCAGCCGGAACGCGCGGATGACGTAGTCGACGCCCGTGACGACGGTCAGCACCACGGCCGCGCCCATCGTGACCACCGAGACGGCGTCCAACCAGGACGGCAGCGGCAGCACGTACAGGCCGATGGCGACGATCTGCACGAGCGTCTTGGCCTTGCCGCCGCGGCTGGCCGGGATCACGCCGTGCCGGATGACCCAGAAGCGCAGCAGCGTCACGCCGAGCTCGCGGACCGCGATGACCACCGTCACCCACCACGGCAGCTCGCCGAGCAGGCTCAGGCCCACCAGCGCGGCGCCGGTGAGCGCCTTGTCCGCGATCGGGTCGGCGATCTTGCCGAAGTCGGTGATCAGGCCGTGCTTGCGGGCCAGGTTGCCGTCCACGTGGTCGGTGACCGACGCCACGGCGAACACCCCGAACGCGGCCAGCCGCCACCACGACTGGTGACCGTCCTCGGCGAACAGGAAGTAGAGGAACACCGGCACGAGCACCAGCCGGGACATCGTCAGCACGTTGGCGATGTTCAGCACCGGCACGCGCGCGGGTTCGGTCACCTCGGGAGCACCTCGATCGCTGTCACGACCAGGTCGACGCCCTCGGAGGAGTCGACGCGGCAGCGCACCAGGTCCCCGACCCGCAGGCCGTCGGCGTTGGTGACGACGCACTCGCCGTCGACCTCGGGCGCCTGGTGGGCGGCACGGCCGACGCAGTCGTTCTCGTCGTCCTCCTCGGTCTCGACCAGGACGACGACCTCCTCGCCGACGCGGTCCTCGGCGCGCTGGGACGTGAGTTCCTCGACCAGGTTCGAGATGCGGGCGACCCGCTCGGCGATCGTGTCGGCGTCCAGCTTGTCCGGCAGGTTCTCGGCCTCGGTGCCGTCCTCGTCGGAGTAGCCGAACACGCCGACCGCGTCCAGCCGGGCGGCGGTGAGGAAGCGCTCCAGTTCGGCCACGTCGTCCTCGGTCTCACCGGGGAAGCCGACGATGACGTTGCTGCGGATGCCCGCGCGCGGCGCGAGGGAGCGGATCTGCTCGACCAGGCCGAGGAACGACTCGGTGGAGCCGAACCGGCGCATCCGGCGCAGCACGGGCTCGCTGGAGTGCTGGAAGGACATGTCGAAGTAGTCGGCCACGCCGTCGGTCGTGGCGATGGCCTTGACCAGCGTGGGCTTGGTCTCGGCGGGCTGCAGGTAGGACACGCGGACGCGGTCGATGCCGGGCACCTTCGCCAGCCGCTGCAGGAGCAGCTCCAGGCCGCCCAGCTCGCGCGGCAGGTCCTTGGCGTAGGAGGTGGAGTTCTCCGAGACCAGGAACACCTCGCGCACGCCCTGCTCGGCCAGCCACATCGCCTCGGCCACCACCTCGTCCGGGTGGCGGGAGACGAACGCGCCGCGGAAGGACGGGATCGCGCAGAACGAGCAGCGGCGGTCGCAGCCGGAGGCGATCTTCAGCGGCGCCACGGGCGTGTCGGCGAGGCGGGTGCGCAGCACGCGCGGGCCCCAGCCGTGGCCGGGCACCTGCACCTCTTCGGCGGCCTTCGGCCGCTGCACGGGCGTGAGCGGCAGCAGCGTGCGCCGGTCGACCGGCTTGTGCGACTCGATGCTCTGACCGGCCAGGACGTCGTCCAACCGGTCGGCCAGGTCGGTGTAGTGGTCGAACCCGAGCACGGCGTTCGCCTCGGGCAGGCTGTCGGCCAGCTCGGCGCCGTAGCGCTCGGCCATGCACCCGACCGCGACCACCTTCGCGCCGCTGTCGGCGGCGGCGAGGAGGGTGTCCACCGAGTCCTTCTTGGCGGACTCCACGAAGCCGCACGTGTTGACCACGACCACGTCGGCTTCGTCGTCGACCAGCTCCCAGCCGCCGGCGGTGAGGCGACCGGCCAGCTCCTCGGAGTCGACTTCGTTGCGGGCGCACCCGAGGGTCAGCATGGCGACGCGCTTGGACGTGGTGGGGGAAGACACGGTGCTCAGCGTAACCGGCGCTCGCCCCCTCCCCGTCCGCCCGTGGGGTGTGCTGTCGAGGTCAGGTGCGCAGCACCGCTCGCGGCGTTCCCCGCCGCCACCGCGCGACCGTCGGACCGGACACCGCGAGTCCGGTCGAACAGCGCAATTCGCCCACGAGAAGTCGCCCACGTCGGCGCCGAACGGGCCGGGCTCCCGGCCGACTGGGAATTCGCGTTCCCGGTGGACCACTCATATACCGACAGCGGTTCCGAAATGTCGGATTGGGCCGCGCGGCCGGGGACGACGCGTTCGGCCGCGGCAGCCCGCCGAGCGCCGTCACCCGGCCTGCGACGACGGAAGACCGAAGGTCGTTGCGCTGCGGCTCTGGGGGTTCGCCCGGATTCCGTGGTGGCCACCCGCCGGATAAGACGCGGTCGCGACCGAAGGTTACGTTGAGCGCGTGAACGACTCGATCAACGTGCGTCGCGCCCGCACCGGCGACGTTCGGGCGATGAAGGCCCTCATCGACGCGTACGCCGGCAAGGTGCTGCTGTCCAAACCGCTCGTCACGCTGTTCGAGGACATCCAGGAGTTCTGGGTCGCCGAGGAGGACGGTGTCGTCCTCGGGTGTGGCGCGTTGCACGTGCTGTGGGAGGACCTGGCCGAGATCCGCACGGTGGCGGTGTCGCCGCACGCGTTGGGCCGGGGCATCGGCCACCGGATCGTGCACCGGTTGATCGAGACCGCTCGCGAGCTGCAGCTGGAGCGGTTGTTCGTGCTGACGTTCGAGACCGGGTTCTTCGGCAGGCACGGGTTCGTGGAGATCGACGGCACGCCCGTCTCCCCCGAGGTGTACGAGGAGATCATGCGGTCGGCCGACGAGGGCGTGGCGGAGTTCCTCGACCTCTCGTACGTGAAGCCCAACACCCTGGGCAACTCGCGCATGCTGCTGCACCTGTAACTCTTCGAGCGTTCACTCGAAGAGTCTTGACTCCACGAACGGCGCCCGCCAAGATCGAGGACGTGGAGCAGTTGACGGTCGACGAGCTGGCGGTGCGGGTCGGCCTGCCGGGCAGCACGATCCGCATGTACCAGACCAAGGGCGTGCTGCACGCGCCGCGCAGGCAGGGCCGCGTCGCCTACTACGACGCCTCCCACCTGGAACGGCTCACCCTCGTCCAACGCCTCCAGTCCCGCGGCTTCTCCCTGCCCGCCATCGCCGAACTGGTGAAGGCGCGCGAGAAGGGCGCGAGCGTCGCGGCGGTGCTGGGCGTCGGCGAGGCGGAGGGCCCGGACGACTGGGTCCGGATCAAGGTCCGCGACATCAGCCGCCTGGTCCCGCTCGGCGACGTCCGGCCGCGCGTCCTGCGCCGCGCCGTGCAGCTCGGGCTGGTCCGCTGGCGCCACGGGTGGCCGCACGTCCGCCGCTGGGCGCTGGAGGCGGGCAACCGGCTCGCCGCGCTGACCGTCCCCAGCGAGGACGTGCTGGACAAGTTCGCGAACCTGCGCACGGCCACCGACGGCATCGCGGCCGACTTCGTGGAGGTCTTCGAGCGCAGGCTGTGGCCGCAGCTGGCGGAGAACGCGGACCAGGACGACCAGCTCGACCGGATGCGCGCGCTGCTCGTGGAGCTGACCTACACCGCCGAGACGGTGGTCATCGGCACGCTGCGCGAGTCCATCCGCGAGGCCGCCGAGCAGTTCGCCCGCCGCCACCAACTGCTGCCGAGCGACGACTTCCAGCCCGCCTGGGTCGAGGAACCGGTGCCCATCGCGGAACGTCTCATCGAGACCGACGAGGACGACGAGTTCCCCGACGAGCCGACGATCCAGCGGTTCCTCGACCGTGGCGACGACCACGACGAGCCGGGCAGGTGACGGCGCCCGGTCCCGCCCTGGTGCGGGGCGAACTCCCAGACGTGCCCGGCGACGGGGCACGGGTGCGGGTCGAGCCGGTCGAGCCGGTGCGGAGGGGTTCGGCTCGCCCGCTCGACCCGGACCGGCCCACCGCGCCGGTCCGCCCGCACCCGAGCTCGCCGGGCCTGCCGGTGCCGGACGCCGGCTCGCGCGTCGTCGGCGCGGCGCCCGCCGGGCTCGGCGGAGGTTTCCCGCGACCGGACGGTGACGCGGTCGGGCGGCCGCAAGCGCTTGCCCCGGCGTCGCCGTCCCGCTTCCGCACCCGGGGGGCGGCGTGATCGCACTGATCGGCGGGTTGGTCGGGCTGCGCGCGGGGTACCGGTACGACCGGTCGATCGGCAGGCACCCGTTGCGGTCGGGGGTGAAGCGGTTGGTGTTCTGGGTGCTGGTGTTCGTCGCCGAGTGCCTGCTGGTGCCGCCGGTCGCCGCCTCGGCGGGTCCGGTGGTGTGGCTCGTGGCGTTCGGGTACGTCATGGCGGCGGGACTGGCCGGGCCTTGGGTGTCGGAGTACTACCGGCGGCGCGCGGCGTGATCGCGCCCGTACGACGTCCGTCCGAACCGGCCGCGTGAAGTGCCCGCGGCGGCTTGCGTCCGGGCAGACCAGCCCGCATCGGCCGGGCACGGGCAGTGCGATGGGCGGTTCGGCTTGAGCGGAGGGGCGTTGTGGCCCAACAGGTCTGCCTCCGGACGGCCCAGTGGCCGGTTGACCCGGTGATCAGGTGCGGGCGAACGTTCACCCGTCGTTGACGCGGTATGAGCCGATCGGGGCTGTTGTGCGTTGATCTCGACCGGTAAGAACCCCTCAAACCCGAAAACCGAGGGGAAGAACAGTGCTGGCGAAATCCCTGCGCAATGCTTTCACCGTCGTGCTCGCCTCGCTCGCCCTGCTGGTCGGCGTCGGCACCGGTGTCGGCCAGGCGGCCATCAACGCGCCCGCCGTGACCGACGACTACCTCTTCAGCAAGTCCTTGTCGCAGTTCAGCTCCCTGCGCACGCAGCGGCCTTACAGCGACCAACTCGACTGGTCGTCGGACGGTTGTTCGTGGTCGCCGGACAACCCGTTCGGGTTCAAGTTCCTGCCGGCCTGCCACCGGCACGACTTCGGTTACCGCAACTACAAGCGGCAGGGGCGGTTCAACGAGACGACCCGGCTGCGGATCGACAACAACTTCAAGACCGACCTGTACCACCAGTGCGCGGGCAACTGGTCCTGCAACCGCACGGCGGACCTGTACTACAAGGCCGTGCGCGAGTTCGGCGCGAGCTGACTTTCCCATCGCTCCGCGGGGTCTTCCGGCGTGCAGCCATTTGTGGTGCGCCGGCAGTGATCGCGCGGAGTCGGAGTGGCCGTAGGGGGGTTGCGTGCCATGGCGCGCAACCCCCGCAACTCCGCGACCAGCCCTCGCCGGCGACAAATCCGGGCGGTTGGCGGTGTAACCGGACTCAGGTGGTGATGGAGAAGCTGTTCGAGACGAAGTCCATGCCGCCGGACGACGAGGTGATCTCGAAGCCGAACTGCACGTCGCCGACGGTCACGTCGCCGTACCAGCCGCGCGCCCCGATCCACTTCAGCACGGCGAGCACGTCGACCGTGCCGGCGTTGGTGTTGCCCGTCCGCACGAACGAGAACACGGCGTTGGAGCCGTTGGAACCCCGGTACACGTCCCACGTGTGGCCGCCGACGGAAGCGGTCGCCTGCTTCGACCCGATCGGCCCGACCGCGCCCTGCTTGTTGACCCAGATCATGATCTCGTAGGCGTGGTTGTCGGCCCAGATGTCATAAGCCGTCGCGTACGCGCCCGAACCCGGCCGGGACACGTTGAAGGAGCTCGAAAGCCTGCTCAGCCCGCTGAGCTTCCGGTTCACGGCCTTCGCCGAGTGGGGGTAGGACTTCACGCCGCCGGTGTTCGGGTGGTTCGCCCACACGCCCCAGTTGCTGTACGAGTTCGCCCAGATCGCCTGGAACCCGGCGCCGGAGCCCCAGATGTTGTTGCGGACGGTGTACCCGCCGTTCGACCACGTGGCCCACTGGTCGCTGGACGACCAGGCCGCGGCGTGCGCGACACCGGTCGCACCGAGCAGGGACCCCACCAAAGCGACCGCGACCGCGGCCGAGCGCATCCTGTTCATGACGCTTCTTCCCGGGCACCGTTGCCCACTCGTCGCGTCAGTCGAATCGCTTCGATTCGACGGGCGCGCGGAATACCTGGCGAGGCGGCGGAGTGGACGAACTATTGCACCCCAATGGTCCACGGGTCAACGCCGGGGTTCGAACGCCAGGACGATTCCGGCGCATTCGACTGGTTCGACCGACTCGTTCGACCGAATTCGACGACGGGCCGCGACGTGCTGATCCGACGCAATGCGCGGAATGACCGAGGGTTCAGTCGTCCCCGTCGTCGTCCGGGCCGGAACCGCCGCGGATCAGGTGGACGACCGAGTCCAGCTCGTCCGGCTTGATCAGGACCTCACGGGCCTTCGAACCCTCCGACGGCCCGACGACACCGCGCGTCTCCAGCAGGTCCATGAGCCGACCGGCCTTCGCGAAGCCGACCCGCAGCTTGCGCTGGAGCATCGACGTCGAGCCGAACTGCGAGGTGACGATCAGCTCGGCCGCCTGGATCAGCACCTCCAGGTCGTCACCGATGTCGTCGTCGATCTCCTTCTTCTCGCTCGCCTTCGCCGCCGTGACGCCGTCGGTGTACTCCGGCTGCGCCTGGTCCTTGGCGAAGTTGACGATCTCGGAGATCTCGTCGTCCCCGACGTACGCGCCCTGGACGCGCACCGGCTTCGAGGCGCCCATCGGCAGGTACAGGCCGTCGCCCATGCCGATCAGCTTCTCCGCGCCCGGCTGGTCCAGGATGACCCGCGAGTCGGTCAACGACGACGTGGCGAACGCCAGCCGTGACGGCACGTTCGTCTTGATCAGGCCGGTCACCACGTCCACCGACGGCCGCTGCGTCGCCAGCACCAGGTGGATGCCCGCCGCACGCGCCTTCTGCGTGATCCGGACGATCGCGTCCTCGACGTCGCGCGGCGCGGTCATCATCAGGTCGGCCAGCTCGTCCACGATCGCCATGATGTACGGGTACGGCCGGTAGACGCGTTCGCTGCCCGGCGGCGCGGTGATCTCGCCCGACTTGACCTTCCGGTTGAAGTCGTCGATGTGCCGCACCCGGTTGACCTGCATGTCCTGGTAGCGCTGCTCCATCTCCTCGACCAGCCAGGCCAGTGCGGCGGCGGCCTTCTTCGGCTGGGTGATGATGGGCGTGATCAGGTGCGGGATGCCCTCGTACGGCGTCAGCTCGACCATCTTCGGGTCGATCAGGATCATCCGGACCTCGTCCGGGGTGGCGCGCGCCAGCAGGGACACCAGCATCGAGTTCACGAAGCTCGACTTGCCCGACCCCGTCGAGCCCGCGACCAGCAGGTGCGGCATCTTGGTCAGGTTCGCGGTGACGAAGTGGCCCTCGATGTCCTTGCCCAGCCCGATGACCATCGGGTGGTTGTCCTTGACCGTGGACGGCGAGCGCAGCACGTCGCCCAGCCGCACCATCTCGCGGTCGCTGTTGGGCACCTCGATGCCGACCGCGGACTTGCCGGGGATCGGCGCCAGCAGCCGCACGTTGTCCGTGGCGACCGCGTAGGCGATGTTCTTGGTCAGCGCGGTGATCTTCTCGACCTTCACGCCCGGACCCAGCTCCACCTCGTACCGGGTGACCGTCGGGCCGCGGGTGAAGCCGGTGACCTGCGCGTCGATGGAGAACTGGTCGAGCACGCCGGAGATGGCCTCGATCATCACGTCGTTGGCCTTGCTGCGGGCCTTCGGCGCGTCGCCGTCCTTGAGGATGGTCGGCGGCGGCAGCCGGTAGTCGCCCTCGACCGCGCGCACGGCGATCGCGGCCGTTTTCGGGGTCTCCGGGGTCGACTTCGGCTTGGGCGCCGGCTTGGGCGCGGGCGGCGGTGGCGGCTCTTCGTCCAGCGGCAGCTCGGGCTGCTCGTCGGGGACGGCGGCGGCGACGGCCTGGCGGCGGTTGCGGGACGGGCGGCGCAGCTTGGCCGGCTTCTCCTCCGGCTCGGGCTCGGCCTCCGCCTCCTCGGCGCCGAAACCGTCGAGCTGGTCGGGCTTGCGGTGCAGGAGGCCGCCTAGCTTGGCGGGCACGTCGCGGATCGGCAGGTGCGCGAGCAGCAGCACGCCGTAGGCGAAGATCAGCACGAGCAGCGGCCCGGCGACCCACGACGTGAGGCCCTGCGCGAGGAAACCGCCGGAGAGGTAGCCCAGCGCGCCACCGGCGTCACGGCGGGCGGCCGGGTCCATCGGCAGGCCGCCGGCGAGGTGGAACATGCCGAGGAACCCGACCGCGACCAGGATCGAGCCGATCACCAGGCGTGGCCGCGCCTCGGGGTTCGGGTCGGTGCGCATGAGCGTCACGCCGATCACCAGCAGCACCACGGGGAAGATCACGGCCGGGCCGCCGACGGAGCTGCGCACGGCCACGTCGACCCACCGGCCGACCGGTCCGCCCGCCTGCCACCACACGCCCGCGGCGGTGATCACCGCCACCGCGATGAGGACCAGCGCCAAGCCGTCGCGGCGGTGCGCGGGGTCGAGTTCCTTGCCGCGGCCGACCGCGCGGACCACCGAGCCGACGCCGCGGCCGAGCAGGCCCCAGACCCGGCCGACGGAGCCGGAGGACTTCTTCGCGGGCGCGCGCTTGGCGGGTGACCGCTTCGAGGCCGGCCGGGAACCGCCGGACCTGGACGCGCTCGCACGGGCTTTCGACCCGGAGCCGGTGCTGCGGGTCGTGCCCTTGCGCGAGGTTCCAGTTCGGCCGGCCATGGTGTATACGGTAGTCCCTCTGGCCTCAGCTGCCCCAACGTTCACGGCGGACGCGACGTGCGCGGCTCGACGCCCATGGTTGCCCGGAACCCGGTGCGCCGACACCTCGACACGCCGTAGCCTGCCCGTCGTGTCCACACCACTGCTGTGGCGCGTGCTGACCGCCGTCGACCAAGGGGTCGTCGGTCTCAGCGGACGACTCGAAGTCACCGGCGACATCCCGGCGGACCTCAGGGGCCGTCCCCTGCTGCTCGCGTCCAACCACATCGGCAACCTCGACCCCTTCGTGCTCATCGCGGCGTGCCGCCGGATCGGTGTCGCGCCGCGGTTCCTGCTCGCGGGCGGGTTGCTCGACGCGCCGGTCCTCGGTCCCCTGCTGAAGGCGTCCGGCCACGTGCGCGTCGACCGCTCGGCCGCGGACGTCGGCGACGCCTACCACCGCACCGTCGAGGTGCTGCGGCGCGGCGGCGACCCGATCGCGATGTACCCGGAGGGCCGGATCAGCCTCGACCCGGGGCTGTGGCCGGAGCGGGGCAAGACGGGTGCGGCGAGGTTGGCGCTCAGCGGCGGGATCCCGGTCGTGCCGGTGAGCCAGTGGGGCGCGCACGAAGCCGTCTACTGGGGCAACACGCACGTCGGCGGGTGGGCGGATGCCAAGCCCTACCTCACGTCCTACGTGCGCGGCCTGCGGAAGCGGCCGACGTTCAAGGTGCACTTCGGCAAGCCGGTGGACCTGTCCGGGCTGGAGGACGGCAAGCCGGGCGACGCGCGGCGGGCGCACGAGCGGATCATGCGCGCGATCACCGCGGGCCTGGTGCCGTTGCGGCCGGACGAGCCGGACCTGCCGAAGTTCCACGACCCCACGCGACCGACGACGGGCAAGAGCCCGTGGCGCCCGGAACAGGGCTGAGCGGCACGGGATCACGGCTCACCCTCGCGCGGCCGACGTAAGGCGGGCGCGGTCGTCACCGAGACCGCGCCGCCCGGTCCGATGCGGCGACCCGTCCTCCCGCCGTCGATCGCCACGTCGGAACCCGGCGTGACAACAACAGGCCGGCCACGGCTTCGACGCGCCACGGCGGAGCAGCCTGGGTCCGGTGGGCGACCCGGCCCACCGGAACAGGAGGTCACGATGCGGAACCACGACCGGTACGCGCGCAACAAGAGCTGGTGAGGTCCGGATCAGCCACCCGCGGGCACGCCGGCCGCGGGTGGCTGGTTCGCCCGGTGCCACGCCACCGCGCACGCGAGCGAGCACAGCGCACCCACCGCACCGGCCGCGGCCGTCGCGGTCGCCGGGTCCCAGAGGTCGGCCGCCCAGCCGCCGACGAACACCGCGAGGCCCTGCGCGGCGATGATCCCGGACGCCGCCACCCCGATGGCGCGGCCGCGTTCGGCGTCGGGCGTCGCCCGGACGAAACCGCTCTGGGTCTGCAACAGGTACGCCGTGGACGCCGCGCCGGACAGGCTCCACAACGCGAAGGTGAGCACGAGACCGGGGTGGAACGCGCACAGCACCAGGGGAATCCCCGCGCCGACCGCGAGCACGCCGACGAGCCGGGCGCGGTGGTGCGGGGGCACGTGCCGGACGAACAGCCAGGCGCCCAGCACGCTGCCGAGCGGATCGGCCGCCATGAGCACGCCCACCGCCGCCGGTCCGGCGCCCAGCCGATCGGCGTACGGGGCGGCCAGCGCCTCCGGCACCACGTACCAGCCGACCAGCCACGCCAGGAGCACGAGCACGCGCCGCCGCGGGTCGGTGGCGATCGACGTGACCACCGCGCGCACCGAGCCCCCGGCGTCCCGTGCCGCGGCGGCTCGGGGCCGGTTCAGCACACCGATCCGGATCAGCGCGGCCGACACCAGGAACGTCACCGCGTCGCCGACCAGCGCGAGCCCCGGGCTGATCGCGGCGACCAGCACCCCACCGCCGGCGAACCCGACCAGTTGCGCGGCCTGGCTCGTCATCTGCCGCACGGCCAAGCCGCGCTCGTACAGGTCGCCGGGCAGCACGTCGGGCAGCAACGCGCCCTGGGCGGCGGTGAACGGCGATCCCAGCAGCACCACGACCACGAGCAGGGCGCACAACGCCCACAACGGCAAGCCCGGCAGTGCCATCGCCGCCACCAGGCCGGCGCGCGCGAGGTCGGCGCCGACCATGACCGCCCGCCGCGGGCGCCGGTCGGCGAGCCAGGACAACAGGACCCCGCCGAACAGCGCGGGCAGGAACGTCAACGCGTACGCGACCGCGGCCCACAACGCCGACTGCGTGCGCCCGTACACGAGGACGGCCAGCGCGACCCGGGCCAACTGGTCGCCGAGGACCGAGAACAACTCCGCGGCCCAGAGGAAGCGGAACTCGCGCAGCCGGAACACCGCGATCACGGCCGGTTCGCTGCGGTTCACCACCCCAGCATCCCGACGACCCGACGCCGCGCCGGACCGCTGTCCGCTAGCTGCCGGGGGCCGAGGTCGTTGCGGCTCAACGGGTGGGCCTTGGCGTGGCCTCTCCGGCGCCGACGCGCCGGCCGATCAGTTCAGGAACGCCAGCACGCGCTCCATCATCAGCACGGCGGCCACCTCGTCGTACGACGACAGGCTCTCGTCGGCGAACAGGTGCTTGTCGCCGGGGTACAGGAACAGCTCCCCGTCCGCCGCACCCGCCACCAGGGCACGCGCCGCGTCGAGGTCGCCGTCGTCCACGAACACCGGGTCGGCGGCCATCGCGTGGACCTGCACCGGCACGCTCGCGGGCCACGCGTCGCCGAACTCCGACACCGGCACGCAGGCGCTGACCAGCAGCGCCCCGGCGGCGCCCGGCTTGGTCTGGGCCAGCAGCTGCGCCGGCAGCACGCCGAGCGAGAGCCCCAGGTAGACGACGTCGGCGGGCAGGCCCTCGGCGGCGACCCGGCCGCGTTCGGCGATCGTGCCGAACCCGACCGCCTGCACGTAGTCCATGCCGTCGGTCAGGTCGACGAAGACCCGTCCCTCGAACAGGTCCGGCACGTGGACGGTGTGCCCGGCCCCGGCCAGTCGTTCGGCGAAGCTCGTCACGCCGGGCGTCACCCCGTGCGCGTGGTGGAACAACACCACTTCGGCCACAGCCGATCCCCCCGTCCTGCCGGTATTCCTCGCGTACCCCGAGGCGGGGAACCCTAACGCGCACACCGGCCGAAGGCGCGACGGGCTCGGTGCGGCCGAGCGGCTCCGGAAGGGTTATCACCCGACGTGAGCAGCCGGGGCGCGGTGATCCCACCGTCAGGCCGGGCAGTGCCCGGACGGTCGGCCGGCGTTGCGGCGTCCGAGCGCGAGAACACGAGCCGCGCCGATCCGCACCCATCCGGTTGCCCGGGTGGGGGAATCGCGGTGGAACAGGTTTCCCCACCGATCCGAACAAGTGCGGGTATCGGCATCATTCGATCGATTCCACCGTTCCCGAACAGGGCTCCGCACCTGTTCCTCGACAGTAGGCGTCGCCATACCCTTCCGGTGCACCACCACTTGTCTCACGGTCACCCTCGATCTTCCGGAATAATCCCGAGTGTGGTTTGCCCACCCGGCGGTAGGACCAGGGTGGAGCGCCGTTCGGACGGCGCCGATACTTCTTCCAGCGGACCCGGCGCACCAGCGCCGATGGATCGGAAACCCATTCGGAAGTCCGCGACAAAGGAGCATGGACCCGTGAAGAACATTTATCGCGTTGCATCCCTGACCGCCGTCGGCATCACCGCGGCCGCCGTTTCCCTGTGAGCGCGGGCTCGGCCCAGGCCACGCACATGGATTGCGTGGAATACCTGCAGGACCAGGGGTACTCGATCACCCAGGAGATGATCCGGGGCTGCCGCGACGGCGCCCAGGGGAAGGTCATGAACTGCGAGAACATCCTCGTTCGGGCCGACGTGACGGCGAGGCACGCCTCGGCGGCCTGCGAGCTCGCGTCGAAGCAGTAGCCGGCGACTCCTCCGGTGGTGGGGGGGGGGGGGGGGGGGGGGGGGGGGGGGGGGGGGGGGGGGGGGGGGGGGGGGGGGGGGGGGGGGGGGGGGGGGGGGGGGGGGGGGGGG
>NZ_JBVJVK010000101.1:0-18779 GCF_055603705.1 Actinosynnema sp. NPDC037264 | reverse complement strand
TACAACAGCGGTATGCGGCCCATTCGGCCGCACCGCCGGGAACCACCTCAGGCGCGACTCTCATCGAACGAGACTTGTGAAACAGGCGCTAGCGCTGGATGGACTTCAGCTCGGTGAACTCGTCCAGGCCGTGGGGGCCGAACTCGCGGCCGTTGCCCGACTGGCGGTAGCCGCCGAACGGGGCGCTGGTGTTGAACGCGGCGCCGTTGATGTCCACCTGGCCGGTGCGCAAGCGCTTGGCCACGGCGAGGGCGCGGTCGGTGTCCGCGGAGAACACCGCGCCGCCCAGGCCGTAGATGGTGGAGTTCGCGATCCGCACGGCGTCGTCCTCGTCCGCGTAGGGCATGACGGACAGCACCGGGCCGAAGATCTCCTCCTGCGCGATCGCCATGTCCGGCCGGACGCCGCCGAACACGGTCGGCGTGACGAAGAAGCCGCGGTCGAGAGGTCGGGAAGGGCCGCCGAGGGCGAGCTTCGCCCCTTCGGAGATGCCGCGCTCGATGTAGCCGACGACGCGGTCGCGCTGCGCGGCCGACACCGCCGGACCCATGCGGGTCGTCGGGAGGGCCGGATCGGCGGGCTCGTACTTGGCCGCGGCGGCGACCGCGATCTCCACCGCCTCGTCGTGCCGGGAAGCGGGCACCAGCAAGCGGGTCCACGCGCTGCACGCCTGGCCGTTGTTCATGTACGCGTTGCCCACGCCGATCTTCACCGCACGGGTCAGGTCGGCGTCGTCGAGCACCACGTTCGCCGACTTGCCGCCCAGCTCCAACGCCACCCGCTTCACCGTCTCGGCGGCCAGCGCGGACACCCGCCGACCGGCCCGCGTCGAGCCGGTGAACGACACCATGTCCACCATCGGGTGACTGGCCAACGCCTCGCCGACCACCGGTCCCGTGCCGTGGACCAGGGCGAACACGCCCTCGGGCACGCCGACGTCGTGGAGCACCGAAGCGAGCAGGTCGGCCGTGAGGGGCGCCAGCTCGCTCGGCTTGAGCACGACCACGTTCCCGGCCGCCAGCGCGGGCACGACCTTGGCCACCATCTGCTGCAACGGGAAGTTCCACGGCGTGATGGCCGCGACCACGCCGACCGGCTCCCGCAGCACGAGCGAGTTCCCGATCTCCGCACCGTCGAAGTACCCGGCGGCGAGCACGTCCGCCACGCCGCGCGCGATGCCCACCGGGTTCGGCACCTGCACCCGTGACGCGAACGTGGCCGGGGTGCCCATCTCGGCCGTCATGGTCGCGGCGAACTCCGCCGCCCGCGCCTCGATGGCGTCCGCGACCGCCCGCACGAGGGCGAGCCGGGAGTCCGGCGACGTCGCCGACCACGCCGGGAACGCGGCGACGGCCCTGGTCACGGCGGCGTCCACGGCGTCGGGCGTGCCGGCGGGGACCGTGCCGACGACCTCTTCGGTGGTCGGGTTGACGACCTCGATCACTGCGGACTCCCCGAGAACGGTGTGACACTCCAAGACGAACTTTGCCCCAGAGTGTCACACCGGACGCGTCAGGAGAAGTCCAGACCCCCGGTCCGGGTGCGCTTGAGCTCGAAGAAGTACGGGAAGCCCGCCAACGCCCGCGCGCCGTCGAACACCTTCACCGCGTCCTCGCCACGCGGGATCTTGGTGAGCACGGGCCCGAAGAACGCCACGCCGTCGATGTGGATCGTCGGCGTGCCGACGTCCATGCCCACCGGGTCCATGCCGCGGTGGTGGCTGGCCCGCAGCTCCTCGTCGTGCTCGTCGGTGTGCGCGGCCTCGGCCAGCTCCGCGGGCAGGTCCACGTCCTCCAGCGCGAGCTTGATGGCCTGGTCGTAGTCACGCGTGCTGCCCAGGCCCTCGTTGTGGATCCGGGTGCCGAGCGCGGTGTAGAGGTCGCGCAGCACGCCGTCGCCCTTGAGCTTGGCCGCGGCGATGGCGACGCGCACCGGCCCCCAGCCGCGGTCCATCATGTCGCGGTAGTCGGCCGGCAGGTCCCGGTCCTCGTTGAGCACGGACAGGCTCATCACGCGGAAGTTCAGGTCGAGGTCGCGCTGCTTCTCCACCTCGAGGATCCACCGGGACGAGATCCACGCGAACGGGCAGATCGGGTCGAAGTAGAAGTCGACCTTCGTACGTCCCTCTGTCGACATGCGGTGTTCCCTCCGTGGCTGTTCGTGAGCGGTGCGCCGGGTCCGGCGCTTCCATCGTGCTCAACCAGCCCACCACGCGCAGTCTTCCCTCGGACGCCAGTCCACTTCCGGGGGTCCCACGTGATTGGATGCGACTGTCGTGTTCACCGACTCGACACCCATACCCGTTCCGACGACGCCGACGCCGAGGTCCCGTGGCGGCGGCAGACGAGGTGACCAGTGGCGGCACCCAACCTCACCCGCGACCAGGCGCAGCAGCGGGCCTCGCTGCTGGAGGTCGATTCCTACCGGATCGAGCTGGACCTGACCGACGGTGGCGGAAAGCCCGGCTCGGACACGTTCCGCTCGACCACGACGGTTGCCTTCCGCAGCCAGACGCCCGGCGCGTCCTCGTGGGTCGACGTCGTGGCCGCCAATGTCCACCGCGCCGTGCTCAACGGGCACGAGCTGGACGTCTCCTCCTACCGCGAGGAAGACGGCATCCACCTGCCCGACCTGGCCGAGGTCAACGAGCTGACGGTCGAGGCCGACTGCCGGTACATGAACACCGGCGAGGGCCTGCACCGGTTCGTCGACCCGGTCGACGGCGAGGTGTACCTGTACTCGCAGTTCGAGACGGCGGACGCCAAGCGCATGTTCGCCTGCTTCGACCAGCCCGACCTGAAGTCGGTCTACCAGCTCACGGTGACCGCGCCGCACCACTGGAAGGTCGTCTCCAACGCGGCGATCGAGTCCACTGTGGACGGTTCGGGCGGCGCGGACGTGCACGTCTTCGCCACCACCAAGCCCATGTCGACGTACCTGGTCGCGCTGGTCGCCGGTCCTTACGCCGAGTGGCGCGACGAGTTCCAGGACGGCGACACCACGATCCCGCTCGGCATCTACTGCCGCGCGTCGCTCGCGCCGCACATGGACGCCGAGCGGCTGTTCACCGAGACCAAGCAGGGTTTCGGCTTCTTCCACAAGGCGTTCGGGGTCACGTACCCGTTCGGCAAGTACGACCAGTGCTTCGTGCCCGAGTTCAACGCGGGCGCGATGGAGAACGCGGGCTGCGTCACGTTCCTGGAGGACTACGTCTTCCGCAGCCGCGTCACCCGCTACCTGTACGAACGCCGTGCCGAGACCGTGCTGCACGAGATGGCGCACATGTGGTTCGGCGACCTGGTGACCATGCGCTGGTGGGACGACCTGTGGCTGAACGAGTCGTTCGCCACCTGGGCGTCGGTGCTGGCGCAGGCCGAGGCGACCGAGTACCGGCAGGCGTGGACGACGTTCGCCAAGATCGAGAAGTCGTGGGCCTACCGGCAGGACCAGCTGCCGTCCACGCACCCCGTGGCCGCCGACATCCCGGACCTGCAGGCGGTCGAGGTCAACTTCGACGGCATCACCTACGCCAAGGGCGCCTCGGTGCTCAAGCAGCTGGTGGCCTACGTCGGCCTGGAGAACTTCCTGTCCGGCCTGCGGGTGTACTTCGGCAAGCACGCCTGGGGCAACGCGACGCTGGCCGACCTGCTCAACGCGCTCGAAGAGGCGTCCGGCCGCGACCTGTCGTGGTGGAGCGCGCAGTGGCTGGAGACCACCGGCCTGAACCTGCTGCGACCCAAGTACTCGGTCGACTCCCAGGGCAGGTTCACCGAGTTCGCCGTGCTCCAGGGCGGCGCGCGGCCGGGCGCGGGCGAGCTGCGCACGCACCGGTTGGCGATCGGCGTGTACGACGCGGACGCCGACGGCAAGCTCGTGCGCACCCACCGGGTGGAGCTGGACGTGTCCGGCGAGCGGACCGAGGTCCCCGAGCTGGTCGGCGTGCCGCGCGGCAAGCTGGTGCTGGTCAACGACGACGACCTCACCTACTGCACGATGCGCCTGGACGCCGACTCGCTGGCGTCGCTGATCGACCACATCGCCGACATCGCCGAGCCGCTGCCGCGCACGCTGTGCTGGTCGGCGGCGTGGGAGATGACGCGCGAGGCCGAGCTGAAGGCGCGCGACTTCGTGAACCTGGTGCTCGGCGGCCTGCACGCGGAGACCGAGGTCGGCGTCGTGCAGCGGCTGCTGCTGCAGGCGCAGACGGCGCTGTCGTCGTACGCGGACGTGTCGTGGCGCGACGAGGGCTGGCGGCGGTTCACCACGCGGGTCCTGGAGCTGGCCCGTGCCGCCGAGCCCGGTTCGGACCACCAGCTGGCGTTCGTCAACTCCCTGGCCGGGTCCGTGCTCGACTCCGCGACGCAGGAGGTCGTGCGCGGCTGGCTGGACGGCACGGACGTGCTCGACGGCCTCGACGTGGACACCGACCTGCGGTGGCGGCTGCTGCACGCGCTGGTCGCGCACGGCGCCGCCGGGCTGGACGAGATCCGGGCCGAGGAGGAGCGCGACCCCACCGCCACCGGTCGCCGCAAGGCCGAGTCGGCCCGCGCGCTGCGGCCGACGATCGAGGCGAAGACCGAGGCGTGGGACCGCGCGGTGAACGACGACGAGCTGCCGAACGCGGTGTCGGAGGCGATCATCGCGGGCATCCAGCACCCCGGCCAGAAGGCGCTGCTCCAGCCGTTCGTCGCGCGGTACTTCGCCGACGTGGCCGACGTGTGGGAGCGCCGGTCGAGCGAGCGGGCGCAGTCCATGGTCGTCGGCCTGTTCCCGTCGTGGTCGATCTCGAAGGAGACGGTCACGGCGGCCGACGAGTGGCTGGCCGAAGAACGCCCGCCGGCCCTGCGCCGACTGGTGTCGGAGGGCCGTGCGGGCATCGTGCGCGCCCTGGCGGCCCAGGAGTTCGACCGGTCCTGAGGTTCGACGTGTGACGTGCGGTGCACCCGGTCGTGTCACCGCACGTCACACAAGTCGTAGTACACTCCCCACATGGGCACCATCACTTTTCGCCCGGACACCGAGACGGAACGGGCACTGGAGAGATTGACGGCCGATGGCCGCAGCGCTTCAGCCGCGATCCGCGAGGCCCTGCTCCTGGCCGCGAAGGTGCAGCAGGCCGAGGCATTGCGCGAGGAAGCGCTCGCGTTGGCAGCCGACCCCGAGGACGTGGCGGAAGCAAGGGCCGTACTCGCCGACTTGGAGCCACTGCGTGCGTGGTGAGGTCTACCGCCTTCGGGCGCCGCGCAACGCTACCGGGCACGAGCAGCAAGGCAGTCGCTACGCGGTCGTCGTCCAGTCGAACGCGCTCCCGTTGAGCACGTGGCTCGTCGCGCCGACCTCCACCTCGGCTCGACCGGCGTCGTTCCGCCCTGAGATCGAACTGAACGGGCAGCCCACTCGAGTGCTCGTAGAACAGACAACGGCCATCGACCCCCAACGCTTGGGTGATCGGGCCGGAAGGTTGTCCCTGCACGAGATGAACGAGGTGGATACCGCTCTTCGCATCGTGCTCGACCTGTGAACTGGGCGGTGCCGCTCCGACCGTTCGTGGCGCGGTACCGCGCCGACTGGTGTCGGAGGGCCGTGCGGGCATCGTGCGCGCCCTGGCGGCCCAGGAGTTCGACCGGTCCTGAGGTTCGACGTGTGACGTGCGCGGAGCCGCTGCGTGCGTGGTGATGGCTTCGGACCTGGTGACGGCTTCGAGGTGAACGGGGCAGCGCTTCAGGCGCTGCTCCGTTTCGCGTCCGGCGCGGAGCGGTGGTCGCGGTCGTAGGCGTCGGCCCAGCGGGCGAACACGTCGCGTGAGTGGGCCGGGCTCAGGACCACGCGCTCCAGCTGGCGCATCTTGGCCTCGTAGGCGTCGATCGCGGTCGGGTCGTCGTGGAACACCGTCGCCGTCTCGGTCTCCGCGTAGGCCAGCGGCTTGACCGGCGACGAGAACGTCAGCAGGGTCCCGGAGTGGCGCAGGTAGGTGTGCGACGGCGCGCTCATCGGGATGATCCGCGGGCTGATGCGCGACCAGCCGCACATCAACGTCAGGCGCAGCATCTGGTCGCGCATGACCCTCGCGTCGCCGACCACGATCCGCAACGCCGCCTCGTGGATGTAGATCACCGTCTCCGGCCCGCCCGGCCTGCGCAACGCGTCCTGCCGCGACATGCGCGCCTCCGTCAGGTCCCGGTCCTTGGTCAAGGCGTACGCGTAGTCCTCGGTCTGCGCCAGGCTCGGCACGACCAGCGGCTCGTAGGTCGTCACCGTGCGGGCCACGTGCTCGTGCACGGACAGCGCCGTGAGCGTGTCCGGCCACGGGTCGTGCCGGCGCAGGAAGTTGCCCGCGTCGACCTCGCTGGCGATCGCCAGGACCCGGTCGCGGGTCGCCTTGTCCGCGCCACACCGGCCCAGCAGCGTCCCGATCTCCCACGGACTCGTGCCGCGCGTGCCGGTTTCGAGTTTCGACAGCTTGCCCAACGACCAGCCGAGCGCGTCGGCGACGAATGCCGACGACATCCGGGCCCGGTGCCGGACGCGGCGCAATTCCTCGCCCAATTCCCGACTGCGGGCCGTGCTCAGCCGCGCGGACGGCCTTTCTTCGGACTCCATGAAACCCCCTTGACGCACGTCTGCAAAGGGCGCGGCGAGTGGTGTGCGCTGCGAAGTCCCGTCGCGCGCTGCACCACTCGCCGCACATGTCCGACCAGTGTGCGGGCTGGTCGGAAGCTCTGGTGCACAACACCTTGTCCGGCCCGCAACACCTGGTCAATCCCCTTTTCGAGCGAGAGACTTGACCACTGGTCCCGCTTTAAGATGCATTTCCATGAACCGCAACACCTCGAAATCCATCGCTTTGGGCGCGCGTTTGCGCAACGTCCGCGAGGCCAATAACCTCAGTCAACGCGCACTCGCGAGGAAGATTGGCGTCGTACATTCGTTGCTCTCGCGCAACGAAAGCGGCCAGCGCGTCCCGACCCGCTCCGAGGTCATCCGCATCCTCGAGCCGCTCGACATCACCGATCGGGATCGCGAAGAAATCCTGGCGATGACCGAAGATCCGAGTGGATCACCCCTCGCGATGATCGACATGCCCGAACTGCGCTCCCAGATCGCCGCGCTCGTGGAGGTCGAGCAGATGGCCAAGGAGATCGTCAGCTGGTCACCGCTGATCATCCCCGGCCTGCTGCAGGTCAGCGCCTACACCCGCGCGATCATGGAAGCCGCCCGCATCCCCGACGGGGAGATCGCCACCCGCGTCGCCGTCCGGATGGGGCGGCGCGACATCCTCACCCGCCGCAACCCCGTCCGCTACACCGTCCTGATCGGCGAGGCCGTGCTCAGCCAGACGTTCGGCAGCCGGGAGGTCATGACCGAGCAGTTCGACCACCTGCTGATGATGAGCGCGCACGAGAACGTCGACCTCAGGGTCGTGCCGACCGCCACCGGCTGGCATCCGGGTCTCGACGGTGCCTTCACGGTGCTGAAGTGCGAGGGCACGTCGTTCGCGCACCTGGAGAACCACGTCAGCTCGGTCTTCGTGCAGGAGGCTGAGGCAGTAGCCGGCTTCGAGGCGTGCGTGCCAAGGTTGCTGGAGGTCGCGATGAGCACGGAGCAGTCGTTCGAACTCATCGCGAAGGAGGTGCAACGGACGACGGGAGTCGCATGACCGTGCGCTGGAAGAAGTCCAACAGGAGTGTCAGCGATGGCTCCTGCGTGGAGGTGGCGAACCACCTCGGCGCGGTGCGGGACAGCAAGAACCCCTCGGTCGTGCTGGGTGTCAGCCCGGCACGGCTGAAGGCGTTCGTGGACGCGCTCAAGGCCCGGTGAACGCGAAGGCCCCGGCGGGTGTGCGCCGGGGCCTTCACTTCGTCGTTCGGGGGTCGTCAGACGTGCTTGGGAGCCGTGCCCGCCTGGTCGGTCAGCATCCGCAGGCCGCTCACCAGGCCGCCGGACAGGTCGCCCTCCTTGAAGGACGCGACCATGCTCATCACCGCGAGCTTCGCGCCGCGGTCGGCGATGCGGCGGTTGGACTCCTCGCCCGTCACCACCTCCACCCGGCGTTCACCGGGCGACACGGCGACCAGCACGGCGTGCGTGGGTCGCACGGTGGCGGCGTGCAACTCCTCGGCCTTCGCCCGCGGGTCCGCGCCCAGCTCGCCGAGGTAGACGCTGAAGTCCAACCCGGTGGTGCGGCTGGCCAGCGTCAGCGCCTCGTCCAGGCTCGACAGCTGCACCGGCGTGAACGGCAGGCCCGGCGCGTGCGGCTCGTACATCTTCGCGGCGGACACCCGGCCGCTGTTGGTCACGACCGCGCCGACCTCCAGCGTCGACGGGTCGACGTCCACCCTCGTCAGCTCACCAGTTGCCACGGGCACCTCCCTTTGCGGTGCGGCCCTCGGCCGGCGCCGTGACGGCCTGGTGCGCGCCGCCGGGCAGGCCCGCGGGGTTCGCCGTCCACCAGACGGGGGCGTAGTTCCACTCCTGGCCCGGGCGGTACCGCTGAATGCGGGTGGCCTTCGGCCTCAGCGTCAGTAGCGTGATCACGCCGTAGATGGCCAGCGGGATCAGCGCGAAGACGAGCACGGTCTCCACGATGGTCACGCCGGTTACGGTAACCGATCGTCCAGGTCAGGTCGGGGTGAGGGCACCCGTTTCCGCACTGGTGTGGGTCGGGCGGTGTGCGCGGGGCCTCCGGCGGCCCCTTCCAACTGTGAACGCGGCCCCGCGGGCGTGCCCGGCGATCACGCGTACGGCGGTGACCACGTGGTGGGACGCCGACCGGGGCCGCGCGCACGTGACCGTCACGGGGATGGGCCCTGGCACGTGGCATAGCGCCCTGTGAGCTGCCTGACGTCCTACCTGCGACGACGTCACGCTCGGTGTCCATCGGTGCCGGATGTACCAGCTCCGGTGCTCGATCGTCGCAGTCCGTACACCCGGTCGGCCTTCCCCCGGACGGAGGCGAATGGCGGCCGGTTTGGCGTCTTGTCCTGGGCCCACTCGGCTTCTAGCTTTTCACCTGTACGGGTCTTGCGCATCCGATTCCGGAGACCAATACCCGCCCGATGAGTCTCGGAGGACACGACATGTACACCATGAACCTTGTTCTGGTCGCCGCCCTCACCCTTTCGTCGTACACCCAATCGGAGCAGAGCGTTACCACTGTTCAGCCTCAGGCCACGCTCGCCGAGTCGGTGCGCATCACCTCCGACGACTCCGTTCGGATCACCTCTCAGGGCTCCGTCCGCATCACCTCGGCCACGGACGACTCCGTCCGGATCACGGCGTCGGAGTCCGATTCCGTCCGGATCACCGGGTCGGACGCGGACTCCGTGCGCATCACGATGGCGGGCTCGGTCCGGATCACCTCGGGATCGGTGCGCATCACCGACGACTCGGTGCGCATCACGGACGACTCCGTGCGCATCACCGACGACTCCGTGCGCATCACGGACGACCCCCGGGACTACGTCCTGGCGGCGTGAGGAGGAGCGGGCGCTAAGCCGCGGGCTCGCCGAGGTAGGGCAGCCACAGCGGGTCGGCCTCGGTGACGCCGGCCAGCAGCCGCCAGTGCGGCCCGCGGGGCGCGTTGGGCACCACGCGCAGGCGCCAGCCGAGCTCCGAGAGGAGCTTGTCGGCCTTGCGGTGGTTGCACTTCGCGCAGCAGGCGACGCAGTTGGTCCACGAGTGGGGGCCGCCCCGGCTGCGCGGCACCACGTGGTCGATCGTCTCCGCGCGTCCGCCGCAGTACGCGCAGCGGTACCGGTCCCGGTGCATCAGCCCGGCCCGCGTGAGCGGGACCCGGCCCCGGTAGGGCACGCGCACGTAGTTCGCCAGCCGGATCACCGACGGGACGACGACCTCGGACGTCGAGGAGTGGACGACGGCCCCGGCGGGGTCACCGTGCACGACCTCGGCCTTCCCGCACACGACGAGGACCACCGCGCGCCGCAGGGGCAACGCGGTGAGCGGTTCGAACGTGGCGTTGAGCAGCAGGACCTTGCGTCTTCCCCAGGGCAACACCACGGGCGCCGGACCGGCCCCCTGGCCGTCGGCCACAGTGTGCACGGTGTTCAGCGCGAGCTGTTTTTGGCCGGACGGCACCGACGACGCGATCCCGGCGTTCACCAGGGCGCCGATCGGGGTGGGTTGTCGGTCTGGCACGCGACCACCTCCACCGGTTCAGGCCTAGCAGACCACAGATCGACCCCAAAAATCACCTGTGATATGTGACGTGTCACGAAGCCGAGGCCGAAACTTGGGTGAACGGCCCCCTATCGGACATGGTTTTCATCACGCGGGCTACGCTCGGCGAGGTGACCGATGCCTCCCGCGCAGCGCTGCCTGCGACGATCACCTACCCCGCCGCACCGCGGCTCGACCTCGTCGACGACCTGCACGGACACGCGGTCCCCGACCCGTACCGCTGGCTCGAAGACCCTGCGGACCCCCGAACGGCCGCGTGGTCGGACGCGCAGGACGGGGTGGCGCGGTCGTGGCTGGACGCGATGCCCGGCCGGGACGCGCTCGCCGCCCGATTGGGTGAGCTGATGCGGACCGGTTCCGTCGGCACGCCGGTGTGGCGGGCCGGGCGGGCGTTCTACACGCGCCGCGGGCCGGACGAGGACCACCCCGTGCTGTACGTGCGGGTGGACGGCGTGGAGCGGGTGCTGCTGGACGTGTCGCGGCTGGACCCGTCCGGGCGGACGACCCTCGACCAGTGGTCGCCGTCCCGCGAGGGCACGCGGCTGGCCTACCAGGTGTCCGTGGGCGGTGACGAGCACTCGTTGCTGCACGTCGTGGACGTCGACACGGGCGAGCTGCTGGACGGCCCGATCGACCGGTGCCGGTACTCGCCGGTCGGCTGGCTGCCCGGTGGCGAGGAGTTCTTCTACGTGCGGCGGATCGACCCCGCGCTGGTGCCCGAGGACGAGCGGCAGTTCCACCGGCGGGTGTGGCGGCACCGGGTGGGCACGCCCGCGTCCGACGACGTGAACGTGCACGGCGACGGACTGGACCACACCTACTACTACGGGCTGTCGCTGTCGGAGGACGGCCGGTGGCTGGTGGTGAACGGCGCGCCCGGCACCGTGCGGCGCGACTCGGTGTGGATCGCCGACCTGCACGGCTCGGGCGAGCTGACGCCGGTCGTGCGCGACTCCGACGACGTGCAGTGCTCGGCGTGGGTCGCCCCGGACGGGCGGCTCTACCTGCGGACCAGCCGGGACGCGCCCCGGTTCCGGGTGTGCGTGGCCGACCCGGCGGCCCCGACCGAGTGGACCGAGCTGGTCGGCGAGCAGCCGGACTCGGTGCTGGACGCGGTGACGTGGCTGGACGGGTCGCTGGTGCTGCTGCGGACCCGGCACGCGGTGTCGGAACTGCACCTGCACTCCCCCGCGACCGGCGAGCACCTGCGGGAGGTCCCGCTGCCCGGCACGGGGTCGTTGCACGGGTTGTCCACAGTCGACGAGCTGACCGTTGCGGACCGGGACGTGCTGTGGTTCGGGTGGTCCGACTTCATCACGCCCTTGTCGGTGTACCGGTACTCGCTGTCGACCGGCCGGACCGAACTGGAGGCGGCGGCGCCCGGAACGGTGTCCCTGCCGGAGTTGTCCACACAACAGGTCTCGTACACGTCGGCCGACGGCACGGTCGTGCGAATGTTCGTGGTGTCCGGCAAGCAGCACCCGGACCTGCCCCGGCCGGCGTTGCTGACCGGGTACGGCGGGTTCGCGGTGGGTCGCGGGCCGGGGTACAGCGCGACCACGTTGGCGTGGGTCGAGGCGGGCGGCGTGTGGGCGCACGCGTCGTTGCGCGGCGGCGACGAGGAGGGTGAGGAATGGCACCGGGCGGGGATGCGGGAGCGCAAGCAGAACGTGTTCGACGACTTCCACGCGGCGGCCGAGCGGTTGATCCGCGACGGGTGGACCACGCCGGAGCAGTTGTCGATCATGGGTGGGTCGAACGGCGGGCTGCTCGTCGGTGCGGCGTTGACGCAGCGGCCGGAGCTCTACGCGGCGGTGGTGTGCTCAGCGCCACTGCTGGACATGGTGCGGTACGAGAACTTCCTGCTGGGGCGGCTCTGGGCGGAGGAGTACGGCTCGGCGGCCGTGCCCGAAGAGCTGGCGTGGCTGCTGGCCTACTCCCCGTACCACCGGGTGCGGCCGGGAGTTGAGTACCCTTCGGTGCTGTTCACGGTCTTCGAGTCGGACAGCCGCGTGGACCCCAACCACGCCCGGAAGATGTGCGCGGCACTGCAGCACGCGACGTCGAGTGATCCGACCAAGCACCCGGTGCTGCTCCGCCGCGAGACCGAGGTGGGGCACGCGGGCCGATCGGTGAGCCGATCGGTGGGCCTGGCCGTGGACCAGTTGACCTTCTTGGCCTGGGCGACCGGCCTGGAGTTGTGAGAGTGGAGGACTGAGCAGGTGCTGGACGTGGAGCCGACGCCGTCACCGGTGTTCAACGTGGAGGCGGCCTTCGCCGTCGCGTGGTGGGAGGTCAACGGGCCGAAGATCGCCGAGGGCGCCTTGCGGATCGCGTTGACGCTGATCATCGCCGTCGTGGTCCGCTACCTGCTCCGCCGGCTGATCGACCGGATGACCCGGGGCAACGGGGGTCGCAAGCCCAAGTTGCTCAAGCCGCTGCGGGAGCGCGCTCCCCAGGCGCTGGGCGCGCTGGTCTCCGAGCGGCGCGAGCAGCGGGCCAAGACCATCGGCTCGGTGCTCAAGTCGTTCGTCACGATCATCGTGTTCGGGGTGGCGTTCATCCAGGTCCTCACCGAGCTGGGCATGAACCCCGCGCCGATCCTGACCTCGGCGGGCATCCTCGGCGTCGCCATCGGTTTCGGCGCGCAGAACCTGGTCAAGGACTTCCTGTCCGGCATGTTCATGATGTTGGAGGACCAGTACGGCGTCGGCGACGTGGTCGACCTAGGCCCCGCGACCGGCACGGTCGAGTCGGTCGCGCTGCGGATCACCACGATCCGCGACACCAACGGCACCGTCTGGTACGTCCGCAACGGCGAGATCCTGCGGGTCGGCAACTCCTCGCAGGGCTTCGCCGTGGCCGTCGTCGACCTGCCGCTCGGGTACGGCGCGAACCTGGCGTCGGCCAGCGAGGTGCTGACCAAGGCCGTGGAGGACGCGACGGGCGAGGAGGTCCTGGCCAAGGACGTCATCGACAAGCCGCAGGTGCTCGGCGTGGAGAAGGTCACGCCGGAGGGCATCACCATGCGGGTGACGGTGAAGGTCCGGCCGGGCCGCCAGTGGGCCGTCCAGCGTGCCCTGAGAGCCAAGCTGATGCCGGCGCTGGACGAGGCGGGCATCTCCCTGAAGTCCTCCTGACGGAGGTCGGGCAGGAGCCGCCGTGCTGCTGCCCGACCACCCGGCAGCCGCTCAGGCCGCGATCACCGTGGCGAGCGTGTCGGCCAGCGACCGCGCCTCCTTCGAGCGCGCGGCGTCGGCCATGGCCCGGTCGCGGACGACTTTGAGGCGGTCGAAGGTCCTGGTCGAGCTGATGCGCCCGGCCGGGCTCAGCAGGTCGGCCGCCAGGCGGTTCGCCTCGGCGTGCTCGCCCTGCAGCACGCGGACGCCCAGCAGGGAGATCACGTCGAACAGGTTCGACCGCTGGTAGGAGTCGCGGCGCAGGCGCAGCGCCTCGACGAGGTGCGGTTCGGCCCTCCGCTCGACGCCCGGTCGGTGTTCGGCCACGGTCCGGTACGACAGGGCCGCCATGCCCTCCAGCCCGGCCCGGTCGAAGTAGGACAGCCACGCGGGGGTCTCGGAGGGGTCGGCGCGCGCGAAGTCCGCCTCCGCGACGCCGACCGCCCGGTCCACCGCACGGACGTCACCGAGGCCGGCGTGCGCCCAGGCCTCGCAGGTCGCGAGCATGGCCGCCGGCATCGGCCCCAGCCTGCTCCCCGAGCCGCGCCGGGCCAGCGCGACCAGGGACAGCGCCTCGCGGGGTTTGCCCACGTGCACCATCTGGCGCGCCATCCGGGACAGCACCTCGACGCCCAGCCCGGTGTCCCGCGCCCGCTTGGCGCAGTGCAGGGCCAGCGTGAAGTACTGCTGCGCGGTCGCCTGGAGGCCGACGTCGTGCGACATCCAGCCGGCCAGCCTGGCGAGGTCGGCGGTCGAGCGGAACAGGCGGCGGGAGATCGCGTCGGGGTAGGTGTGGTCGAGCAGGTCGGTCATCGCCTTGAGCTGTCCCACCACGGCCTCGCGGTACAGGCCGCCGCCGCGCTTGGCGTCCCAGGCCCAGAACGTCCTGGTCGCCGCCTCGATCTCGGCGATCTCCGCGGTGCCGATGCGGCCCGGCCCCAGTGCCGGGGTCGGCGCCGCGTCGTCCGCGTCCAGCCACCCGGTCAAGCGCCCTTCCAGGACCGCGCCCGTGGCCAGGGCGGCGGTCGCGCCGAGCACGTCCCTGCGTTTGATCATCAGATCGCTCCTGGTGAAGTCCTGCAACGTGGCGACCAGGCCCCGGTGGTCCCACGAGACCTGATCGCGGGTCGGCGACGCCGTGGCCAGGCCGAGGTCCGCCGGCGTGCACGGCCTGCCCGTCCGTTCGGCGAACAGCGCCGCCAACAGC
Organism: Actinosynnema sp. NPDC037264; assembly: GCF_055603705.1. NCBI lineage: Bacteria > Bacillati > Actinomycetota > Actinomycetes > Pseudonocardiales > Pseudonocardiaceae > Actinosynnema > Actinosynnema sp. NPDC037264. The sequence goes on along the minus strand of NZ_JBVJVK010000101.1, from coordinate 4,196 downwards.
TCCGGGACGGGGTGCCGCGGCCGTTCGCCCTCCAGCCACCGCCGCACCCGTGAGCTGTCCGGCGCGACGTTGTAGCCCCGGGCCCGGCCGAGCCGCCCGACGGCACGCGCGAGTTCGAGCTGGGTCCACCCTCCTTGCCGGAACCAGCGGTGGAGCGCCTCGTTGGCCTCGCCCATGTCGTGTTCTCCCTCGTGACAGGAGATGTCGCGCCCAGGATGCGGTGGCGCGCGGCGGGTTCACCACGGATCGGCGCGGTCCGCCACTGCTTCGCCAAGCGGGCGCTCAGGGCGCTGGGACCGCTACGGCGCCGGTGCGGGTGGTCGTCGGGGTGAGCGCTCGGCCGAGCCCCGCGGGTCGAGCCTGCGGTGCAGGGCGTGAGCCACGGCCACGAGCACCGTCGTCCGGTCCTTCGAGCTCCGGATCGCCTGCGCGAGCCGTTCCGCCCGGTCCGGGTCGAGCAGGGCGACCGCGCAGGCCACCTCGGCCGACGCGCGCGAGTGCTCCTGGGCGGAGATCACCGAGTCGAGTTCGCGTTCCGCCTCGGCGACCAGCTCCCGGGCCGCACCGGGCGCCACGACCGCCGCCACCCGCGCCAGCAGGCGGACCCGTTGTTCCACCATCAGCAGGGGCGTCACGGCGCGCACCTGAGCCACCCACCAGTCGGTGTCGGCCGGCTCGGCCACCTCCTCCAGCAGCAACGCCGTGCGCTGCGGATCGGTCGACTCGGTGACCAGTCGCCGGCCGTCGATCCCGGGCTGCCCGGCCAGCAGCGCCAGCAGGTCGCGATCGCGCGCCAGGCGCACCGCCTGCTCCGGGTCCGACCAGACCAACGCCCGCACGAGGTGATCGACCTCCCGCCTCGGCCGCACGCTCAAGGCCGGTCGGACCTCGGTCCACAGCCCGGCCGCCTCCAGCGCCAGCGCCCGAGCCCGTCGTGGGTCCAGCGGTCCCCACGCGGCGGCCAGGATCGCCATCCCCATCCCGGGCCCTCCGTACATCTCCGGCACGAGGGGCTCGGCCTCTTCCAGCAAACCCCGCGCCAACGCGGGGTCGACGACGCGGATGGTCGCCGCCAGTTCGGCCAGCAGCTCAACCGCTTCGTTCGGCAACGGGGCCGTCCGCGCGTGCCGGACCCTGGTCACCAGCAGCCGGGTCAGTTCGGGATCGGCCGGCGCGACCGCCCTCGCCACCTCGAGGAGCTCCTTCTGCCCCATGCCCGGCAATGCCCGCATCCACTCGCGCACCCGGCCGGGGTCGATCGCGGCGACGTGACCGGCCATCGCGAAGTGGTTGGTCGACAGCAACCACGCCCGCGCGTGCGACCAGTGCTCGATCACCTGGTCCAGGAGCCGCCGGATCCGCTCCGGGGACACGGCTCCGGGACCCACCGGCACCGGCTCCGGCCGCCCCGGCACCAGCACCGACACCTCGCCCGCCAACCCGGCCGTCGCGCCGGGCGGCCGGTGGGTGAAGTGGCCCGCGTCGGGTACGAGGAACACCCCGGACTCGCCGTCGGACACCCAGTCCAGCTCCAGGCGCCAGTCGACCTCGTGCTCGCGCACCACCAGGTCCAGCGCGAGCACGTGCGGCCGGGTCGCCGACACCGCCACCGGGAACCCCGCGCCCGGTGAGCGCGGCGGGTCGCGGTCGAAGTCCACGGTGGACCGGGCGGGCTCCACGGCTCCGGCGACCACCGCCCGCCTGCCGACCGGCCGGGGCGCCCGCCGGGCCAGGACCACCGCCCGCAACCCCGTCAGCACGACCGCCCGCGCGCCCCGCGCCTCGACGACCACGCCGACCCGGCGACTCCAGGCGTGGAACAGACCCGGCTCGTCGGCGAACTCCACCAGCTCCTCGATCGCTGACCGGTCCACCGTCACCACGAGGGACCCGGCGCCCTGGTCGCCGTCCACGTACACCGTGACGTCGCCACCGGCCTGCACGACCGTGCCCGACACCTCGGACGCCTCGTTGCGCACCTCGTCCACCGCGCCGAGCGTAGGCCCGCGGCGGGGGTCGGCGTCGGCTGCCGGTCGGTGGCTGAGGCAGGATGGAGGGGTGACCACTCCGCCGGAGAACTTCTACGAAGCAGTGGGCGGGTACGAGACGTTCCACAAGATCGTCGCGGTCTTCTACGAGGAAGTGGCCGCCGATCCCGTCCTGCGCCCGCTGTACCCCGAAGAGGACCTCGGTCCCGCCGAGGAGCGGTTCCGGCTGTTCCTGATGCAGTACTGGGGCGGTCCGCACACGTATTCCGACAACCGCGGTCATCCTCGGTTGCGGATGCGTCACGCTCCGTTCGTGATCGGTCCCGTGGAGCGGGACGCCTGGTTGCGCTGCATCAAGGTCGGCGTCGACTCCGTCGAGCTCTCCCCCGAACACCGCAAGCAGCTCTGGGCGTACCTGGAGATGGCCGCCAACAGCATGATGAACGCCTGGGTGTGATTCTTGATCACTCGAACGGGGTCGTGGTGTCGGTCGCGAATGGCAGGATGACTCCTCGTGCGACGATCCTCCGATCTACAACCAGAGATCGCCGACGAGTCCGCCTGGTGGCGTGACGCCGTCTTCTACCAGGTCTACGTCCGATCCTTCGCCGACGCGAACGGTGACGGCGTGGGCGACCTCGACGGTATCCGCTCCCGGCTCGGCTACCTCGAACTGCTCGGCGTGGACGCCCTGTGGCTCACGCCGTTCTTCACCTCCCCCATGGCCGACCACGGCTACGACGTGGCCGACCCCCGTGACGTCGACCCGCTGTTCGGCGACCTGGCCGCGTTCGACCGGCTGGTCACCGAGGCGCACGCGCACAACCTCAAGGTCACCATCGACCTCGTGCCGAACCACACCAGCGACCGGCACGCCTGGTTCCAGGCCGCGCTGCGGGCCGGGCCCGGCTCGGTCGAGCGGGACCGGTTCGTGTTCCGCGACGGCGGCGGGTTCGACGGGTCCGTGCCGCCGAACAACTGGCCCAGCCAGTTCGGCGGGCCGGCGTGGACCCGGGTGCCCGACGGGCAGTGGTACCTGCACCTGTTCGCGCCCGAGCAGCCCGACCTGAACTGGGACAACCCCGAGGTCGCCGCCGACCTGGCGCGCACGCTGCGGTTCTGGCTCGACCGCGGGGTGGACGGGTTCCGCATCGACGTCGCCCACGGCATGGCCAAGCCCTACGGCTTGCCGAACCTCGACCCGCGGGTCGAGCTGGGCGCGGGCGTGATGCACGACAACGCGCTGGACCCCCGGTTCGACAACGACGGCGTGCACGAGATCCACCGGATGATCCGCAAGGTCATCGACGAGTACCCGGGCCGGATGGCCGTCGGCGAGATCTGGGTGAAGGACGACGAGCGGTACGCCCGGTACCTGCGGCCCGACGAGCTGCACCTCGGGTTCAGCTTCCGGTTCCTCGAGGCGCCGTTCGACGCGGACGGCGTCCGCTCGGCCATCGAGCACGGGCTGGGCGCGGTGCGCGGCGTGGGCGCGCCGCCGACCTGGACGTTGTCCAACCACGACGTGCCGCGGCACGTGACGCGGTACGGCGGCGGCGCGATCGGCGCGCAGCGGGCGAAGGCGATGACGCTGGTGGAACTGGCGCTGCCCGGCGTGGTCTACCTCTACAACGGCGAAGAGCTCGGCCTGCCGGACGTGGAGCTGCCGGAGTGGGCGTTGCAGGACCCGATCTGGCTGCGGTCCGGGCACACCCTGCGCGGTCGCGACGGCTGCCGCGTCCCGCTGCCGTGGGAGGGCGACACGCCGCCGTTCGGCTTCTCCGAGGGCGTGACCACCTGGCTGCCGCAGCCGAACGAGTGGGCCGGCCTGACCGCCGAGTCGCAGCTGGAAGACCCCGACTCGATGCTCTCGTTCTACCGGCACGCGCTGGAGCTGCGGAAGTCGCAGCCGGCGTTCAGCGGCGACGAACTGGAGTGGTACGGCGCGCCGCCCGGGTGCTTCGCGTTCCGGCGCAAGGGCGGCGGGCTGATCTGCGCCCTGAACACCTCCGGCGGCCCGGTGCCGCTGCCGCCCGGGGAGATCCTGCTGGCCAGCGGTCCGATGGACGGCAACCAGCTGCCGCCGGACACCGCGGTCTGGCTGGTCTGACGACGCGGGGGGGGGGGGGGGGGGGGGGGGGGGGGGGGGGGGGGGGGGGGGGGGGGGGGGGGGGGGGGGGGGGGGGGGGGGGGGGGGGGGGGGGGGGG
>NZ_JBVJVK010000100.1:0-18855 GCF_055603705.1 Actinosynnema sp. NPDC037264 | reverse complement strand
CCGTTGCCGTGCGCGCAAGCCGCTGACCTGCGCAAACGACAAGCCGCTGACCTGCGGTTTTTCTGGTGGGCCGGGGGCGGCTGGACATCCGCGTCCCTGTCCTTTCTCTCTCCCCGGCGGATCGGCGGCCGGGGAGGTGGAGGGTTGTGGAGGGTTCGCCGGTTCTCCGCCGCGAACGCGCCACAGTGGAGGGTTGTGGAGGGTTCGCTGTTCCTTCCACGCGCGCGCGCTCGCTGAAAAGTTTGCGGCGAACTATCCACTACCCTCCACCACCTCTGACCTGCACTAATGCTGACCTGCAAACTTCGACCAAGGTAGAGGTTTGTGCCATACTGCGCGCGGCGAAGGTGATCGGGATGAGGAGGTGTCAGTGCGCGCGGACAGCGGGCTGCAACCCGACAACGGCGGCCGGCTCACGCCGTCCGTCGAGGCGTCCCTGAGCGCACTGACCACCAAGCCGGAGGACGCCGGCCTACGCGCGCTGGCGCTCCAGTACGCCGCGGCTGTCGACGCCGCCGCCGAGATCGCCGCCGACGCCGCGCTGATCGAGCCTGATGACGAGGACCAAGCCCGCCGCCTGGCCGCGCTCCTGCGCCGTGTCGAGCACCAGACCGTTCTCGGCGAGCTGGGCCCGAAGCTCCAAGCGGCGCTCGCCGAGCTGGGCGCGTCGCCGAAGTCGCGGGTGCTGATGAACAAGGGAGGTGCCCCCGATGCCAACGCCCGCCGGACCAAGCTCGATGAACTCCGCGAGCGCGAGGCCGCCCGTTCTGGGCGCGGTTCAGCCGCGGCTGTGGACGCCACCCCTGCGTGAGCTGACCCCGGAGACCAGCTACGGCTTCGACGTGATCGAGTTCGCTCGGGACGAGCTGAAGGAGCCGCTGCTCCCGTGGCAAGAGTGGACCGTCATCCACGCGGGCGAACTGCTGGAGGACGGTCGGCCGAGGTTCAAGTTCGTGCTGATCCTCGTGAGCCGCCAGAACGGGAAGACGTACCTGTGCGTCGTGCTCTCGCTGTTCTGGCTGTTCGTCCAGCGCGTGAAGATGATCCTGGGCACCTCGACCAAGCTGGAGTACGCGGGCGACGCCTGGAAGGAAGCGGTGAAGCGGGCGCGCCGGAACCCGGCCCTGGCCATCGAGATCCCGAAGAACGGCGGCGTGCGGAAGACGAACGGCGAGCAGTGCCTCTGGCGGGCCGATGAGCTGGAGTACGAGCTGGAGGAGGGCAGCAAGTACCGGATCGCCGCGAGCAACGAGGAGGGCGGCCGGTCGATGAGCGTTGACCGGCTCATCCTGGACGAGCTGCGCCAGCACCACGACTACAGCGCGCACGACGCGTCGGTGCCCGCGACGACGGCCCGGTGGGGTAGCCAGGTGTTCGCCCTGTCGAACGCGGGCAGTGACCTGTCCGTGGTGCTCAACGACTACCGGGACGCGGCGCTGTCCTACATCGACACCGGCGTGGGCGATCAGCGGCTTGGCCTGTTCGAGTACTCCGCGCCCGACACCGCGTCGCCCCTCGACTTGGAGGCGCTGGCGCAGGCAAACCCGTCGCTCGGCCACCTCGGCGACGGTGCCGAGACCCTGCTGGGCGCGGCCCGGCGCGCGGTGACCAAGGGCGGCAAGCTGCTCGCGTCGTTCAAGACCGAGCACATGTGCATCCGGGTGAAGCGGATGGACCCGGCCATCGACGGCGAGAAGTGGGCGGAGTGCCACGAGGACGGCACGCTGGACGATGTCCGCGACCGCGTCGCCCTGGTGCTGGACGTGTCGCTGGACGGGCTGCACGCCACCCTCGTGGCCGCCGCGATGCTCGCTGACGGGCGCGTGCGCGTCGAGGTCGTCCAGCACTGGGAAGGGCCCGACGCCCTGCGCTCGGTTCGCGCCGACTTGCGCGACCTGACGATCAAGGTCGGACCGGCCCGCGTCGGCTGGTTCCCGAACGGCCCGGCCGCCGCGCTCACTGCCGAGATGGCCAAGCGCGAGGAGAACGACCCGCGAGGTGCCTGGCCTCCGCCTGGCGTCGAGGTCGAGGAGATCAAGACGGTGCCCGCCGTGTGCATGGGCCTGGCCGAGCAGGTCCGGTCCGGCAGCATCGTGCACAGCGACGACGAGGTGCTGAACGAGCACGTGACCGGCGCCGAGAAGTCCTACAGCGGCGACGGCTGGAGGTTCACCCGGCGCGGCGCTGGTTCCTGCGACGGCGCGTACGCGACCGCGGGTGCCGTCCACCTGGCCCGCACCATGCCACCCAACGAGCGGCCTGTGCCGAGACCGGCGGTTTTCTGATGACCACGTCCTCACCCAAGCGGCGCGGCCGGCGCGGCCGGGCCGACGTTGTCGGCTCCGCGCTCCAGCTCGGCGGCGGCCTCGTGCTCGTCGCCGGGGTGTTCGTGCTGGCCGGACTCGGCGTCGCCCTGGTCGCTGGCGGCGTCCTGGCCGTCGGCGTCGGCGTGCTGGTCGAACTGGGGTGGTTGTGATGGGGCTCGGTCGCGCGTTCATCCGCCAGGCCACCGTCGAGGACGAGCACGCGCGCACCGCCGGCGCGACGTTCGAGGCCGCCGTGTTCCAGGGCGGCCCGGTCCGGGACGCGTTCCTCGGGTCGTTCTACCGCGGCGCGATGTCCATCCCCGGCGCGTGGCGCGCGGTGACCCTGCTGGCCGACCTGATCGGCCGCGTGCCGTGGGAGGCGTACCGGCAGCGGCCCGGCCGTCCGGTCGAGGTGATCAGGCCGACGCCGTTGCTGCTGGAGCAGCCGTCACCACCCGATACCCGGATGACCACCATGTCCAGCCTGTGCATGGACCTGATCTGGCACGGCAACGCCATCGAGGTCATCGCCGCGCGCAACGCGACAGGGGTTCCGACCGCCACCGTGCCGGTGCCCGCGGCGCACGTCGGCGTACGGCGCCGAAACCACGACGAGACGGAACCCGGCCAGGTGGTCTACATGATCGCCGGGCACGAGTTCGGCCCGCACGAGGTGATCCACACGAAAGGGCCGTGCGAGCCGGGCGGGCTGCGTGGCGTCGGCGTGCTGGAGGCGCACCTGGAGACGATCGAGCTGGCGCACGAGCAGCGCAAGCAGGCGCGCTCGCTCGGCGTGCACGGCGTGCCGACCGGCACCCTGAAGTCGACGGCGCCCGACCTCACCGCGCCCGAGGCCGCCACGCTCAAGGCCAAGTGGCTGGAGGCGCAGCGCACCCGGACGGTGGCCGTGCTGAACGCCACGACCGAGTTCGTGCCGCTGTCGTGGAACCCGGAGGAACTTCAGCTCATCGAGGCTCGGACGTTCACCCTGGTTGAGCTGGCGCTGATGTTCGGCATGGACCCGTCCTGGTTGGCCGCGTCGCAGCACTCCCGGCCCTACTCGAACATCGAACAGGAGGGCATCAACCTCCTGAAGTACACGCTGGGCGGGCACCTCGCGCGGTTCGAGCAGGCGCGGTCGCTCGTGTTTCCCCGGGGCACGACGGTGAAGGCGACGCTGGACGTGGTCCTCCGCGCCGACACCTTGGCCCGCTACCAGGCGCACAAGATCGGCATCGACGCCGGGTTCCTCACGGTGGACGAGGCGCGCGACCTGGAGGACCGGCCGCCGCTCGGCGACGCCGCCGCATCCACCCCGCCGCCCACCAAGGGCGACGCCGAGCAGGAAGGCACCGACGATGAGCAGTAACGCCCGCCGCAAGCAGGCCGCTGGCCGCACCGCGCCCGCCGCGCCCGCCGCGCCCGCGGCTCAGGCCGCGCCCGCCGCCGCACCAGCCGCCGCCGCTCGGCCGGTTGAGCGCGTCGAGGAGCGCCCGGCCGCGCCTACCCCGGACGTCACCCCGGCGCGCACCGCCGAGGACGTCAGCGGCCAGCAGGACGGCCCGGCAGGGCCGTCGGAGGGCGTCGAGAACCAGTGCACTCGGGACGGGTGCACCAACGAAGCGTTGCAGGGCGGCATCTGCTGGAGCCACTTCCTGGAGGCACGGAATGCCTGACGACACCACGATCTACCGGACGTTCGCGCCGGACTTGGAGGTCCGCTCGGCGAGCAGGGGCGGTGACGGCCGAACCATCGTCGGCATCGCGGTCCCGTACGACCGGCCGCAGCGGATCGACGCCGAGCTGACGGAGTCGTTCACGCGCGGCTCGTTCGCCCACCAGATCGCCGCGGCGCACCGCGTGCCGATCACCCGGAACCACCAGCGGCACGGCGGCGTCCTCATCGGTCGGACGCTGATGTTGCGCGAGGACACGGCCGGGCTGTACGGCGAGTGGCGCGTCTCGGCGACGCCGACGGGCGACGAGACGTTGACGCTCGTGCGCGACGGTGTGCTGAACCACCTGTCCATCGGCTTCCGGGAAGGCCAGAACCGGCGCCTGCCCGGCGGCATCGTCCAGCGCGCGAAGGCTCACCTGACCGAGGTCGCGGTGGTGCCCGAGGGCGCGTACGGCGACCACGCCGCGGTTACCGAGGTCCGGCACCTCGGCGCGACCGGTGCGTGCCCGGAGTGCGGGACCGCGCTGGGCACGGAACGGCTGGACCGTGCCCGCCAGATTCTCGCCGCGCTGCCCGTCCTGCCCGTGTAGCTCACCCTTACTGGAGGTTTTTCGGAACCTCCAGTAAGGTCCAGCCCGAAGTTCGATACCGACACCCCGTCGGACCGGAGCGACACCCCGCGACACGCGGCCCCTCGCCCGGACCCGCACGGCACCCCGGTCACTCGTGACGTGAATCCACCGTCTCCCGTGACCGGAGGTCACCCGTGAACCCGTACCTGAAGAGGCTCCGCGACCGCTACGACGCGCTGCGCAGCGGCATCGAGGGCTTGCAGACGCGAGCCGCCGACGCTGGCCGCGACCTCACCGAAGACGAGCTGCGCTCGATCACCGAGCAGTCGCAGGACGCCGCGCTGCTCGCGACGCAGATCGCCGACCTGACCGAGGTCGAGACCCGCAACGCTCGCGTGGCGTCGCTGGCCGCCGACCTGGACAACGTCCTGGGCGGCGACGCGGCGGCTGACGTGCGGCAGCGCCAGGAGGAGCACGACCGCTCGCGCGTCACCACCCGCGACCGCGACCCCGGCCACTACCGGGCCGCGCACGAGGGCGGAGAGCACTCGTTCTTCCAGGACCTCTACACCGCCGGCGTCCGGCGCGACCCGTTGGCACAGCAGCGCCTGGAGGAGCACAACCGCGCGCTGTCCACCGGCACCAACGGGCCCGGCGTCGTCGCCCCGCACTGGATGACCGAGCTGTTCCAGCCGCTCAACCGGCAGGGCCGCGCGCTGGCCGCCCGCGTCAACCGGATCCCGCTCGGCGACGACCCGCGACCGATCACCGTGCCGAAGCAGACCGCGGGCACGGACAACGTGGTGGCCGAGCAGGTCAACGAGAACGACGCGCCGTCCCAGGTCGACGCGTGGGACTCCGACGTGGACACCGTCACGCCCAAGCCCACGTCCGGCTCGCAGAAGCTGTCCCGGCAGCTCCTCGACATGGCGACGCCCGCGGTCGACCAGCTCATCTACGCCGACCTGATGTCGGTGTTCGACCTGAAGGTCGAGACGCGCGTGGCCGCCGCCATGCTGGCCGCCGCCGGCGCGTCGGTGGTGTCCCTGGCGACCGAGGCCGCCTTCACCGCGTCGGCCGCGACGGACGCCGTGATCGACCTGTCGACGGCGGTGTGGACGTCGCGCCTGCTCCCGCCGGACATCCTCGCGGTCAGCATCCCGCGGTTCGGGCGGTTCCGGAAGCTGAAGGACGGCAACGGCCGACCGCTGATGCCCTTCGGTCAGTACAACGTCCAGAACGGCGCCGGTGTCCAGACCGGCCCGATGACGGGCGAGATCGAGGGTCTGACCGCCATCCCCACCGCGGGCATGGGGACCGGCCTGGCGTACCCGGAGAAGTTCCTGGCCGCCCGGTCGCAGGACGTGCTGCTGTTCGAGTCGGACGTCCTCCGGTTCCGGTACGAGGAGGTCGCCGGCCCGCAGTCCATCATCCTGGGCGTCTGGGGCTACATCGCCACGTACGTGCTGCACGGTGGTGCGGGCGTCAAGGCCGCACAGGTCACGGCGGCCTGATCGTGAGTACCACCTGGCCGCCGACGCTGGAGGAGCTGAAGGCGGACAAGGGCGTCACCGACGACCGCGACGACGCCGCGCTGACGCTCCAGCTCGACGCCGCGGTGGCGTTCGTGGAGCGCGTCCGCCCGGAGTTCAACTACCGGGCGGACGCCACCCTCGACCCGCTCGTGTGGCCGGACCCGCCCGCGGACTTGGTGCTCGGCACGGTGCGCCTCGCCTTGCGCTGGTTCAGCCGTCGCAAGTCGCCGGACGCCCTGATCGCGATGGGCGAGCTGGGTACCGGACGCGTCCCGTCGTTCGATCCGGACATCGAGCGCCTGCTGGGTATCGGCCGGCACCGAGGGCCGGTGATCGCCTGATGTCCGCTTTGGAGGAGTGGCCGCTGGTGCTGGCCGAGGCCGCCGAGACCGTCGACAAGGTCCGCGCGTACCCGGCCGTCGGCGCCGACATAGATCCGCCCGGCGTGATCGTCGGCCCGCCGTCGCTCACCTGGGACGGCTTCCAGATCGAGCCGACTGGAGCCAGCTACACCGTCTTCGTGGTGACCGGCATGGACGAGCGCGCGGTGGAACACCTCGTGCGCCTGGTCCCGGCCGTCGCCAAGGCCATCGACACACAGACCGACGCGACCGTGATCAACGCCGTGCCCGGCGTTTTCGCGAACGGCGCGATCGATCTTCCCTGCTACGCCATCACCGTGGAGGTGGCACTGTGACCGTCCACCAGCGACGATTGAAGATCATCACGTTCACGCTCGACGGGCAGTCGTTCGAGTGCCAGTTGAAGAACTGGAAGTACGACCCGGGCGAGTCCGACGGCGACCGCATGTACACCTACTGCGCTGACGGCACGTTCGTTGAGGAGACGGACCCGGAGCCGACGCTGGAGCTGAACTTCTTCGCCGACTGGCGATCGGCCGGGATCAGCCGCTACCTGACCAAGAACGGCGGCCAGGTCGTGGACTTCACCCTCGACCACCTGCCGGACGTCCCGGGCGAACACGTCCGGTGGGAAGGCCAGGTGAAGCTGAAGAAGCCCGCCGTCGGTGGCGAAGCCCGGACGACCGAGGTCACCGACATCACCCTGATGGTCGTCGGTGAGCCCGACTTCATCGAGGTGGGATGATGGCCCGCACTTCTGTCGCCACACAGGTGATGCCGCTCGCCGGTCTCGCGCCGATCCTGACCGCGCCCACTGTGGACGGTGACGTGGTCGACGTCGGCCGGTGCTACCTGCACGTCGCGAACGACAGCGCCGCACCGATCACGGTCACCGTGCAGACGCCGGGCGGTGTCGAGGACCTGACGCTGTCCGATCGGATCGTCACCGTGGCCGCCGGCGCGTTCAAGACGATCCCGCTGACCATGAACGCCTACCGGCAACCGGTCCTCAGCGCCGATGCCGGCCGTGCGTACGTCGACTACTCCAGCGTTGTCGACGTCACCAGAGGAGTGATCTCGCTGTGAGTGAACGGCATCAGCTCGTCGCCACCATCACGCCCGACGACGGCGACGAGTTCGAGGTGAAGGTGCGTTCCCGCGACGCGTTGGCGTGGGAACGCACCAGCAAGGGCAAGACCGAGGGCGACACGTTGGCGGGCACGTACCGCCTGGTGTGGCTCGCCGCGTCCCGCCAGGGGCTCACCTCGTTGTCCTACAACGAGTTCGAGGACTCGTGTGACATCCACACCCGCAAGGTGGCTGTGGACCCTACGAACGCGGAAGCGTCACCCGAGACCTGATCGCGTTGGCGATCTCGACACGGCAACCGCTGTCCGAGGTCAAGCGCTGGTCAGAGCAGGAGATCGCGACCGCTTGGGAACTACTGGACGACTTGCACGACCGGGGCGGAAGTCGCGGCGGAAGTGGACGGGCCGGAGGTAACTCCGGCCGGGTGATGTCTGGCTGACGAGGTGGGAAGGAGGTTCCGGTGGGCGGCAAGAAGACGGCACTCACGGTCCGGATCGACGTGCCCGGCCTGAAGTCGACGCTCAACGCCTTCCGTTCCCTGCCGAAGGACGCCACGCAGGAGATCCGCGACGGCTCCCAGCGGCTCGCCGAGTTCCTGGCCGCCAAGGTGCGCCAGTCCGCGCTCGGCGACAACCGCCAGTCCGCGCTCATGGCACCGACCGTCAAGGCCGTGCGCGACCGCGTGCCGGTCATCCAGGCCGGTGGCGCGAAGAAGGTCGGCACCAACCGGGTTCCCGCCTGGAAGGTGCTGTTCGGCTCCGAGTTCGGCAGCGACAACTACCCGCAGTTCCGGCCGTTCAAGGCTGACGGGTACTGGTTCTTCCCCGTGGTCGACGTGAACAAGGGGCCGGTGTTCGAGCAGTGGCAGGACATGGCTGACCGGATCATCGAGAAGTTCACCGCAGGCGGTGACGACTGATGGCCGGAGAGCGCACAGTCCGCGTCCGTTTCCAGGGTGAGAACGAGATCGGCCCATCCGCCCGCGACGCGTCCCGCGACATCGCGGGCGTGGGCGACTCGTTCAAGGGCTGGGCCGGGCAAGCCGCGGGCGCCGCTGCTGGTGTCACGGCGGCGTTCGCCGCAGTCGGCACGGCGGGCGACCTCATCGGGGAGGCGTTCGGCAACATCGACATCGCGAAGAACCTCCAGAACCAGCTCGGCCCGGGAACCGCGGTCGCCGAGCAGGCCGGGCGCATCGCCGGGGAGCTGTACTCCGAAGGTCTCGGGGAGGGCCTGGCCGAGGTCTCGGAGGCCACCCGGGCGGTGACGACCGAGATCAAGGGCCTGGCCGACGAGGACCTGGCGGGCGTCACCTCGCGCGCCTTGGCGCTGTCCAAGACGTTCGGCGTGGACGTGGTCGAGAGCTCGCGCGCGGCCGGGCAGGCGGTGAAGTCCAACCTGGTCGAGACGCCCGAGGAGGCATACGACCTGCTGACGTTCGCGTACCGGACGCTCGGCGCGACCGCCGACGACGTGATGGACACCGTCACCGAGTACGGCGTCCAGTTCCAGTCCCTCGGCCTGACCGGCAAGCAGGTGTTCGGCCTGTTCGCACAGGGCGGTGAAGCCGCGGCCCGGAACACCGACCTGGTGTCCGACGCGTTCAAGGAGTTCGGGCTCATCGTCCGCGCGATGCCCTCGGCGGCCGGTGACGCGATGGCCAAGCTCGGCCTGGACGCCAAGCAGATGCAGGCCGACGTGTCCGCCGGCGGCGACCGGGCGTCGGGCGCGCTGGACACCATCCTGGACCGGCTGCGCGCGATGAAGGACCCGGTCGAGCAGAGCGCGGCGGCGACCGCGCTGTTCGGTACCAAGGCCGAGGACCTCCAGGGCGCTCTCCTCGCGATGGACCCCTCATCGGCCGTGGCCGCCCTGGGCCAGGTCGACGGCGCGTCCGGCGCCCTGGCGGCCAGCATGGCGCAGGGCCCGACGGCCGAGATCGAACGGGCGAAGCGCCAGTTCATCACCTTCGCCACCGACGTGATCGGCGGCCAGGTGATCCCGCGAGTCACCGAGATCACGGGGTGGTTCCGCGACAACTTCGGGCCTGCGATCTCCTCGGTGACCGGGCTCATCGGCAGCAACAAGGAAGTGCTCGGCGCGACGGTGATCGCGGTCGGCGGCCTGCTCCTGGGCTACGGGCTGCTTCGCGCGGCCATGTTCACCTACAACGCCATCCAGACCACTGCGACCGCCGCACAGTGGCTGTGGAACGCCGCGATGACCGCGAACCCGGTCGGGATCGTGATCGTCGCGATTGGACTGCTGGTCGGGGCGATCGTCTACCTGTGGAACCACAGCGAGTCGTTCCGGAACTTCTTCATCGGCATGTGGCGAGCCATCCAGGACATGGTCGGCAACGCGGCGGGCTGGATCGCAGACCGGTGGCGCGGCCTGGTGAGCTTCATCGAGGGCATCCCGGGCGCGTTCGGCCGGATGGCCGACGGCGTGGCCGGTGCCGTGAAGAATGGATTCAAGACCGCCGTGAACTGGGTGATCGACCGCCTGAACTGGATGGTCGACCGCGCCAACGACCTGATCCGCGGCGTCAACTCCGTGGTGCCGGGCAACGGCATCCCGACCATTCCCCGGATCCCCGGCATGGCGACCGGCGGCACGGTGCTCACCGGCGGCTTGGTCAAGGTCGGCGAGCGCGGCCAGGAGATCGTCAGCTTGCCCGCGGGCGCGACCGTCACCCCGAACCGGGAGACCGAGGCGCTTCTGGGTGGCGCCGGTGGCGAGCTGGTCGGCGAGCTGTACCTGGACAGCGGCGAGTTCCTCGGCGTGGTCCGCGGCGTCGTCCGGCAGGAACGGCGCGCCGGTGCGCGTGTCGCCTCGATGGCTCCTGGCGGTGGCCGATGAGCATCACCGCGACCTACGCCGACGACCTGTCCCGCGTGCGCATCTCGTGCACCGGTGCGCCGGCGCGCGCCGACTACGCGACCATCGAGCGCTCGGCCGACGGCATCACGTGGTCGGAGGTGCGCGGCGGCGGCCAGGTGCCGCTCGTGGGTGGCGAGTGTGCGCTGGACGACTTCGAGTTCACCCCGTCCGTGTCCAACACCTACAGGGCGTCCTACGTGGACGCCGCCGACCCGGCCATCATCGGCCCGGCCGCGTCGGTGTCCGGCGTCAACGTGCCGCTGAACCCACCGCTACCGGGCGGGCTGATCGACGGTGACCTGATGCTGTGCAAGGCGGCGATCCGGTCCACCTCGGCCAGCGTGAACACTCCGGCCGGGTGGGCGCTGTGGGTCGACGGCGGCAACTTCAGGGTGTTCGCCCGTACCTACGTGACGGGCGACGTCGCGCCGACGGTGACGTTCACCGGCGGCGGTGTCGCCGACGACACGGTGGCGCGCATCCTCGGCGTGAGCAACTGGAGCGGTCCCACGTGGAACTACCAGTCGAACGCGAGTGCGCAGAACATCGCCGTGCCGATGATCGGGCTCGTCGCCGATGTCGGCCCGAACCTCATGATCCGTATGGGCTGGAAGCAGAGCACCGCCACCTCGTCATCCATGCCCGGCTGGACGTTCCTCTCCCGTGACAGCGTCGTCGCTGGCGACGACGAGACCGTGCTGTGGTACAGCAACCTGACCCTGGAGGGACAGGGCGCCGGGCAGTTCACGATGTCCGGCGGCGTGGCCGCGGTGTCCAAGTCCGTGTCCATGCGCCTGGTGCGCCCGGCGTACCTGGTGCGCGAGAGCACGACCGTCCTGCCCGGCCTCGATCGCGTGTGGCTGAAGAACCCACAGCGGCCCTACCTGAACCGGCCGGTGACCGTGGTCGGCTGGAGCGACGTCCAGCGCCCGGCCCGGACCGGCGTGTTCGACATCGTGGGCCGGTCGTTCCCGGTGGCCGTGACCGAGCTGCGCGGCAGCCGGCGGTACACCCTCACCCTGACCACGACCGACCTCGACGCGCACGACGACCTCGACGGCGTGCTCGGCGCCGGTGAGCCGGTGCTGGTGCACGTGCCCGCGGGCTGCCCGTTCCCGGGCGGGTACTGGGTGGTCGGCGAGACCACCGTGCGCCGCCCCGCCGCGCGCCGTTCCGAGCGCCGGTACTTCGACCTGCCGCTGACCGAGGTGGCCGCGCCGGACGGGACGCTGGTCGGCAACACGATCACGTGGCAAGGCGTGATCAACGGCTACGCGACGTGGGCCGACCTCATCGCGGCCGAGCCGACCTGGTCCGACGTGCTCGACGCCATCGGCACCCCGGCCGACGTGGTGGTGCCCTGATGCGCGCGGTCACCGAGAGGTTCCTGGGCACCATCACCGGCTCGCACCGGATGGTCGCGCGCGCCCGCCTGGTCGCGCCCGGCCAGACGGGCACCAACCCGACCGGCACGGAAATCCCCATCCTCGACGGCGACGTGCAGGCCGACGCGTCCGCCGAGGTGCGGTCGTCGCTGGAGCTGACGACGTCCATGCCGTTCGAGGACATCCCGACCACGTGGCCCGAGGTGTACGTGGAGCGTGGCGTCGTCTACGGCGACGGCATCCGCGAGTGGGTGGGGCTCGGGTACTTCAGGGTGCAGGCCAGCGAGCAGGAGAACGCGCCCGACGGCCCGATCCGGCTCTCTGGCCTCGACCGGATGCAGGGCATCATCCAGGCCCGGCTCATCCAGCCGCGGCAGTACTCGGCCTCGGCCACCATCGCCGCTGTGGTGGGTGATCTCGTGTGGGAGGTCTACCCCACGGTGTCGGTGGTGATCGGCTCGCCGTTCCTCGACGCCGCAACGCAGGCGCTCGGCACAACCAAGATCGTGGAGCGCGACAGGTTCGACTTCCTGTTGCGCATCGCCAAGTCCTACGGCTGCACGATGTACTTCGACCACAACGGCGACTTCAAGATGGTGGCGGCGCCCGACCCGGCCGTTCCCGTGTGGACGATCAGCCGAGGCCGTAAGGGCGTGCTGGTGCGGATGTCTCGCAGCGTCAACCGGTCCGAGGCGTACAACGCCTGGGTCGCCGAGGGTGAAGCGCTCGGCGACACCGTTCCGGCGCACGGCGTGGCCTACGACCTCGACCCGGCCAGCCCGACCCGCTACGACGGCCCGTTCGGTCCGTCGCCCACGTTCTTCTCGTCGTCGCTCATCGCCACCGACGCGCAAGCGGTCGCGGCGGCCGAGGCGATGCGGAACCGAGCGGTCGGCATCCCCTACAACGTCACGTTCGGCACCGTGCCGAACGTGGCCCTGGAGGTCAACGACCCGGTGAGCATGACCTACAGCGACAGCGCCAACGCCGAGACGCACGTCATCGACAAGTTGGTCTACCCGCTGGTCCCTGACGCACCGATGACCGGCGCAACGCGCGTCGGCGGGTGGTCGTCGTGAACTACGACGGCGACGAGGTGTTTCTCCAGCCCGCACCGGCGATCGGCCGCGACACGCCGCCGCCGTTCGCTCAGGGCGTGGTCGAGACGTGGAACGCGTTGGCGGGAACGAACAAGGTTCGCGTGCGCGGCAAGTCGTTGACCAACCTCCTTTCTCTGGTGGGCAGTGAGGGCGGTCTGATCCGGCCGGGCGACGTCGTGTGCATCGCGTTCTTCCAGGACACGGCGGCGGTGCTCGGCCGGATCGACGCGCCGGGCGTCGAGCAACGCGCGCTCGGCATCCACACCGCGCGCATCTTCACCGGCGTGTCGGCGACGACGGACAGCTGGGAAGACCACGGCGGACCGGAGGTAACCGTCTACATCGGATCGTCACGCCGCTGCAAGGTCGACCTGTCGGCGATGATCGACTCGGTGGACACGATCGGGTTCGCCGGTTTCCAGGTGTCCGGCACGTCCACCATCGCCGCGAACGAGTGGAACGCGGTCTCCACAGGTGGACCGGGGACGCAGTGGGTCAACGCCACGCGGGTGGTGACGCTCTCGTCAGCCGACGGCCTGAACGAAGGCAACAGCACGTTCCGGATGCTCTACAAGACCGCCGCGGGCGGACCTGACGTCGCCGGGTTCCGCAACCGCGAGATCACTGTCCAGCCGTTCTGAAAGGAGGTCGTCGTGCCTACCACGCCGAACTACGCGTTGCCCTACCCTGGCACCAGCGACCCGCCGCACGGGCCGAACCAGCTCGCCGCCCTGGCGTCCGCCGCCGATACCGCTCTCCTCGGCGTGAACAACGCGCTGGACGCCCGGCTGGACGCGATCGAGGCGTGGACGTACGCCCGCGGTGAGGTCGCCCGATTCCAGCGGGACACGCCGACGCCTACGACCACCACAGCTGTGCGGGCGTTCTGGATGCCGGCACCGGTCGTCGCCGGCCGCGCGTACAAAATCTGGACCAACCCCATCGCCATGTTCAGCACCGTGGCCGGTGACGACCTGTCGATGGACATCACGTACACCACCAACGGATCCACGCCGAGCACCGCGTCACCTTTACTGCCGGGCGGTGTGGTCCAGGACCGGATGCAATCGCTCCTCAATGGATTGTTCCTGCCGATCACGACCCGCTACGCGCCCGCGACGTCGCACACGCTGAACCTGGCGCTGTGCATCCGCCGGAAGTCCGGCACCGGGAACGTGTCGCTGTTCGCCGACGTGGCTTCGGGCTACGTGATGACGCTCGTGGTCGAGGACATCGGCCCGGCGGTATCCGCAACCGGAACGCTCAACTGACCACCGACTCTCCCTATCTAGCAAGGAGGTGCGCCACATGATCGGCAGCACAGCAGACGGCGTGCCGCCCGGTTCAGCGATCGTCACCCCGAACCAGATGCTCGCCGAGATCCAAGCGACTCACCAGGAGGTGCGCGACCTGAAGGGTTTGGTGGAGAGCGTTCTTCGGCCAGTTGCCGACCACGAGTCCCGACTCAGGTCGTTGGAGCAGCAGCCGGACAACACCGAGGTCGTGGGCGAAGTGCAGGACCACGAGACGCGACTCCGCGCGCTGGAGCAGTGGCGGTGGAGCATCGCTGGACTGGCCGCGATCGTCGGCGGTGGCGGCGGTGCGCTCGTCGCGAAACTGATCGGAGGCTGACCGTGTCCGTCATCATCCCGCGGCACGTGTGGAAGCCGCGCTACAGCAACGGCGAGCCGGGCCTGATCATCGGCACGTCGGCGTGGGAGGCCGCACAGCGCGAGCTGTGGGCCCACCACAGCATCACCAACCCGCCCGGCCCGGACGCCACGCTGGAGCAGGACTGCGAGCACATGCGCGCGTTCGAGGCCATCGGACAGTCCAGGTTCGGGCAGGGCATCTCCTACACGTGGGTGATCATGCCGTCGGGCCGGGTGTTCGAGGGGCACTCGATCGACCGGCGCGGCACCCACACGTACCAGCGCAACGACCGCAGCCGCGCCGTGTGCTTCGCGGGCAACTTCGACGTGGCCGCGCTGCCCGACCGGATGGCGCGAGCCGCAGCCTTGCTGTTGCGCGAGATCGGCGCGACGTTCGACGGCGGCCACCGCGATGTGTACGCGACGGCGTGCCCCGGCCGCCACGCCTACGCCCGCCTGCCCGAGATCAACCGGCTCGCCACGTCCGGTGAGCCCCTGTCCCTGGAGGGTAACGAGATGACCCTGTTCACGCAGGCAGCCAAGAACGCCTACGACGAGGCGTACGTCGACATCAAGGCCCTGCGGGCGCTGCTGATCGGCGACGTCGGCAAGGACGGCCTGCCGGCCCTCCAGCGGCACGTCAACTTCATCGTGGAGGAGCTGACCCGCCGCACGTCTCCGCGGTTCGCCGCGATCGAGGCCCGGCTGGACTCGGTGGCCGGTGCACTCGGCGACGACGAGGCGAAGTTGCTCGCGGCGATCAGGTCGCAGCCGACCGGCGGTCAGGTCGACGTGGCGCAGCTCGCCGCCGCGCTCGCGCCGATGCTGCCCACCGGCGCCACCCCCGACCAAGTAGAGGACGCCCTGCGCACCGTGCTGCGCACCGGCGTGGACGAGAAGGAGGACGACCCCGCATGACCAACACCAACCTGCCGGACCGGCACCCGCTGGACCGGATCGCGAAGACCGTCGGCACCGTGCGAGCCGCGGTGCTCGCCGTGCTGTCCGTCCCGGCCGTGGCCGTCATCGTCGGCGCGGACCTGCCCGGCCACCTGGACAAGGTGCTCGGCGCGATGGTGGTGCTGCTGAACGTCGTCGGTCCGCTGTGGGCCGCGGTCGCCGTGCGCGTCCGTGGCGAGAAGGTGGTGACCCCGGTCGCCGACCCTCGCGCCGACGACGGCTCGCCGCTGGTGCCGATCCCCGGCGGGCGATGACCTGCCACGAACACGACGAGAAGGCCCCCGCACCACCACCCGGAGGTGATGGTGCGGGGGCCTTCTCGTCGTTCAGGTCAGTCAGCAGGCGTTGCACTGGTCGATCTTGGACTGGTCGGCCGGGCACGAGTCCGCGCCGCCGTTCTGCGGGCACCCGCCGTCGCTGGCGCGGGGCGTGCCGGTCCGGGCGAGCCGGATGCACGTCGGCGGGGTGATCGTGGACGTGTCGGCCGCCTGCGGCCTGGTGAGCGTGCTGGTCGTCACGGTGGTGTCCTCTCGGTTGGTGGTGCTACGGGGTGGTGCGGTCAGGTGGTGGGCGTGTCGTCGGTGGTCCGATGCGCCGGGTGCGGTGATGGTGCGGGCGGTGGGTTGTCGTCCTTGATCTGCAACCAGGGCGACAGCACCGGCACGCCGTCGTCGTCGTTGCCGCTGTGGACGAGCAACCGCGTGTCGATCTCGTCTGCCACGTCTCCTCTTCCCGATCGGTGCTGATGAGGCCGTGCCCGCCTGCTCTGGGTGGGTTGCAGGCGGGGCACGGCCGGTGCACACACGTCGCCCTGGGATGTGCGCACCACCCGGACCGATGGCGGCCCGGGATGACGGGGTTAGATCTGGCTCTGCCACTGGTACGCGGCGGTCAACGCGGCGGCTGCGGCGTCGCGCGCTTCCTCGACACGCCCGAGCAGGGCGGCGGAGGCGGAGAGGAGCTCCCCGGCAGCGGGAACGGTGCTTTCCTCGGCGATCAGGCCCATGGCCACGTGCGGCCCGCGCAGGCTGTCCGCGATGCCGGCCAGCGGTCCCTGCACGGTCTGGATCGCGTCGATCGATCTCGCCACGATCTGGCCGACGTCGCCGATACTGCGGCTCACGGGTCCTCCTGGTGGATGTCGGGTGGACCGCACCCGCCCGGTGCGAGTCGGGCGGGTGCGGCTGGTGTGCGGTTCCCGCCGGGGGCGCACACCATCCGGGCCGCCGGCGCGGTCGGCCCGAAGTCGGTCAGTCGCCAGCCAGGTCCGGATCGCGTGGCACGAACGTGCGCCATCCGGTCTGCCCACGAAGTCCGGCGATCGCGTCCAGGATCAGGTCGTGCGCGCCCATGCCGGCGTCGTTGACGACCCCGTCCATCAGGTCGTTCGCACCGTTGATGTCGTCCGCCCGTAGGTGCGACTCGACCTCGTTCACCTTGCGGCGTAGGTAGGCCCACATCTGCGCCTTCTGCTCCGAGGTGAGGGTGATCTGGAACCCCACGAGCTACCTCCTACGCCGCACGCGCGTGTCGTGGGCCGTTGCTGGCAGAGGTGCCGGCCGAGGGGTGGCCGGCACCTCCTCGCAGCACCGTGACGCGGTTCGGGCCAACGTCACGGCGGGTCGTTGTCGGCACGGTGGCCGTGTGGCCGAGGTCGCGGAGGTCGGTCCGGATCGCGGCGAACCGCTGGTAGCGGGTGAGGCGGTGCACGGCGTAGAGGACAGCCGCGGCGATCGCCAGGATGCCGAAGACGAACACGGCGAACTGCTGTTCGAAGGTCATGGGTGAGCCCCTTTCGTGGCTGGTCACGGGGAAGGGCGGGCCCGACCGACCCGGCTGGGGGGAACCTCCGGGCCGGTCGGGTTGTGGCCGATCGGGTGCGGTGCGACGTCACCCGCCCGCACCGGCGTGAACGGGACGCTTGGAGCCGTCCGCGCCTTGGTCCTCGACCACGTGCGGCCCTTCCCAGAACCGCTCGCGCACGCTATCGCTCAAGCTTTAGCGAGCGCCATAGCCTGATCGGGGGATGTCGGCCACCCGGACGAGTCGCCACACTGGCGGCGCCCAGATACCGGGAGGATGGCTACGTGACCCCGCACAGCCCGCAGACGCCGTCGGCCGTTCGATGGCTGATCGGCATGGAGTTGAAGCGCTACCGCAAGAGCGCCAAAGTGACCGCTCAGCGCGCGGCGGCGCTGATCAACAGCCACGACAGCAAGATTTCCCACATGGAAGCGGGGCGCTACCGGCAGGATCCGGCGGAGGTTTCGGCGCTCGCGGAGTTCTACGGCGCGCCCGCGTCGGTGGTGGATCGGCTGGTGGCGCTGGCCGCGCGTGACGACGAGTCGACCTGGTGGGCCCCGTACTCGGCGGTGGTGCCCGATTGGCTCCAGACGTACGTGGGCCTGGAGCACCTGGCCGACGCCGCGACTGTCTACGAACCGCTCGCGCTGCCCGGCCTGCTCCAGACCGAGGAGTACGCGGTGTCGCTCACCGCCGCGTCGCCGCGCGTCCGCCCGGACCGCGCCCGCAGGTTGGTGGAGTTCCGGCTGGAGCGCCAGCGGCGGTTGAGCCTCGACCAGGAGGGCGACCCGCTGGAGCTGACGGCGGTGGTCGAGGAGTCCGCGCTACGCCGCCCGGTCGGCCCGCCCGGCGTGCGGCGTGCCCAGTTCGAGCGGCTGCTGGAGCTGGGCGACCAACCGAACGTCGCCCTGCATGCCATGCCCTGGGACCTGCCTGCACACGCCGCGATGGCGGGAAGGTTCACCCTGCTCCAGTTCGCCGAGGTACGGCCGATCGTGTACGTGGAGCTCTCGGATTCGGCCCTCTACCTGCAAGATCCGGACGAGACCGCCGCCTATACCATGGCGGCGGAGAGTCTGGTAGGTGCCGCGCTGGACCGGCGCGACACTCGCTCCCTGATCACGTCACTGATCAGCGAGCTTGGATGACGCGGAGATGATGACCATGACCACCGATCGACGCTGGCGCAAGAGCAGCCGATCCACCGACAACGGCGCGTGCGTCGAGCTGTCCGGCGACCTGGACGCCGTGCGCGACTCGAAGAACCCCGACGGCCCGGTGCTGGAGGTGCCGCGTGCGGCCCTCGGCGCGCTCCTGGCGGCGGTGAAGCGGCACCACCTCGGCTGACCACCCGCTGACGACGAGGGCCCGGCGCGATCCATGCGCCGGGCCCTCGGTCGTTCCATGCCGGGACGCGTCCCATATCCGTCCCACGCGCCTCATGATCGAAACGGTGTTATGAAGCAGATTCTATAAACGCCGCAAGGGTTTTCGACTGCGCCACTCGCGATTCCTCGTGGACGTACATCA
>NZ_JBVJVK010000099.1:0-18925 GCF_055603705.1 Actinosynnema sp. NPDC037264 | reverse complement strand
TCTTCGTGTGTTTTTGGTGTTTTTTTTGCCCCGGAGCCCTCACTCTCCTCTTGGGTGTCTCGGGGGGGGGGGGGGGGGGGGGGGGGGGGGGGGCCCCCCCCCCCCCCCCCCCCCCCCCCGCGGCGACCAGGGGAGGCCGCCGCCGTCCCGGTCGACGTCACCGCCGCCGGGTGGCGAACATCGACCGGTACACCGCCGTGATGACGAAGATCAGCGCGCCGACCATCGCCACCGTGATCGCGACGTTGGCCACGTCGGACACCTTGCCGCCGATGAAGTACTGCTTGATCAGGTTGGACCCGACGATCAGGACGACGTACACCCACCACGGGGCCCACCGACCGTCGTTCACCTTGCCCTCAGCCACTTGTCCTCCTTGTCGGGCGCGGGCACACCCTCAGCACAGTTCCTTGATTTTCGCGGCGCCCTCGGAGATGTCCTGGGCGTTGTCCGACAGCAGTTGCCGGGCCGCGGTCAACACCTTGGCGGTTTGCGACGACTCGTCCATGTTCCCGGCGATGTCGTCGATAACCGAAGCCAATGTCTTGGCCGATTCGCTCTTGCCGTCGGGACCCGCGGACACCCACCCCCTCGCCACGTGGCACAGCAAGGTCTTGCGACCTTCGTCGGTGTTGTCCGTCGAAGTCGGTTCGGCGGACGGTTGGCAGCCGCTCAGCGCGAAAGCCGACACCACCGCCAGTGCTACCGCCACGCTTTTCATGGTGACATCCGCTCCTCCCGGTGTGGTCGGCGGCCGGTGCGCCTGCCGTGACAACATCATCGCGAAGCGGACGCGCCCGCGGCATCGGCGGTCGGAGCGATCACGGGTCATCACTTCGGCCGATGCGAGCCGCGGTGGCGTGTGCTGTGATCGCGCGGTGCAGGCCGGACTCAGTCGCGTCGTCTCCGGGCTCCGGAAGTTGCCGGAGTGGCAGCACGACGCGCTCATCGTGATCAGCTCGTTGCTGGTCGGTTCGGTGTTGTTCGCCACCGGCCTGTACCCGTTGTTCCGGCTGGACGACAACATTCCGCTGTGGGTGCGGGTGCTGTTGTTCGGCGGCATCTGCGTGGTGGAGGCGTTCCGCCGGTTCGCGCCGGGCACGGCCCTCGCGGTGGGCACGGCGTTCCTGCTCGTGGACTGCGTCATCGGCGTCAGCACGCCCACCCTCGTCGTGTACGCCGACCTGCTCTACGCGGCCACGCTCTACGGCCCGCGCCGGCTCAGCCGCGACATGGTGCCGATCGCCGTGCTGACGTCGATCAGCACGATCACCGCGACCGTGCTGTTGGTGCCCGGCTGGCGCGCCACGGTGCTGGCCGCGTTCGCCGTGCTGCCGTTCCTGCTGATCCCGGTGTGGTGGGCGACGAACGTCCGGCAGCACCAGCGGATGGCCGAGGTGGAGCGGGCGAACGCCCGGCAGCTGGCCAAGATCGCCCAGCTGGACCGGACCGCCGCGGTCGCCGCCGAACGCGCGCACATGGCCCGTGACCTGCACGACGTGATCGCCGGGCACCTGTCCGCGATAGCCATCCAGGCCGAGGCCGCGCTGTCGTTGAAGGACGACGACCCGATGACGCGAGTGGTGCTCAAGTCCGTGCGCGAGAACAGCGTGAGCGCGTTGGACGAGATGCGTGCCATGATCAACCTGCTGCGCGCCGACGTCACCGACCCGGACGAGCCGACCGCGCCCGCGCGGCTGGCCCAGCTGTCCCGGCTCATCGAGTCGGCGCAGGCGGGCGGCATGAAGCTGGACGTGCGGGTGGAGTACGACGACACCGAGCCGTTGCCCGCCGCGGTCGACCTGACCGCGTACCGGATCGCGCAGGAGGCCCTGACCAACGCCATGAAGCACGCACCGCGCACGAACGTCGTCCTGGAACTGCGCCGCACCGACACCGAGCTGGTGCTGGAAGTGGTCAACGAGCTGCGCGACGGCGGTGACGGCGGAGGGCTCGGCACGGGACTGCTGAACATGCGGGAGCGCACCGCGGCGGTCGGCGGCTCGCTCACCGCCGGGCCGTCCGACGGCGCGTGGAAGGTCCGCGCGGTGCTGCCGCTGCCCGGGGTGGAGCGGTGAGCATCAGGGTCCTGGTGGTGGACGACCACGCGGCCATCCGCGCCGGCCTCGTGCTGATCCTGGGCAACGCCGAGGGCATCGAGGTGGTCGGCGAGGCGGGTGACGGCGCGACCGCGATCAGCCAGGCGCGGGCGCTGCGGCCGGACGTGGTGCTGATGGACATCCGCATGCCCGGCCTGGACGGCATCGCCGCGACCAAGGCGCTGCACGGCGACAGCGTGGCCCAGGTGCTCGTGCTGACGACGTTCGACCTGGACGAGTACGTGTTCGCGGCGCTGCGCGCGGGCGCCGCGGGCTTCCTGCTGAAGTCCGTGGACGCGCCGCGGCTGGTGGAGGCGGTGCGGCTGGTCGCGGCGGGCGAGAACGTGCTCGGCCCGGAGATCACCCGCAAGCTGATCAAGGCCTACGCCGAGGCGCCGGTGAAGACCCAGCCGGTCGTCGACAGCCGGCTCGACCAGCTGACCGAGCGTGAGCTGGACGTCCTGCGCTGCCTCGGCCGCGGTCTGTCGAACGCCCAGATCGCGCACGAGCTGTTCATCAGCGGCGCGACGGCGAAGACCCACGTCTCCCGCATCCTGACGAAGCTGGAACTGCGCTCGCGCGTGCAGGCGGCGATCTACGCCCAGGAGAACGACCTGGTGTGACGCGGGGGACCACGCCTCGCCCTGCCGCGCCGGGCTTCACCTGGCCTCGCCGGGCCCCGTGTGGCTCCGTGAGGCCCCTGACCGGGTGAGGGCCTCCACCGGGCCCTACCAGCCGAGCGCGCCGCCGCCCGTGACGGGGATCGTCGCACCGGTCACGTACGTCGAGCCCGCGACCCAGCGCACCACCTCGGCGATCTCCTCCGGCCGCGCCAGCCGCCCCAGCGGCACCTGGTCGATCAGCGCCTGCCGCTGCTTTCCCGTCAGCACCGCGACCATGTCGGTGTCCACCGGGCCGGGCGCGACGACGTTGACCCGCACACCACGCCGCCCGTACTCCAGCGCCACCGACCGCGCGAACCCCTCCAACGCCGCCTTGGCCGCCGCGTAGTTCGCCTGACCGGGCGACCCGGCACGCGCCGACGCCGACGAGACCAGCACGATCGACCCCGCCCGCGCCTTCGCCATCGCGGGCAGCACCCGCTGCACCACCCGGAACGCGCCCAGCTGCGTCACCTCGATGATCTCCCGGTAGTGCTCCTCGGGCATCCGCGCGAGGAGCCCGTCGCGGGTCACGCCCGCGTTCAGCACGACCACCTCCGGCGCGCCCTGGTGCGCGGTGACCTCGGCGACGGCGTCGGCCACCCGGTCGGCGTCGGCCAGGTCCAGCTTTACCCCGAACACGCCCTCGACCGGCACGCCCGACCCGCGGTGCGTCCCCGCCACCCGGTCGCCCGCGCGCCGGAACTCCCGCGCCACCGCCTCGCCGATACCCCGGCTCGCGCCCACGACCAGCACCGACCGCGTCATGCGCGCACCTCCTCGGACGTGGCGAGAACGCGAAGCACTGTGCTGACCGACCCGCTCATGACGCCAGCTCCACGACCGCCTCGCCGCGTGCGACCGTGACGCCGTCGTCCCGGGTCGCCGTCACCTGGACCCGCGCGGTCCCGGCCGCGGCGTCGACCGACGCGACCTTCCCGCCGCACGTCACCCGCGCGCCGACCGGCGTCGGCGCGGTGAACCGGGCCTTGAACGACCGCAGCGCGCCCGCCGCCGGCCACGACGTGACCAGCCGACCCAGGTGCGCCATCACGAGCATCCCGTGCGCCACGAGCCCGTCCAGCCCGCCCTCCCGCGCCGCGGCGTCGTCCAGGTGCACGGGATTGTCGTCGCCGGACGCGAGTGCGAATTCCCGAAGCCCCTCCCGGGTGATCGCGGGCACCTCGGTCACGGGCAGCCGGTCACCGACCGCGGGCGCGTTCACGCCGTCTCCCTTTCCTCGATCACGAGCACCTGCCGCAAATCCACCAGGTGTTCACCACCCCGGTGCACGGACGTCTCCTGCACGATGAACTCCAACCGCCCGCCCATCCGCCGGTAAACGTCGGCGACCACGCTCTCGAACCGCAACTCGTCACCGGCGTGCGCATTCCCGTGATAGGTGAACGACTGCTCGGCGTGCAGCACGCGCAACGGGTCGAGCCCCATGTCGACCAACAGCTTCTCGCCACGCGCCTCGAGTTCCAACCCGAACAGCATCGTCGGCGGCAACACCAAGTCGGGATGACCGGCCGCGCGCGCCGCGTCGATGTCGACGTGCGCCGGGCCGTCCTCGCCGATGGCCCTCGCGAATGCGACGACCCGCGCCCGCGGCACCCGCAGCACAACGGGATCGAGCCGTTTCCCGACGAACCCCGGATCAATCATCGGCGAACCGTACCCGCGCGCGCCACCGCACCGCGAGGGCACGCGCGAATACCGCGACGGTTTACCGAAATCTATATTTCCGCTGTATTTTCCGGGGCTCTCACCGGTCCGCGCAGACGGCCCGTGGCACGAATGGTCGGCAGCACCTGCCCGGCGGGCGTCACGCCGGCCGCGCCGATGAACGACCGACCCGCCGACCACCGGTCGCACCGCACGGACGGCGCGGAACGACCCGGTCCACGCGCACCGGATCGTTCCGCCGGGTGTTCAGCCCGTCGCGGGAGATCCGTCGTCGGTGTCCGCGTCGGGGTACTCGTCGTGCCACCTCCACCACGAGTACGGCGGGGTCTGGGGGTAGCCCTCGGGCGAGTCCTCCCAGTCCTCCTGCCTGCCGAGCGCGGTCATGTCCAGGTAGCTGAACGTGCTGCCCAACGCCTCGTCGCCGCGTTCGTTGATGAAGTAGGTGCGGAACACGCGGTCGCCGTCGCGGATGAACGCGTTGGTGCCGTGCCACTCGTCGACGCCGAAGTCGACGTCGAACTCGTCGAGGATGGTGACCCAGGGCATCCGCCAGCCCATCCGCTCCTTCAACCGCCGGATGTCGGCCTGGGGCGCGCGCGAGGCGAGCACGAGGGTGGTGTCGCGGGCGTTGAGGTGGGAGAGGTGCCCGATCTGGTCGGCCGTCACCAGGGAGCAGCCGGGGCACGCGTGGTCGGGCCAGCCGTGCACGCCGGGCTCGAAGAACGCCCGGTAGACGATCAGCTGCCGGCGGCCCTCGAACAGGTCGAGCAGGCTCTTCCGGCCGCGCGGGGTGTCGAAGGCGTACTCCTTCTCCACCTCGAACCACGGCATCCGCCGACGGGCCGCGGCCATCGCGTCGCGTGCCCTGGTCAGCTCCTTCTCCTTCACCAGCAGCTCTTGGCGAGCTTGCTCCCACGCCGACGCGGACACGATCGGACGGGTCTTCATCGTGAGCTCCACCTTCCACTTTCGGGTTGACGTGCTCGGGCCGCCCGCCGGGGTGGGCAGCCCGGGGCCGGGTCAGCCGGTGGGGTCGCGGTCGAGGTGGTCCTTCAGCGCGCCGAGCGGTCCGTCCCAGTCGCGTGCCAGCGCCGCCAGGTACTGCTGCGCCACCCGCATCGGCGCGGAGCGCAGGCGGAACCGCACCCGGCGCCGTTCGCCGGGCTCCGCCAGCACCAGGCCGGCGTCGGTCAGCAGGGCGAGGTGCTTCGCGATCGCCTGCCGGGTGACGGGCAGGCGATCGGCCAGGTCCGTGGCCGTGGCCGGGCCGCCCGCGGCCAGCGCCGCGAGGATGGCGCGCCGGGTCGGGTCGGACAGGGCGGTGAAGACCTGTTCGGCGACCGCTTCGACGTCGGGCGGCATCGGCGTCAGGCGGCTTCGAGGTAGTCGACCAGCTCTCCCAGCTCGCTCGTCCAGCCCTCGCTGTGCGCGTCGTGGCCCTTGCCGTGGCCGTCGTCCGGCAGCTGCGCGAACCCGCTCTCCACGACCTTGAGCCGCGTGCCGGCGCCGACCTCTTCCAGGGTGAACTCGACGTAGGTGCGGCGCGGGTCGTCCGCGGGCATGCCGAAGACCGGCCACGTGAAGGCGAACACGGTCGGCTCCTCCACCCGTTCCACCCGCAGTTCGACCGTCGGCCCGTCGGACCAGGTCACCCGCGCGGTGCCGCCTGGGCGCAGGTCGATCGTCGCCTCGTTGCCGAACCACGTGCCCAGTCCTTCGGCCGTGGTGATCGCCGCCCAGACCTTGGCCGGCGGCTGAGCGATCTCCACGACCCGCTCGATGTGATCGGGAAAACCCATGGCGGACGCCTCTCGTGAGTAGCAACCATTCGGTTGCGACTCTATCGCAACCAGTTGGTTGCGTCCATGAGAGGTCCCGATCGGGTGACGCGGTCAGAGCCCCACGGTGAGGGCGCCGACGAGGGACAGCCGGGAGACGCCGGTGGTGGCGCAGCTGACGGGGTCGGGGTTCAGCGCGGTCAGCTGCGTCTTCGCCGGTTGGGCGGCGAACGCGCCGGAGGTGATCGAGCCGAGCAGCACGATGACGATGTTCGCGCCGACCCGGCTGGACGTCCGGTTGTAGGAGTACGTGCTCGGCGCGACGGCCGGGTCGGTCCACGTGAACGTCCGCGTGCCGGCGCCCTGGTAGAACAGCGCGGTGCAGGTGTAGTCCGGCAGCGTGGCGACCTCGGTGTAGGAACCGGTGGTCGCGGAGGCGTCGGCGCAGTTGAAGAGCTGGCCCTCGACGGTGACGGTGACCGTCTTCGGCGTGTTGGTCACCGGTTCGCTGAAGGTCACCACTTCGTTGATCAGGCAGGCCTGTTCGACGGCAGCGTTCGCGGTCGGTGCCACGCCGGTCGACGTCGCCGCGGCGGCCAGGCAGACGGCGACGGCGGCCTTGCTCGCGTTCATCCGGGACCTCCCGATGTCTCGGCGGCGGACATGGTGGTCATCGGCCACCGTTCGCTTTGCGTTACCAACCGTGTACCGAACGTGTGATCATGCCCCTGCGCAGGAGCCGGTTCGCGAGTCTTTCGGGTGATATCGCGGCCGGGTTCGCATGACGGGCGGGTGGCGTGCCATCCCACTGCCGGAGGTGGCGCCATGGTCCGGGTGGGGACGTTCCTGCCTGCTCGCCCGGCCGACGGCGGGCCCGGCAACGGCGGGGTCATCCCGCCCGACGACCACGCGACCCTGATGGGGCTGCTGTCGGAACTGCCCGGTGTGGAGTTCGTGCACGGGCTGGACTTCCGGGACTCCTACATCCGCCGTGGCCGGGTCCACTGCGGTGACGTGTGCCTGAACGACCTGGACCTGTACCTCTGGTACGCCGACTTCGCGCGCAAGCCCGGCAGCTACGACCTCGACGCGTTGCTCACGGTGAAGCGCGACACCGCGGTCGTGCCCGACCCCGAGCGGATCGCGGTCGCGTTCGACAAGCACTGGTCGTACCTGGCGCTCGCCCGCGCCGGCGTCCCCGTCCCGGACAACGTGCTGGTCAGTCAGCGCAACCTGGACGCGGCGGCGCCCGTGATCGAGGAGTGGGGCCACGCCGTCCTCAAGCCGCGGCGTGGCTGCTTCGGCTGGGGAGTGCTGTTCGTCGACAACTTCACCACGCTCAGGGACGTCGTCGGCTACATCGACTCCGAGACCACCGAGGGGCGGGTCCGTGGCGTGCCGTCGTCGGGACCGGCCCGCAGCTACCTGCTCGAGCGCTTCTACCCCAACGACCCGGAGGACTGGCTGGGCGTCACCGTCGCGGAGCACGAGGTGGTGTACGGCTTCCGGAAGACCCCCGAACGCCACGTGCGGTGGAACGACTTCGCCTGGAAGGTCTACGACGCGGGACGCGGCGGCGGCGCCGTCGAACACCGGGAAGTGCCCGCCGCGCACGCCGCACTGGCGCTGCGGGCGCACCGGGCCTTCGGCCTGCCGCTGCTCGGCCTGGACGTCATCCGCCACGAAGGCGAACCGATCGTCGTGGACGTCAACACCGGTCCCGCGCTTTACCCGGACCTCTTCACGGCGGCGGGCCGGTCGCTGCCGCACGAACTGCTCCGCGTCCTCACCGCCGCGATCAGCCGGACCACCGGTCAGCCGACGGCGGCCAGCGGCATCAGGTAGACCAGCGCGTCGTCCACGCCGTCCAGGCACAGCACGTCGTGCGCCATGTCGTCGTAGAAGCCGCCGATCATGCCCAGCGACAGCCCCGACGAGGCGGCGACCAGCGCGAGGTTCTGCGCCAGGTGCCCCGCCTCCGTGAACGCCAGCCGCAGCGTCCGCAGGCCGTACACCTCCCGCAACGCGCCGACCCGGGTGTAGAGCGCCAGGATCGCCGGTGTCGTGGCCAGGTCCACCTGGGTCTCGCCGTCGCCGAAGTACATCGAGCTCGCCCGCACGTCTTCCACCGGCGGCGCGGCCGAGACGCGGACCAGCGTCCGCCGCACCTCGTCCACTTCGTACACCCCCGGCGCCAGCCCGGCGACCTGCCACGCCACCACCCGCAGCCGCGCGCTGTGCCGCGCGCCCGCGCTCGGGTACGGCCGGCGCCCGTCCGGGAGAGCGCCTTGCGCGGTCCACAGCAGGGTCGCGAGCTGCTCGGCGTCGAGCGAGCCGGACAACTCCGCGCCACGGGCGGTGCGCCGGGCCAGCAGCGCGTCGGCCAGGTCGCCGGTCGCGGGCGCGACCTCGGGCAGCGGCACGTCCGGCCACCACGGTGGCGTGGTCGGCGGCGAGTCCTCGACCACGAGCCCGCCCTGGTCCGGCACGCCCCAGTGGAACTTGCTGGCCGCCAGGTAGCGGCGGTCCGGCGCCGTCGCACCGTCCTCGCGGAACGGCGTGGGCCCGTCGGGGGCCTCGGCCGTCATCGCCACCAGCCGGCAGACCGTGCGCTCCTCCTCCGGGTCGACGCCGAGGCGGTTGCACAGCATGTGCAGCTGCGAGGCCCACGCGTAGCGCGGCAGGTCCGCCGCCCGCACCCGGTCCATCCAGTACGCCACCGCGCCCGTGGCGCCTGATCCGAGCCGGTCCCACCGGGCCGCGAGGTGGGCCGCGCGCGCCTCGTGCAGCTTCCGCGCGGCGACGTGGGAGCGCACCCCGGGCGGTGCGACGGGCTCGTGCGCCTGCCGCCACCCCGTCGCCAGGGAACGCAGCCACGACGCCGCCTCCACGCGGTCCAGCCCCAGCGCGATCGTGGTGGCCATCACCAGCTCCACGGCCGCGGTGAACCTCACCCCCGACGACCGCAGCACGGCGACCGCCACCTCGGTGCTGCGGCAGAACACGTCCTCGGCCACGGGCAGCGCCTCCGGCCCGCCGTACCGCTGGACCTCCGGCTCGTACGGCGTCTCCCGCACGTCGCCGTGCGGCAGCCAGTCGGGCGACGAGACCACCACCGGGTGGTCGGCCTCCGCCACCAGCGAGCGCAACCGGTCCGCCAGGTCGACGGTCGCGTCACGCGCGCGGACGCGCAGGTGCGGGCCCGCCTCCCAGTACCGCACGTAGAACCAGTCGGCGATCCGTCCCGCCGCGCGGTGCCCGTCCAGCTCCGGCGCGAGCACGTCGGTGATGAACGCGTCGACGTCCGGCACCGACCACGACAGCCGCACGTGCAGGCTGGTCCAGGTCATCACGCCTCCAGCGGGGTGAGGTCGTAGGTGAAGCCGGTGCCGCGCGAGCGCCCGACGAGCAGCAGGTAGAGCAGCGCGTGCGACGCGGGCGCGCCGACCATGGCCTCCAACGGGCCGTCGTCGGTGCTGCGCGCCGGCCGGCAGAACGCGCCGAAGGCCGCCGCGGCCGTGCCCACGTGCTGCGCCATGGCGCCGGCCGCGCGCAGCAGGGCGCGGTAGCCGTCCGGGCCGTCGGAGGCCACCGCGGCGGCCGGGTCGCCGGTCGTCACCAGCGCGAGGTTCATCGAGGCGACGTGGATCGTCCCGGGCGGGTGCCCGAACACCGGCCGCAACCCGGCCACCGCCGGTCCGGGCGACACCAGCCGCAGCCCGCCGTCCACGGCGTACCAGCCGTCGGCGACGCCCTCGACGTTGCGCACGGCCAGCCGGTGCCGCAGGTCGTTCCGCACGGGCGACCCGGCAGGCGGGTCGTCGAGCACTTCGACGACCGCCCGCAGCACGCTCTCGGGCAACGGCCGGGGATCGGCCGCGATGCCGCGCGGGCCCACCCCCGAACTGCGAAGCGGCACCGGAGCGGGCTCCGGCACCCCGTCGAACGTCAGCGTGACCGTCAGCCCCGAGACCCGAGCCACCAGGCCGAGCCGTGCCGCGTGCTCGACCAGCGCCGCCGCGACGTGCCCCACCTCCAACTCCGTGAGCACGTCGCCGAAGTCGCGGTAGCCGGGGGAGAGGCGGTCGCGCCGGCGGACCAGCTCGACCCGCACCGGCCCGTCGACCACCGGCGTCCCGTCGCCGACCAGCGCCCGCCGCACCGGGTCGAGCGTCCACCGCCCGTCCAGCACCAGGTCGACGGTGGCCGCGGCCCGTGCCGACGGGTACGCCCGGTGGTCGTTGTACTGGTTCCACGGCTCCCAGCGCAGCGGTGTCGCCACGTCGGCCAGCAGGCGCGCCAACGCCGGGCCGAAGCGTCCCCGCACCGCCGTCAGCGGCACGCGCGGTCCCCCCGTCGCGGCCGTGCGCGGCGATGCCCCGGGCTCGACCACCCGCCCCGGCCCGTGGGCGTACGCGGCGAGCAGCGCGTCGGCGTTCACGGGAACGGGTGGGGTAGCGGGGTACCGGCGAGGCGCAGTCGCGGCAGGCCGTGCGTGCGCCGGTTCAGCTCGCCGAACGTCATCGGCACGGCGCCGGGCACGATCACCTTCGCCGAGTGCAGGCCGAGCCGGTCGCGCACCACCGGGTCGCTCTGGTCGACCGCGATCACCTCCAGGTCCAAGGCCGCCCACTCGCGCACGTAGTGCTCCAGCAAGGCGTCCAGGTCGTCCCGCGGCACGTCCGGCACCTCCAGGTCGACCTCCGGGCCGGGCGTCAGGAAGTCGTACCGCTCGGCGGCTTCGGTCAGGCCGTTGACGTTGACGTGGTCGTCCATGGTCCGGATCAGCCGCGGTTCGCGCAGCAGGCTCCGCAGCCGGTCCACGTCGTAGTCGCCGGGCTCGACGCGGTAGCGCTTCGCGCCCGCCTCGACGTCCATCGCCACCTCGGCCGCCGCCGACCGCATCGCCGCGTCCGGGTCGAGCCCGGCCCCCGCGGCGAAGAACGCGTGCGGCTGCCGGGGGGAACGCGCCAGCGACAGCACCGACGGCACGCCCAGGTCGTTGGTGGCGTCGTAGAGCTCCAACTGGTAGCCGAGCTGTTCCAGCCGGTCCGCGATGTGCGCGGTGACGTCGTCGCGCACGCGCAGGCTCCGCAACGGCGTCCGCTGGTACCAGGCCATCAGGAACGCGTCCCGTTCGGCGACCTCGAACAACCCGTACAGCACCGCTTCGGTGAGGCTGTTGCCGGTGCCGCACCCGTTGGACGTCTCGTCCACGAACCGCGCGCCGTCGCCGTGACCCCAGTAGGCGACGTGCTCGGGCACCGCGACCGGCCGGCCGCGGGTGTACGACCAGCCGTGCACCCAGCGGGTCCGCACGTCCGGGTGGTACGGCACGACGTGCGGCGACTCGTGGTCGGGCAGGCCGAGCCGGGTCGGGTCGAGCGCGCGCTCGCCCAGCTCGGCGAACGACGCCTCCAAAACCGTGGTGACGCGCCGGGGCCGGAGGCCCGCGTGCCGTTCGACCGCTTCGTACAGCGCGACCCGTTCGGCCTCGGCGTAGTCGGCGGTGCGGCCGAACCCGGCCTGGCCGCCGCCCAGCTCGGCGCTGACCGCGGCCACGGTCAGGTCGCCGATGCGGTGCATCCCGCCGACCGGACCGTGCCGGAGGTCGAACAGCTCGCGCCGCAGCGCGTCGCCCCCGGTGAGCGGGTTCGGCCCCCGCAACGTGCCCGGCGCCACCGGGATCGGCTCGCGCACCACCGCCTCCGGCGCGTCCTCGGGCACCGGGCCGCACGTCGCGCAGCCGCCGGGCCGGGGCCGGACCCGGTGCTCGCCGACCGTCGCCAGATCGGTCCGCAACGCCAGCACCTTGTCGCGGTGGGCGTCCGGATCGGCCAGCACGCGCTCGACGAGCACCTCGATCAACGGCCGCAACGTCGAGGACGCCAAGCCACCCAACCGCATCCGCCGATCACCGCGCGGCACGGACGCGCCCAACGTGGCCAGTCTCGCGTCCTCGGCACAGCTCACGCACACGCCGTCCGACACGGGGCCGATGAGCACCAACGCCCCGTCGAACCGCACCGGCAACACCGGACCGCCCGCGCCGACGCCGTCCAGGTCGCCGATCGCGTAGTCGGCCAACTCCACCACCCGCACCGTCACCGCCCGGCCCCCGTCACCGCGAACCCCACCAACCCCGCTGCCTCCAGCACGGGTCCGAGGGGGACCGGCTTGACGTCCGCCGCGAGCGCCCTCAGGTCCTCCTGGAACGCCTCCTCGCCGTCGCGGAGCCCGTACGGCCAGTGCCAGTCGCGGTTCGTCCACGGCGCCGCGGCCCCGTCGGGCTCGACAACCGGCACCGCGCCGCAGAGCACGACGGGTTCGGCGACGCCGACCGGTGCGGCGTCGGTGGTTGTCGCGGCGGCCTCGGCCTGCGCGCGCCCGGCGTCTCCGGCTTGCTCCTGCCCGGCGACTCCGGCTGGTCCGGCCTCGGTGGTTGTCGCGGCGGCCCTGGCCTGTGCCCGCCCGGCGGCGGCCATCGCGGCGAAGGCGACGGCGTCCGCCGGGTCCGCCTCGACCGCCCAGGACAGCTCCTCGCCGCCCACCCGCACCACCGCGCGGACCACCCGCGGGCCGAGCCTGGTCACCTCGACCTCGGCCGGCAGGGCGAACCGGAGCGTCACGGCCTTCCACCAACGCCGGGCGGTCGGGTCGGCGGCCCACTCCTCCTCGCCGACCGGTGTGCCGACGAGAGGCCGCACGGCCGTGCGCAGGGCCAACCCGAGCGCGTGCACCCGATCCGCGCCGAGCACCACACCCTCCGGCGCGAGCCCCCGTGCGGCCCGCAGCAGGGCGTCGAGCCGGGCGGCGTGCTGGGTCGTGCCGAAACCGATGGTGCCACCCGACGCGGCCAGCTTCACCGGCAACTGCGGCAGCTCACCCGGCAACGGCGTGGGCACCGGCCCCAGCTCCCGATCACCCAGGACCTCCACCAGCGCGCCGCTGGGCTCCCGCGGCCGGACCGCGGACAGCCACGGGTGGTACTCCGCGTGCAGCGGGTCGACCCGCGCGACCAGGACGGCCTGGTGCGGCGGCCCGGTCGGCGGCACGTCGCTCCACATGTCGACCACCTCGGTGGACGGGTCGGGCAGCCCGCCCAACGCGCACACGAGCCGGTGCGCCGCGGCCGACCCGACCAGCGCGGCCAACACCTCCGGCGGCGTCCCCGGCCCGCCCGCCAACCGCGCCGCCACCGCCGCCGCGTCGGCCTCGACGTCCGCGACCGCACCCGGCGCGACCACGAAGCCGACGTCGGCGGCACACCCGGCGGCGACGGCGTGCACGCCGACGACCAGGAGCAACCCGATGCCGGGCCGGACGGGCGACACGTCCACCCCCGCGGCGACCAGCGCGCGGTGCGCGTGAGCGGCCAACACGCCCTCACCGGTCACCACAACCGTCGCCGACCGGAGCCGTCGCCACGCCTCGACCGGCGCCGGCGCGACGGATTCCAGCCAGCTCGCGATGTCCTCGGGCGGCGCGTCCCGACCCCACTGGGCAGGCACCTCCACCAGCATGTCGTGCTCGTGCAACTGCCCGATGAGCAGCTCCAACGCCCGTGCGACGGCCGGCGGCGCGTTCTCCGGCACGGCCAACGCCCCCGGCGGCACGCCCTCGGCCAGCGGACCGGCCAGGCGCTCCCAGATCGTCCACAAACCCCTGCCGCCGTCCAGCGAGAAGCTGGACCGCCACCCCCGCACGTGCAGGCCGGTCTCCGTCGGCGTCGCGTGCACGATCGGCCGCAGCCGCAGCAGGATCCCGCTCATCGGACCACCTTCGTCATCTGCGCCACGTGCTCCGACCAGTCGATCCCGGTGATCCGCTGCACCGCCCGCACGACCAGGCTCGCCGCCAGGTAGCGCTCGACGGGCGTCACGTCGCACACGGCCAGCAGTTGGTAGAGCATGTTGGTCCCGAAGCGGTAGACGGTCACCGGCCGCTGGTAGTCGGGGTGGTCGAAGTCGACCTCCCGCAACCGGTCGTGGTAGTCGCTGATCCGGTCGGTGTGGTCGCGGTGCCAGCGCCGGATCGCCTCGTCCTCGCCCATCTCCACCGCGCGTTCGCCGAGGTGCGCCGAGTACGCGGTGGGCAGTTCGCCGCGGTCGAACACCTCCTCGACCAACGCACGCGCGCCGTCCGTCCACGTCACCCACGGCGTCGCGACCGAGCCACCGGCCACCCCGCGCACGGTCTCCACCACCTGCTCGGCGTTGCGCTCCCACACCCCGTCGAACCGACCGCGCAGCACGCCGTCGGGATCGCCGTGCAGCAGGAAGCTCTCCAGGTGCGACAGGAACGAGTGGTAGCCGTTGACCAGGCCGGCCGGGAACCGGCTCGCGTGCGCCGTCATCGCCACCACGGCCAGCAGCACGCGCGACCGGCTCGTGCCGTCCACGGCCACCGCGTCCCGGATCGCGGGCACGCCCAGCCGCAGGCACCGGGTGCGCAGGTCGACCAGCACGTCGGAGAGCAGCAGTCGCCGCAGGGCCGTGAGGTCCGTCGGCTCGACGACCACGGTGTTGTCCGGGTGGATCGGCTCGTACGGCGGCGGCACGAGCTCGGCGATCCCGTTCTGCCGGGCCTGCGCGAGCAGTGCGGAGTGATCAGTCTCCACAGTGGACGGACGAGCGGCGAGGTGCGTGCGCAGCCGTGACGCGACCGCTTCGGCCGCCTCGTCCGGCCCGTCCAACCGCACCCGCACGTGCGGCCCGTGCAACCAGTGCCGCTCCACGTGCCCGGTCGCGCCGGAGCGCTCCGCCTCGGCGAGCGCGGGCAGGACGGCCTCGCGGAGCAACGGCGCCTTCACCGGGTCGTGGTA
Source organism: Actinosynnema sp. NPDC037264 (assembly GCF_055603705.1). NCBI lineage: Bacteria > Bacillati > Actinomycetota > Actinomycetes > Pseudonocardiales > Pseudonocardiaceae > Actinosynnema > Actinosynnema sp. NPDC037264. The sequence continues at coordinate 3,873 of NZ_JBVJVK010000099.1, read as the reverse complement.
GTAGCAGACGACGTCGGTCACGAGGTCCTCCAGTACGTTTCCGCGATCAGTTCGACCACCCGGCCGCCACCGGCGCCGGGCACGGGCAGCGCCTCGGCCAGCCGCACGCCGTCCGGGAACCGCGCCAGCAGGCGCGGCAGGCAGCGCAGGTGCAGCGGGTCTCCCAGGTCGGCGTACTGCGGTTTGCCCGCCGTGAGCGCGTGCCGGTAGGCGTCGGCCGACACCGGCGCCCGGTCCGGTCCGACGAAGACGTGCTCCGGCAGCCCGTGCCGGGCGCGCAACCGGGCCACGTCCAGCGCCGCCCGTTCCTCCGCGCCGATGGACGGCGGCACGGCGAAGTCCCAGGAACGGCGCGCCAGCACGACGTCCCCGTAGGTCAGGCGACCCCGGGCGGTCACCCCGCCGTCGGTGGTGGCGGCACGCAGCCCGTCGAGGTCGACCCACCCGCAGGCGAGGTCGGAGTACAGCGGCACCTGCCGGTCCGGCAGCGCCAGCGGGATCAGGAAACCCAGGTACAGCACGTCCAGCGGGACGCCGCGGTGCGTCAGCCGCACCTCGTCGGTCACGGGGTCGTGCCGCACGTCCAGCTCGTCCGCCGCGAGGTCGGCCCACCGGGCGTCCTCGCCGACCTCGCGCGCGCCGAGCAACGGGTGCAGGTTGGCGTTGAAGCCCTGCACCGGCCGGAACTGCACGGGATCGGTGGTGTGGCGGCGCACCTGGCGGGTCACCGCGTCGCGCGCGCCGGGCAGCAGGTCGAGGAAGCGGCTGGTGAACTTGCCGAACCCGGCGTAGACGTGGTTGACGACGAGCCGGCCGTCGTGGGTCGGCTGGGCGAAGAAGCCGTACGAGCCGGTGCGCCGGGTCGCCCACGCGGGCAGCAGGTCCGCGGCGGAGGCCAGCACGTCGTCGGTGACCACGCCGTCGTGCACCTGACCGGCCAGCTTGTCGCGGGTCTCGACGACCGCGCGCACGTCCGGGTCGTCCAGGGCGTCGGTGTCCATGGACTCCTGCCACGCCTGCGACAGCGGCCCGGAGCAGTCGGCGAGGGTCGCGACGCCACCCTCCCCGAACCGCTCCACGAACCTGGTCCGGATCAGCCGGCGCAGCAGCACGTGCTGGTCGAACGCCACCAGCAGCGGCGTCAGCCGGGTCAACGCGGGCGCCGCGCCCGGCGGCACGGGCACCGGTTCGGGCAGCACCACGTCCTCGACCACCGGCGTCACGCCGGTCAGGTCCGCGCCGACCCGTTCGCCGAGCTCGCGCCAGCCGGCCGTGAGGTCCGCGAGCACGGCCGCGCGGTCCGGCGGTCCGGCGGCGGCGAACGCGGCGGTGGCCGCGGCCAGCGCGGTCAGCCGGCGGGCGGTGTCGCCGTCGGTCGGCGCCAGCCGGGAGGCCAGCGAGCCCACCGCGTCGGGGTCCTGCGGGTGGATCGGGGAGACCGGCACCAGCAGCCCGAGGTCCAGGGTCTTGGCCACGAACGCGCGTGCCGTGCGGTCCGCGTCCGGCCCGGTCAGCTTCGCCGCCAAGGCCGCCGCGATCCGGTCCACCGGCAGCCCGTCCGGACCCGCCTCCCGCACCACCTCGACCACGAACCGCAGCGGTCGGGTCGCCGCGACGTCCACTTCCTCTTCGAGGACCACCGCCGCACGCCCGACGCCCTCGACGGGGACGTCCCGGCGGAACACCAGGCGTCCGTCGCGCTCCCGCAACGCGGGCGCGAGCCGGTGCGGCAGCCCCGGTCCCAGCGCGTCGACCAACCTCGTCACGAGCAGGCGGTGCACGGCCGGGTGCGACACCGGCTCCGCCGCCGGCCACGGCCCTTCGCCCCACACGCCCCAGCCGACGTGCGTGTACCAGGACAGGGGACTGGTCTTGGACGTCGCCCGCAACGCGTACCGCAGCACGGTCGGTTCCGCCTTGCGCGCCTTGCGATCGGGCTCGCCCCGGCCCCGCGCGGTGCGGTCCAGGCCGTGCAACAGGTCCGGTCCGGTCAGCACGCTCGCCCGGCGCAGCGCGTCGGTCGCGCACACGTCCGCGAGCCACTCGCGTGACGCGGCCAGGTCGTGCGGCCACGCCGCCAGCGCCGCGTCCACCGCCCGTGCCAGCTCCTCGTGGGCCGCCAGCCACTGCGCCAGCAGCGGGACCCGTGCGGGCAAGGTGCCCCACGCCGCCGGGCGCGGGACGCGGCCGTTGTGCACGTCGCGGCGCAGCGGCAGCACGACCGCTCGGTGGAACGCGGGGGAGTGGCCGTCCGCGCTGTCGTGCAGCGCGTCGGCGAGGTCCGGCGCCAGCGCGGCGATCCGGGTCTCGGCCGCGACGACCGCGTCCAGGCTCGCCCGGAACTTCGATCCGACCGGCCGGGGGTGCGGCAGCGCGGCCACCCGGACCAGCGCGTACGGCGCGAGTTCGGTGGTGGTGCGGTCACTGGCCATCCGGTGCTCCCCGTGTGTGGGCCGGGAGCGCCCGCGCGCGGACGCCCCCGGCTCCGGCTCGACTCAGCCCAGCGTCGTCGGCAGCTGCGGCTGCTGGCAGCAGCAGCACGAGGTGCTGCTGCACGAGCACGCCGCCGCCGAGGCGCCGGTCTCCGGCAGCGCGACGGCGTCGCGCATCGCGGTCACGGCCAGGTCGCCGAGGTCGAGTTCCGAGTCGTCGAAGGTGAGGTCCATAGGTCACGCCCTTTCTGGGGGAGGTGCGGTGGGCGCCGGTCGGCGCGCCGCGTCGGTGGTGCCGGTCGACCCGCCCGGGAATGGTCCCCGGCCCCGTCGCGGCGACCGGAGCACCGCGCGCGTGGCGTTGCGGTACTCCGAATCACCGATCCTGCGGGGTCATCGGGTGCCTCTCCGCGGTGCGGGCGCCGAGCCGCACGCTTTCACCTGCCGGTATACGTCCGGTATGCGCTGCGGGGACCGATGGGTTCCGCCGGGTGGCTCCCCGCCGCCCACCCGCCGCCACGACCTACCGTGTGCGGTGACTGATAGGGGTTCGACGTGGGGAGATCCGGGGTGTCGACCTGTTCGACGTCGCTCGTGCAGCAGGAGATCGGCATCAGGCTGTTAGCCGGGCCCGCGGTGAGCGGGCCGGAGAAGACCGGGGTGGTGCCCGGAGGGGTGAAGTCGCGGACGTTGTTGGCCGCGTTGGCGTTGGACGCGGGTTCGGCCGTGTCGACCGAACGCCTGATGGACTACTTGTGGGAGTGGGAGCCGCCGCGCAGCGCGCTCAAGAACCTCCAGCTGTACGCCTCGCGGCTGCGCCGCTGCCTGGACGCCGCGAACGCGGGCTTCTCGCGCCTGCTGGTCCACGTCGGCCACGGCTACCGGCTGGACGTGCCACCCGAGGCGGTGGACGTGCTCAGCGCGGGCGGGCTGCTCCGCTGCGGCGTGGACTGCCTGCGGCGGGGCGATCCGCACGGCGCCGTCACCTCGCTGACCGCCGCGCTGTCGGGGTGGCCGGTCGACGGCCTCGTCGGGCTGGTGCCGTCCGGTCCGGCCACGGCGGTGGCGGCGTTGTGGCGGGAACGCCGGATCGCGGCCGTGGAACACCTGGCGACCGCCAAGGTCGCGCTCGGCGCGTGGGAGGAGGCGATCGACCTCCTGGCGCCGCACGCGTCCGCCCACCCGACCCGGGAATCGTTGCAGGTGCTGCTGATGCGCGCGTTGGCGCACCTGGGCGACCGCGTGGGCGCGATCGACACCTACCGCCGGCTGTGCCGGGTGCTGGACGCGGACCTGGGCATCCGGCCCGGCCGTGAGGCGCGTGCGGTGTTCGAGGGGTTGCTGAGCAACGCCTAGTAGTGCTTTGTTAGGTTTCGGCGTGTCGGGGGGGCACCGGGGCGGGCTGGGCGGTTTCATGTCCCGGTGACCCCTGATGAGCTTG
>NZ_JBVJVK010000098.1:0-19109 GCF_055603705.1 Actinosynnema sp. NPDC037264 | reverse complement strand
CCTCCGCCCCCTATGGTGTCCTGCTCCGTTTTTCCGCCCCTTGGAACGCCTCCTGGGTTGTCGCGTTGGGGAAGCCCCTTTCGCGGGGGGGGGGGGGGTTGCCCCCCCCCCACCGGAGCGTCAGTTGCCGCGTCCCCGGTCGTCCAGGACGAGCGGGGCGCGGCCCTCGACCGTGTAGCGGATGTGGGTGACGCCGGGGGTGTGCAGCACCCGCGTCGGCGTCAGCTCGATGCCTTCCTTGTGCCCCAACCCGAGGTCGGCGTCCAGCAGCCGGAGGCCCTCGCCGAGCACGACCGGCACGATGTGGAGCTCCAGCTCGTCCAGCAGGCCCGCGGCCATGACCTGGCGGACCAGCGAGCCGCCGCCGGCGATCGCGACGTCCTTGCCGCCGGCGGCGGCCTTCGCCCGCGCCACCGCGCTCTCGACGCCGTCGGTCACGTAGGTGAAGCTGGTGCCGCCCTTGCGCTCCAGGGTCTGGCGCGGCCGGTGGGTCACCACGAAGACCGGTGCGCGGAACGGCGGCTCCTCGCCCCACGGCACCTCGCCGCCGTCGGCCATGCGCCGGCCCATCACGTACGCGCCGGCGGCCTCGAAGCTCTCCCGGATGACGTCGGAGTCGACATCCTGCTCGCCGCCCGCGATGCCCTGCCGCTCCCGCCACGCCATCGCGCTGATCGCCCAGCGGGTGACGCGGAAGAACGCCGCGGCCTCCGCGGAGCCCAGCCAGTCGCCGCCGCCCTCGTGCCGCGGTCCGGCGTAGAAGCCGTCGAGGGACACTGACAGCTGCGCGGTCACCTTGGTCATGGCTGCGTTCCTTCCTCCCGGCGACGCCCGGCGGGGTCGCTCGGGAGGGGATCGGAGCCGGCGACGCGACTTCTACATCGGCGCGGAAGAATTTTTCGCGGCGGCGCAGCGGGCCGCCCGCAGGAGGAGGAACCGCTGCTCGGCGACGTTGCCCGCGAGCCGTGCGGCCTGCCGGAACGCCTCGCTCGCGGCGGTGCGGTCACCGGCCCGTTCGAGCAGGTGCCCCCGCACGGCGAGCAGCCGGTGGTTGCCGGCCAGGACGCCGCGCTCCAGTTCCGCGACCACGTCCAGGGCGGCACGGGGACCGCGCACCTCACCGAGGGCGACGGCCCGGTTCAGCGCGGTGACCGAGCTGGGCGCGAGGCGTTCCAGCACGTCGTACAGCGCGAGGATCTGGGGCCAGTCGGTGTCCTCGGCCGTGGCCGCCTCGCTGTGCACGGCCGCGATCGCCGCCTGCACCTGGTACGGGCCGACGGGGTGGGTCGCCAGGCTGCGGGTCACCAGCCCGGCGCCCTCGGCGATCGCCGCGCGGTCCCATCGCGACCGGTCCTGCTCGGCCAACGGGACCAGCACCCCGTCCGGGCCGGTGCGGGCCGCGCCGCGGGCCTCGGTCAGCAGCATCAACGCCAGCAGGCCCGCCGTCTCGCCGGAGTCGGGCAGCCGCTCGTGCAGCTCCCGGGTCAGCCGCACCGCCTGCTCGGTCAGGTCGGGACGGCGCAGCCGCGGACCGGCGCTGGCGCTGTAGCCCTCGTTGAACAGCAGGTAGAGCACGTGCAGCACGACCGCCGGCGCCCGGTCGCGGTCGGCGGGCGGCTCGAACCGCGCGCCCGCCTCCAGCAGCCGCTGCTTGGCGCGGGAGATCCGCTGGCCCATCGTCTTCTCCGGCACCAGGAACGCGGCGGCGATCTCGGCGGTGGTCAGCCCGGCGACGGCCCGCAGGGTCAGCGCCATCTGGGACGGCGCCGTGAGCGCGGGGTGGCAGCACAGGAACAGCAGTTCCAGCAGGTCGTCGCGCGCGGGCTCGGCGTCCGGCGGCGGCGCGAGCAGCTCGTCGCGCGGCACGGCGTCGAACAGCGCCTGCTCGCGGCGTTCCCGCGCGGCGTCGGAGCGCACCAGGTCCACGTAGCGGCGTGCGGCGACCGTGGTGAGCCAGCCGAGGGGGTGTTCGGGGACGCCGTCGCGCGACCACGTGCCGGCGGCGTTGATCAGCGCCTCCTGCACGGCGTCCTCGCACCGCGCGAAGTCGCCGTGCCGGCGCACGAGGATGCCGAGCACCTGCGGCGTCAACGTGCGCAGGAGGTGGTCGACGGCGGTCAAAGGTCGTCGCCGCCGTGCCGCATCAGGGGCCACACCTCGAGCCCGCCGCCCAGGCCGCGGCTGTAGCGCAGGGCCGGGTAGGAGGCCGCGATCTCCATCGCCCGCTGCTCGCTGTCGACGTCGACCACGAAGTAGGAGCCGACGTACTCCTTGGCCTCCAGGTACGGGCCGTCGGTGACGACGGGCGCGTCACCGGCCATGCGCACCGACCGCGGGCGGGGCACCAGGCCCTGCGAGTCGACCAGCTCGCCGGACTCCCGCAGGTCGGCGTTGAACGCGTCCACGTCGGCGACCAGCTTCGCGAACTCCTCCGCGTCCACGCTGTTCCAGACCTGCTCGTTGCCGTAGATCAGCATCAGGTACTTCACCGCGTTGCCTCCCACCGTCGACTTCGGACGGTGAGGGATTCTGCCGGCTGTCCCCGCCTTCCGAAACTTTTGCGAAAGCCTATCGCGCCTTCGAGGTGCCGAGTCGCCGTTGTTCGGAGTCCCTGGTGAATCGGTGCAGCTCAGAGCTTCGTTGTGTTTCGCATGATTTCCGATAGTGTCGGAGCCGTGAGCGCGCTGAGGATCCTCGAACGCACGTGCCTCGTGCACCGGGCGCGGAGTGACCGGCCGCGTCCCGCCGCGCCGCTGGTGGAGCTGGTCTTCCCCGCGCTGAACAGCGCGTGGGCCATGGAGGTGATGCGGGGCGTCGTCGACTCCGGGCTGGACGTGGTGATGTCCTCGGCCGGCGGTCGTGGCGCGTCGTGGGCGACCGACCTGGTCGAGGCGCGGCGCGCCGGCGTGCTGCTGGTGACGTGCCCGATCAGCGTGGCCGAGGAACGGGTGCTCGCGCGCGCCGGCGTGCCGCTGGTGCACATCGACCCCGTCGACGCGGCCACGCCGGACCTGCTGAGCGTCGCGGCCACCAACCAGGCGGGCGGCGTCACGGCGGTGAAGCACCTGCTGTCGCTCGGGCACCGGCGGATCGGCGTCGTGGGCGGCCCGCGTGACGTGCTGTGCAGCCGTGCCCGGGTGGACGGCTACCGCTTCGCCCTCGGCCGCGCCGGCATCGCGCCCGACCCCGCCCTGGTCCGGCACGCGGACTTCACCCGCGAGGGCGGCCGGCGGGAGGCGGCCGAGCTGCTGCGCCTGCCCGACCGTCCGACGGCGGTCTTCGCGGCCAACGACGAGCAGGCCCTGGGCGTGGTCGAAGCCGCCCGCGCCGCGGGCCTGTCGGTGCCCGCGGACCTCAGCGTCGTCGGTTTCGACGACCTCCCGGCGGCCCGCCGCGGCACCCCGGCCCTGACCACCGTGCGCCAACCGCTGGCCGCGATGGGCCTGCAGGCGGGCTGGATGCTGGCCGACCTGATCGCCGGCCGCACACCGGTCTCCGACCGGGTCGAACTGGCCACCGACCTGGTCGTCCGCGACTCGACCGCCCCGCCAACCCCCTGGTGACGGGGCGCCGTCGCGTCAGCCCGTGGTCGTCACCGTCGTGGGCGCGGTCGTCGTCGTGGAGGGCGACGGGGTGACCGACGACGGTGGGGTCGTGCTGGTGGGCACGGTCGGCATCACGACGGTGAAGGGGACGCCCGTCTCCTCGTGGCAGCCGGTCTGGTCGCGGACCACGCGGGGCCGGGGGTAGCGGTTGTCGTCACGGCTCTCGCCGTCGCAGCCGTACCACAGCGCGTTCAGCGGGCGGCCGTCCTCGTCGTAGAGGTGGACGTCGGTGAGCGGCTTGCCGTCCTTGTCGAACACGTAGACGTTCTCGCGGACCTGCTGCGCCGGTTGGTACGAGACCGGCGCGGTGCTGAGCGGGTAGATGGCGAACACGGACACCACCTTGCCGAGGAACAGCAGCAGGACGCCGAGGGCGAACCCGGTCGCGGGCAGGGTGATCCACAACCACCGGCGGTCGGTCCTCGCCTTCGGGCCGGCCACCAGCGACACCGCGGCCAGCGCCACGGCCGGCCAGAAGGTGATGTCCGACCGGTAGACCAGCACGCCGCCCAAGCCGATCAGCAGCGCGCGGATGATCCACCACACCGCCTGGAACGGGCGCAGCGACGCGAACCACCGGCGCAGGTCGGACTGCCCGGTGCGGGTCAGCGCGTCCTTGGCGGCCACGGTCTCCGGCAGCGTCGCGATCTGCGCGACCAGGCCGTTCTGCCGGAACACCACCACGATGGCGGCCGCGCCGCAGAGGCCGAAGAGGAAGGCCGCCTCCACGATGTCGCCGTCGGTGACGGCGAAGCCGAACGCCACGACCGTGGCGGCCAGCAGGCTCCACAGCGCGAACCTGGCGAGCACCGTCGACCGGTCGCCGCCGCCCGCCGCGGCCGACGAGGGGGAGGGGTACCCCGCCGCGACGCGCAGTTCCTCGGCGTACGCGCGCGGTGTGCCGAGCCGGTCGATCAGGGCCGCGGCCGAGAACTCGTCGCCCATCTCCTCGGCGACCTCGACCACGTGCGCGCCCGCGTCGTCCATGATCTCGGCGACCTCGGCCAGGGGCAGGTCGGCCAGCGCGTCGCGCATGGCGTCCAGGTAGTGCTTGACCTCGGTGTTCGTCTGCGTGCTCATGCACCCTCCCCCAACAGGTCGTCCAACGTCCGCGCGAACGACTTCCAGGTCTTGCCCGATTCGAGCAGCCGTTCCCGGCCCGGCTCGTTGAGGCTGTAGTACTTGCGGTGCGGGCCCTCTTCGCTCGGCACGACGTACGACGTGAGCAGCCCGGCGTTGTAGAGCCGGCGCAGGGTGCCGTAGACCGACGCGTCGCCGACGCCGTCCAAGCCGCCCTGGCGGAGCCTGCGCAGCACGTCGTAGCCGTACCCGTCCTCCTTGCGCAGCACGGCAAGGACGGCGAGGTCCAGCACCCCCTTGAGCAGTTGGCTGGTGTCCATGCGCCTCTCCCGGTGGTGTGCGAACGAGGGTACTACGGAATGCGCAGTACCGCGTACGAGGGGGTAGTAGGTGCGAGGATCACGTCCGTGGCGACGGAGTTCGTGGGAGACCCATCGTGGGTGTGGGGCCTGGCGTCGCGCGACGACGACGTCCGCCGGGAGGCCCTGGCCCGGCACCAAGCGTTGATCAAGGCGGCGGCGGACGCCCTGCGGTGGTCGAACGACGTGTGGGCGCGGGCGGGCACGCCCGCGCCGAGCGAGCCGCACCTGGCCGCCGAGATGGACCAGGCCCGTGCCGCCTTCCGGTACCACCACGGGCAGACGATCATGGAGCTCACCGCGTCGGCGTGGGGTGAGGACCAAGAGCTGCGGGACCGGCACGCGCCGTTCGTGCTGCTCTACCTGGTCTGGGAAGGGCGTTACCCGGACGAGTGGGGCGCCCCCGCCTCGCGCCTGTGGTCGGCGTGGGGCCGCAAGGCGTCGTTGCTGCGCGCGCTCGCCAGGGGCGGCGTGCCGGAGACCATCCGGCCGCGGATGACGGACCTGCTCACCGACGTGCTGCGCCGCCGCTACCGCTGCAAGGACTGGATGTACGCGCGGCTGGTCCGGCACATCGCGGACGACCGGTTCCACGAGCGGATGCGGAGCCTGCTCGCGGACGACGACCCGGACGTGCGGCTGCGCGCGGAGTTCCTGCTGCACGTGGCCGAGCACCCGCAGCGGCAGGTGCGCCGGACCACGTGGGGCCGGTGGCTCGCCGCGCGCTGACCGGGGCCGTCCCGCGTGGACGGCCCCGGCGCACCGCGCTCAGGACCTGAGCACCGCCGTGCCGCCCGCCGGGACGATCAGCTCGGACTCGCAGTGCCGCCCGGTGAGCAGCTCCGTGCCGGACGCGGCCAGCCGCACCTCGGCGTCGGTGTGGTTGAGCACGAACAGGTAGTCGGCGTCCGAGCCGCGGCGGCGCACCACCTCCACGTCGCGCGGCAGGTCGTCGCGCACCTCGATGCCGGCGCCCGGGAAGACGTCGCTCAGCACCGCGTCGAGCGCCTCCCCGCGCAGCCGGGTCGAGACGTACCAGGCGGTGCCCCCGCCGAGGCGGTGCCGCGTCACCGCCGGACCGCCCGCCGCCGGACCGCCCAGGTAGGAGCGCACGGTCTCCGCGCCGGCCGGCCGGACGTGCTCGGCCCACACGTCACCGCGCAGCCCGCCGTCCAGCGAGACCTCCTCGCCGGCGCGCAGCGGCAGGAACTCCTCCACCTCCAGGCCGAGCACGTCGCGCAGCGCGCCGGGGTGGCCGCCGGGGTGCACGGTGTCGTTCGCGTCGACGATGCCGGAGAAGTACGAGACGACGAGCGTGCCGCCGCCGGCCACGTAGTCGTGCAGCACCTTCGCCGCCGCCGTCGACATCAGGTACAGCGACGGCACGACCACGAGCGGGTAGCCGGTCAGGTCGGCCTCCGGCGCGACGAAGTCCACCGTCAGCCGGGCGTCCCACAGCCGCTCGTAGAACGCGCCGACCCGTTCCCGGTAGGACAGGTCCACCGACGGCCGCCAGTCCAGCTCCAGCGCCCACCACGACTCCCAGTCCCACAGCACGGCGACGTCGGCGCGCACCAGGCTGCCGCGCACCTCGTGCAGCGCGCCGAGGTCGCCGCCCAGCCGCACGACCTCCTGCCACAGCCTGCTGCGCGTGCCGGCGTGGGGCAGCATCGCGGAGTGGAACTTCTCCGCGCCGAAGCGGGAAGCGCGCCACTGGAAGAACATCACCGCGTCCGCGCCGCGCGCCACGTGGGCCAGGCTGTTGCGGCGCATCTCGCCGGGTCGCTTGGCGATGTTGCGCGGCTGCCAGTTCACCGCGCCGGTGGAGTGCTCCATGAGCATCCACGGCCGCCCGCCCGCCACCGCGCGGGTCAGGTCCGCCGACATGGCCAGGTCGATGTGGTTGCGGTCGGCCTCGGCGGTCAAGTAGTGGTCGTTGGCCACCACGTCGACCTCGCGGCCCCAGCGCCAGTAGTCGATCGACTTGCAGTTGGTGGTCATGAAGTTCGTGGTGATCGGCACGGTCGAGTGCGCGCGCAGGACGTCGCGCTCGGCCGTGTAGCAGGCCAGCAGCTCGTCGGAGCAGAACCGGGCGAAGTCCAGCTCGTGCGCCGGGTTGCCGGTGGTGCCGGACCGGCGCGGCGGCTCGACCTCGGCCCACTCGCCGTAGCGCTGGCCCCAGAAGCTGGTGCCCCAGGCCGCGTTGAGCGCGTCGAGCGTGCCGTGCCGGGCGCGCAGCCAGCGCCGGAACGCCGCCGCCGACTCGGGGCAGTAGCACGCGCCGACCGGTGCGCCGTACTCGTTGTGCACGTGCCACAGCGCCACGGCCGGGTGCTCGCCGTAGCGCGCGCCGAGCTGCCGGGTGATGGTCGCGGCGGCCTGGCGGTAGGCGGGTGCGCTCGGGCAGAACGTCGCGCGCGACCCGCGTTCGAGCTCCGTGCCGTCGCGGGTGACCGGTCGGATCTCCGGGTGCGCGCGGTAGAGCCACGCGGGCGGCACGACGGTCGGCGTGGCCAGGTTGACCGCGATGCCCGCGCCGTGCAGCAGGTCGAGCAGCCGGTCCAGCCAGCCGAAGTCGAACTCGCCGGGCCGCGGCTCCAGCGCCGCCCACGCGTGGATCGCGACGCTGACCAGGTTGACCCCGGCCTGCCGCATCAGCGCGACGTCCTCGACCCACACCTCCTCCGGCCACTGCTCGGGGTTGTAGTCCCCGCCGTAGACGAGCCCGTCCACGCCTACCGGCATCCGCGGCGCGACCGGGTCCTCCGCGGCCCGCTCGTCGGCCTGGCGAGGCACCACAAACGTCATGAACACTCCAGTGGCTGTGAACGTGCACGGTCTGATCGCAGATTACGGTGCAGATAAGACAGGGTGTCAAGTGGTTGACATGCGTTACGCCCAGACAACTACTGTGCACGTTCACAGCGCGGTTCTCGCTGGCAGCGGCGTCAGCGACGCGGAACCCCCGGAGACCTCATGCGACTCGACATCGCGAAGAAGGCCCTGGCACTCGGACTCGGCCTCACCCTGCTCGCCGGCTGCGGCGGTGGCGGCGAAGAGGCCGCCGACGGCCCGGTCGAACTGTCCTTCTGGGCCTGGGCGCCCAACATCGACAAGGTCGTCGACAAGTGGAACGCGGCCCACCCGGACGTCAAGGTCGTGGTGAGCAAGCAGGCCCAGGGCGACGACCTGGTGACCAAGCTCCTGACCAGCGCGAAGGGCGGCAACCCGCCGGACCTGGCGCAGGTGGAGTTCCAGGCGCTGCCGACGCTGGTCAGCAACGACGTGCTGGCCGACATCGCCGAGGGCGCGGCGGGCGCCAAGGACAAGTTCGCGCCCGGCATCTGGGACCAGGTCACGCTGGGCGGCAGCGGCGTCTACGCCGTGCCGCAGGACTCCGGCCCGATGATGTTCTACTACCGCGCCGACCTGTTCGAGCAGTACGGCCTCAAGGCGCCGACGACCTGGGACGAGTACGCGCGGACCGCGCGTGACCTGCGGGCCAAGGCGCCGGACAAGTTCCTCGGCACGTTCTCGTCCAACGACCCGGGCTGGTTCGCGGGCCTCGTGCAGCAGGCGGGCGCGTCGTGGTGGTCGGTCGACGGCGAGGCGTGGAAGGTCTCCGTGGACGACGCCGCGACCAGGAAGGTCGCGCAGTACTGGAGCGGCCTGATCGCCGAGGGCGTGATCGACAAGTCCCCGATGTACACGCCGGAGTGGAACAAAGCGCTCAACGACGGCACGCAGATCGGCTGGCTGAGCGCGGTGTGGGCGCCGGGCGTGCTCATGGGCAACGCGGAGAGCACGGCGGGCAAGTGGGCGATGGCGCCGATGCCGCAGTGGGACGCCTCCGCGCCGCGCACCGGCAACTGGGGCGGTTCCACCACGGCCGTGACGGCGGGCTCGAAGAAGCAGAAGGCCGCCACGGAGTTCGCGATCTGGCTCAACACCGACCCGACCGCCGTCGAGGCGCTGGTCAAGGAGAGCGGCATCTACCCGGCGGCGACGTCGGCGCAGCAGTCGCAGTCCCAGCCGCCCGCGTTCTTCCCGAACCAGCCGGACTTCTACAGCCAGGCCGCGAAGATCGCCGCCACCTCGTCCGGCTTCACGTGGGGCCCGAACGTCAACGTCACCTACACCGCGTACAAGAACGCGATGGGTGAGGCGATCAGCGGTGGCACGGACCTGGTGCCCGCGCTGGCCAAGATGCAGAGCGCGACCGTGGACGACATGAAGGCCAACGGGTTCACGGTGGGCGGCTGACCCCGTGGCGACTCGTGTGCCCGGGCGGGGTGGTGCGGCGCCGAAGGTGGCGCCGTACGCCTTCGTGGCCCCCGCGGTGGTGTTGTTCCTGCTGGTGTTCGCGCTGCCGATCGCCTACACGGTCTACCTGAGCCTGTTCCGCACCGAGGTCAAGGGGCTGGGGCTGGGCAAGGGCAGCCGGTCCGAGGTCTTCGTCGGCCTGGACAACTACGTGCGCGCGCTCACCGACGCCGAACTCGGCGCGGGCGCGCTGCGGGTGCTCGGCTACGGCGCGATCCTGGTGCCGACGATGCTGGGGCTGGCCCTGGTGTTCGCGCTGCTGCTGGACGAGGACCGGGTGCGGGCCCGCGGGTTCAGCCGGATCGCGATCTTCCTGCCGTACGCGGTCCCGGGCGTGATCGCGTCGTTGCTGTGGGGGTTCCTGTACCTGCCGGGCACCAGCCCGTTCAACCAGGCGCTGCGGGCGCTGTCGATGCCCGGCGTGGACCTGCTCTCGCCGACCGGCATCTACTTCGCGCTGGCCAACATCGCGGTGTGGGGCGGTGTCGGCTACAACATGGTCGTCCTCTACACCGCGTTGCGGTCGATCCCGCGCGACCTGTACGAGGCGGCCCGCATCGACGGCTGCACGCCGTGGCAGGTCGCGGTGCGGATCAAGATCCCGCTGCTGGCGCCCGCGCTGGTGCTGACGTCGTTGTTCTCGATCATCGCGACGCTCCAGGTGTTCGCCGAGCCGACCACGCTGGCGCCGCTGACCAACTCGCTCTCGCTCACCTGGACGCCGTTGATGAAGGTCTACCAGGACGCGTTCGGCCGCGGGGACCTCTACTCCGCCGCCGCGACGTCGGTGCTGATCGCCGTGGTGATGTTCGTGATCTCGTTCGCGCTGCTGCGGGTGACGCGGTCGCGGGCGTTCGGGGGTGAGCGGTGAGGGCGCGGCTGGGCGGGTTGCCGACGTTCGTGCTGCTGGTGGGCGCGGCGTACTGCCTGTTCCCGGTGGCGTGGGTGCTGATCGCGGCGACGAAGAGCACCGGTGAGCTGTTCTCGACGACGACGCTGTCGGTCGGGTCGTCGCTGGTGGCGAACCTCGGTGAGCTGAACGGCTACCGCGGCGGCGTGTTCTGGCAGTGGATGGCGAACTCCGCCCTGTACGCGGGGGTGGGCGCGCTGCTGTCCGCGGCGTTGTCCGGCGTCACGGGGTACGCGCTGGCCAAGTACGCGTTCCGGGGTCGGGCGTTGATCTTCAACGCGCTGATCGCGGGCGTGCTGGTGCCCGCCGTGGTGCTGGCCGTGCCGCAGTACCTGCTGATGGCGGAGATCGGCCTGACCGACACCTACCTGTCCGTGCTGCTGCCGAGCGTGATCAGCCCGTACGGCATCTACCTGGCCCGCATCTACGCCGCCGCGTCCGTGCCCGAGGACGTGGTGGAGGCGGCCCGCACGGACGGCGCGAGCGAGGCGCGGATCCTGGGCTCGATCGCGTTGCCGATGATGGTCCCGGGCCTGGTCACGGTGTTCCTGTTCCAGTTCGTGTCGATCTGGAACAACTTCATGCTGCCCTACATCATGCTCGGCGACGACGGGAAGTTCCCGGTCACGCTGGGGCTCTACACGATGCTCAAGCAGGGCAACACCACGCCCGCGCTGTACACCATGGTCGTCACCGGTTCGCTGGTGTCGGTGGTGCCTCTGATCGCGCTGTTCCTGACCTTGCAGCGATACTGGCGCATCGACTTGCTCTCCGGAGCGGTGAAAGCATGAGGGAGTCATGAGCGGGAACAGGGCGCCACGGAACCGGCCGACCATCCACGACGTGGCGGCCGCCGCGGGGGTGTCGCGCGGCACGGTGTCGCGCGCGCTCAACGGCGGTCGCAACGTCAGCCCGGCTGCGTTGGAGGCCGTGCTGAAGGCCGTGCGGACCACCGGGTACGTCGCCAACCCGGCCGCGCGCAGCCTCGTCACGCAGCGGGCGCACTCGGTGGCGTTCGTGCTCACCGAACCGCAGCAGCGGCTGTTCGAGGACCCGAACTTCAGCATCCTGCTCCAGGGCTGCACGCAGGAGCTCGCCGAGCTGGACGTGCCCGTGCTGCTCATGACCGCCAGCACCGAGGTGGAGCGCAAGCGGACCAGCCGGTTCATCGCCGCGGGTCACGTGGACGGCGTGCTGCTGGTGTCGTCGCACACCGGCAACCCGCTGCTGGACGAGCTGCGCGACTCGGGCATCCCGGTCGTGGCCTGCGGCAAGCCGATCGGCCACGAGGGCCAGGTCGCCTACGCCGCGGCCGACGACCGTTCGGGCGCGCGGCAGATGGTGGAGCACCTGCGCTCGCGCGGACGGCGGCGGATCGCCACCATCACCGGCCCGCCCGACACCCCCGGCGGCGTGGAGCGGCTCGCCGGGTACCGGGACGTGCTGGGTGCGGACGCCACCGCGGACCTGATCGCGCACGGCGACTACAGCCGTGCCGGCGGCGAGGCCGCCATGACCACCCTGCTGGACCGTGCGCCGGACCTGGACGCGGTGTTCGTCGCGTCCGACCTGATGGCGGCGGGTGCGCTGAACGTGCTGCACGACTCCGGCCGGCGCGTGCCCGACGACGTCGCGGTGGGCGGCTTCGACGACTCCAGCATCGCCACCTCCACCCGCCCGGCGCTGACCACGGTGCGGCAACCGTTCCAGCGCATCACCCGCGAGATGGTCCGCCTCCTGCTGGAGCAGATCCAAGGCGAACCACCGGCCGCCTCGATCCTCCCCACCGAACTGGTCGTCCGCGCCTCGACCTGACCGCTACCGGTCGCGCCAGGCGAGCGGCGACAGCGCCACGGCCGCTTCCGCGATCCGCCGGGCGGTCTCCGTCTTGAGGCTCCCGCGTGCCGAGTCGATCCACCCGTCGACCCGCGGCGATGGCCGCGGCGTCGTCCGACATGTGTCCTTCCTAGCGCCTGGAGAGGAGGAGGGCGTAGCGGGCTCTTATCGGGTGGACGACTCCAGTGCGCTGCGGCGGGCGGTGACGTCGTCCGGGTCGTTGCCGAAGACCAGCAGTTGGAGGGTGCTGAGCACCACCGGGTTGTCGGTGCGGGTGGTGTCGTGGCCGGAGGTGACGAGCACGCCGCCCGCGTTCAGCGACGGTCGGACGTGGGCGAGCAGTTCGGCCAGCGGTGCGGCCGCGGTCAGCTTGACCGACTCGGCGCACCCGTCGAGGGCGTCCGGTCGGACGGACTGGAGGGCGAGCAGCGGGATCGAGCCGCTGG
Organism: Actinosynnema sp. NPDC037264; assembly: GCF_055603705.1. Lineage (NCBI taxonomy): Bacteria > Bacillati > Actinomycetota > Actinomycetes > Pseudonocardiales > Pseudonocardiaceae > Actinosynnema > Actinosynnema sp. NPDC037264. The sequence goes on along the minus strand of NZ_JBVJVK010000098.1, from coordinate 6,550 downwards.
TGATCCGGAAGTTCAGGTCGAGCACGACCAGCTGCCCGTCGAGCGTCTCGGCGCAGTCCAGGCTGCACAGGCCGCGGTAGCCGAGGTCGGCGGCGCGTTGGGTGATCGCCAGGCACTCCGCGAGCAGGTCGACCGGCAGCGGGCTGACCAGGCCGAACCGGCCACCGACGTAGACGCCGGTGTCGTCGACGCGCTGCTCGGTGACGGCGAGCAGGCGGGCGACGGCGTCCGGGCCGACGTAGAGCTGGACGCCCCAGTTGCGCGCCAGGTACAGGTACTCCTCGACCACGAACTCGCCGAGCACGTCGGTGAACGCCGGGAAGTCGACCCGGTCGCCCGCCTCGTGCAGGTAGACGTCGAGGCTGCCGCCGTGCGCGTCGTTCGTGGCGGCCTTGAGGACCCAGGACTCCTCCGCCGGCGCGGCCCCGGCCAGCTCCGCGCGGGTGACGACGCTGCGGCGGGCGTGGAAGCGCGGTGCGACGAACGTGCCGATGGTGGCCTTGTTGTTCAGGTGACCGACGAGGCGGGCGGTCTTGACCACGCGTTCATCGGGGCACAGCGCGGTGGGGTGCGGGTACTCCATCGAGATCGGCAGGCCGTCGGCCATCGCCTCGCCGACGCGGGCGGCGAACCCGGCTTCGTCGCGGAAGTCGCGCAGGTCGTCGCCGACGGGCAGGCCGCCGTCGCGCAGCTGGGCCAGCAGTTCCGGGTCCGTGCCACCCGCGCTGCAGATCACCGGCGTGTCACCGGCGATCGCGATCGGGCGGGCGGAGAGCGCGTCGACGGTGTTGCGGTGCCGGTTGGCGGCGGTGACGGCCGGTCGTGCGCAGACCGCGATGCCCGGGCCGTAGACGTCGGTGAGCGCGCGAGGCGCGCCGACGGCCGGCGGCAGCGGTGTGGAGATGCTGATGACGTGCTCCCGTGGGGGTGAGTCGGGACGGCCACGCACGCCACACGGGTGGTGTGGACGTCATGCCGTAAGGCGGAGCGAGAGCGGTGAAGACGTGCCGTGCGCGCGAAGCGGCATCAACTGCCGGCCCCGTCGATGCTCGGGCGCCGGATGCGTGAACCGTGGGCGGGCAACCCGGACGCGGGCTGCGTCCACCCAGCCTCCCACACCCACCCCCACCTCACCCAAACGCGCTCTCGGGGTGCTGGAGAGTCACTGGTTCAGGTAGGCCAGGACGGCTCGGACGCGCCGGTGGGTGTTGTCGGCCGGCGGCAGGTCCAGCTTGGTCAGGATGTTGCTGATGTGCTTCTCCACCGACGGCGGCGCGAGCACGAGCTCGGCGCAGATGGCCGAGTTGGACAGGCCCTGCGCCACCAGCGCCAGGACCTCGCGCTCACGTGCGGTCAAGGTGGTGATCCGCTGGTCGCGGGTGTTGCGGGCGAACAGCTGGCGGATCACCTCCGGGTCCATCGCGGTGCCGCCGGCGGCCACGCGCTCCAGCGCGTCCAGGAACTCGTCCAACGCCGTCACGCGGTCCTTGAGCAGGTAGCCGATCGCGCCGTTGCCGTCGGCCAGCAGCTCGGTGGCGTACGTGCGCTCGACGTACTGCGACAGGATCAGGATCGGCGCCTTCGGGTCCTGCTCGCGCACGGACAGCGCCGCCCGCAGCCCTTCGTCCCGGAAGCCCGGCGGCAACCTGACGTCCACAATGGACAGATCCGGCCGGTGTTCCAGCACGGCCCGCTCCAGCTCCGGCGCGTTGTCCACGGCCGCGACCACGGTGTGCCCGGTGTCGGTCAGCATCCGCACCAGGCCGTCGCGGAGCAGCAGCAGGTCTTCGGCGATCACGATGCGCATGGGAGCTCCGCGAGGACGGTGGTGGGCCCACCGGGTGGACTGGTGACCTCCATCGTGCCGTCCAACGCCTCGACCCGGCGCCGCAACCCGTCCAGACCGGAGCCGGACGGGTCCGCGCCGCCCCGCCCGTCGTCCCTCAGGGACAGCGCCAACACGTCGTCCGACCGCCGCAGCGTGATCACGCACTCGTCCGCGTCGGCGTGCTTCACCGCGTTCGCCAACCCCTCCGCGACCACGAAGTACGCCGCCGACTCCACCGCCGCCGGCAGCTCGCCCAGCTCGGAGGCGTCCACCACGACCGTGAACGGCGCGTCACCGGCCAACGCGGTCAACGCCGGCACCAGCCCCCGATCGGTCAGGATCGGCGGGTAGATCCCGCGCACCAGCCGCCGCAGCTCGGCGAGCGCCTCGTCCAGCTGCCGCCGCGCGCTCACCACCTCCGCCCGCGCCGGGTCCTCCGCCAACCCCGCCGCGCGCAGCTTCCGATCCGCCAACGCCAGCGCCATGCCCGCCGCCACCATCCTGGCCTGCGCGCCGTCGTGCAGGTCCCGCTCGATCCGCTGCAACTCGGCGGCCTGCGCGTCCACCACCCGCAGCCGGGTCGCCCGCAACGCGCTGACCTGCTGCCGCAACCGCGCCCGCGGCCCGGCCTCCAGCAACCGCGCCGCCACGGACGCCTGCGCCCGTGACACCGCCGCGACCAGCCACCACACCGGCCACGCCACCACCAGCGCCACCAAGGTCAACGCGAACCGCCCGCCGACGGTGTTGAACAGCCAATCCGCCGCCGGGTAGAGGCGGGGGTTCGGCACGGCCCACAACCACAGCGGCGCGAGCACCGTGCCCGACCACACCACCCCGGCGACCACGCCGACCACCCCGGTCACCAGCCCCACCGGGAACCCCGCCAGCAGCCACGCCAGGTCACGCCACGTCCCCGGCTCGCGGAGCACCGAACGCCCGCGCGTCCACGGGTTCCCGCCGGTCACGGGCCCGTACGGGTCGGCGATCGCCCTCCGCAGCACCCACCCGGCCCGCCACCGCTCCAACCGCGCGATCCGCCGGCTCACCCACGTCGCCACCAGGAACACCGGCGGACCCAGGTACGTGAACGACAGCAGCCCGCCGGCCAGCGTCGTGACCACCGCCCAGACGAACGAGGCAGGCGCGATCACCAGCCCGGCCGCCAGGTGCGCCAGTCCTCTGGCCGCTCGCGAGAACACCTGGTCAACCTAGCCGAGGCAGGGCGCGCAGCCGGACCACCAGACGTGCCGGCACCGCACCGGCCACCAGCCCGAGCAACCCGACGCCCGCCACCATCCCGAAGTACCGCACGGGATCGGCGAACAACCGCCACCGCCCGTCCTGCGCCACGCTGAACGCGCCGACCACCACCCCGCTGATCACGCAGCCGAGCACCAGCGCGACCACCACCGTGATCAACGCCTCCCGGTCGAGCAACCGGTGCAGCTGCCGCGACGTGGCGCCGGCCAACCGCAGCTCGCCGAACTCCCGCCGCCGCGCCCCGGTGGCCACGGCGAACGTGTTCACCACCGCGATCGCCGTGAACCCCAACGACACGGCCACCATCAACTCCCACGCCGCCTGCTGGTTCTGCACCTCGGCGACGCCACCCGCACCGGCCGCCACCGGGAACCCGCTCAGATCCGGCTCGCCACGCAGGTAGACCGCGGTGACCAACCCTCGCGGGTCGTGCGCCGCCACCAGCCCCGCGTCCAGCACCAGATCGCCGAACCCGCGCCAGTTCGAGAACACCGCCACCACCACCAACGCCACCCGCGTGCCGTCCGCCAGCCAGAACGAAGGCCGATCACCGACCCGCCACCCCCGCTGCTCGGCCAACGGCCCGCTCACCGCCACCGAATCAGCCGAGAGCCTCACCTCACCCTCGACCACCCCCAGGTCCAACGCGGACTCACCGGCCAACCGCAACCCCTGCGCCGGGTAGTCCTCCGGCTTGCCCTCCTGGTCGACGACCACCCTCGTGCCCACCGCGAGGGCCGACCCCGTCACCGCGGGCAGCGCCGCCACCCGCTCCGCCGTCGCCAACGGCAACCCGGGCGCGTTCGTCGCCGCCACCGTCAGCGTCGCCGGCGCCGTCCGCGCCGCCTCCTGCTCAGCCGTCACCACACCGAGGACGTCCCCGTTCGACAACATGGTCGCGTTGATCGCGAACATCAGCGTCAGCGGAATCGCCACCCCCACCACCCGCCGGCTCTCGACCCGCGTCATCGCACCGGCCACCCTCCCCACCACGCCCAACCCCACCAACCGCGACACGACCGCCGTGACCCCGCCGACCACCACCGGCCCCAACGCCGCCACCGCGCACAACAGCAGCGCACAGGACACGAACCCCATCCCCATGCCCAACGGGCCGCCCAACGGCACCAGGGCCAGCACCGCCACCGCACCCGACGCCGCCACGACCGCCGCCACCACCCGCGGCACCCGACTGCCACCACCGGCCGTCACCGTCTCGCGCAACGCCTGCGTCGGCGAGATCCGCACCGCCCGACGCGCCGCCACCGACGTGGACCCCAGCGTCACCACCAACCCGACCACCGCCGCCGCGACCAGCACCAGCACGTCGACCGCCACCGCGAACTGCGCCGGCACCGCCCCCAGCTCGCGGAACCGCCCCGCCACCACCTGCGCCACCACCACGCCGACCGGCAGCGCAGGCACCGTGGCCACCACCGTCACCAGCGCGATCTCCGCACCCAACAGCCGCCGCAACTGACGCGGCGTCGCACCAGCCGTCCGCAACAACGCCAACTCACGCAACCTCTGCCGCACCGCCAACGACACCGTCCCCGTCAACACGAAGACCGCCGCGAACCCCGTGATCCCCAGCACGAACCCGAAGATCGAGATCGCCCCGACGTAATCCGGCACCGCACCCGGCAGGTCGCCCTCCACCTTGTCCGCCCCGGTGAGCACCCCGACCCCGAGTTCCTCCAGCGCCGCAACGACATCGCCCAACCGCGCCCCCTCGGCCAACCGCACCGCGACCGCCGTCGGCCCGCCCAACCCGGACCACTCGCCAACCTGCCCATCGGCGACGAACACCGCCGCCTGCCCCGGCACACCACCGCTCACCACACCCGCCACCCGCACGTCCCTCGCGCCCGTCCGCGTCGTCAGCCGCACGGTCTGCCCCACCACCAACCCCAACTCCGACCCCACCACCACCTCGCCGTCCGCGGGCGCAAACCCCTCCCGCAACACGTACGGCGTCAACCCCGCCGAAACCCACCCGTGCCCCACCACCGCCGCCCGCTCCGGCGCCCGCACCGCGACACCCCCGACGTCCAGCGCCACCGGGAACGCCACATCGGCCACCACCTCACCCACACCAGGCGCAGCCGCGACCAACCCCACCACCTCGTCGGACAACACCGCCGCACCCGTCAGCCGTTCGGTCTTGGTCTTCACCTTGACCTCGTCGCCCTTGTCCACCGCGGTCGTGAGCTCGACCGACCGCTCCGCCGCCACCACCACGTCAGCCCCGGCGAACCGATCCCCACCAGGCCCCGCCGTCAACACCGAGTACAGCAACAGCCCACTGCCGGAGATCAACGCCACCGCCAAGAACGCCGTCAGGAAGGTCCCGGCGAACGCACCGACCCGCCGCCGCACACTCGTCGCCGCCAGCTTCAGCATCATCGGGTCAGCTCCGTCATCCGAGCGGCAACCCGCTCCGCCGTCGGCCGGACCAACTCACCCGCGAGCCTGCCGTCCGCCAGGAACACCACCCGATCCGCCCACGCCGCCGCCGCCGGATCGTGCGTCACCATCACCACCGTCGCCGCGGAGGAGTCGACGAACCCCCGCAACAACCCCAGCACCTCCCGCCCGGTCGCGAGGTCCAACGCCCCCGTCGGCTCATCACCGAAGATCACCTCGGGCCGCCCCGCCAACGCCCGCGCCAACGCCACCCGCTGCTGCTGCCCACCCGACAACTCCCCGGGCCGGGACTTCTCGCGCCCACCGAGCCCGACCCTCTCCAACACCTCCCGCGCCCACGCCTTGTCCGGCCGCCTCCCCGCGAACCTCTGCGGCAGCAACACGTTGTCCCACACCGACAACGCGTCCACCAGGTTGAACGCCTGGAACACGAACCCGACGTGCCGCCGACGAACGGAGGTCAACTCGGGCTCCCGCAACACCCCGACCTCCTGCCCCGCCAGCACCACGCGCCCACTGTCAGGCAGGTCCAACCCGGCCGCGCAGTGCAGCAACGTCGACTTCCCCGACCCGGACGGCCCCATCACCGCAGTGAACGACCCCCGCCCGAACCCGACGGAAACCCGATCAAGCGCCCGAACCCGCCCCGAGTACACCTTCGTCACCTCGGTCAACGACACAACATCCCGCACCAGAACCATGCCGCCACTCTTCCGCCACCACACCCCCAACCCCACCGTGCAGCCACGGATCCGCAAGGTATGGCCACCCCTACCTCCACCACCCCTCGCCGCCCTACCCACCCCTCGCCGCCCTACCCACCCCTCGCCGCCCCCTGCCCACCCCTCACCCCGTCCACTGGCATGTCCTTCCCCCAACAGAAGGGGCTTCGTGTCATCCCGCCGACCTGGCTCCGCCCTACCGCGCGTGTCAAGGGCAATGCCGTTTAGTTAGGCGGTGTTGGTGAAGATGTGCAGGTGGGGCGGGCCGGCATGGCGCTTCGTGACGTGGTGGGGGCGTTTGAGGAGCTTC
>NZ_JBVJVK010000097.1:0-20696 GCF_055603705.1 Actinosynnema sp. NPDC037264 | reverse complement strand
GGGAGGTTGTTGTTCTTTGTTGGGAGGGTGAACGGGCGTGGTCGTTCGGTCGCCCAAAACGCCCAAGAACACCCCCCCCCCCCCCCCCTCCCCTTCTCCTCCCCCCCCCCCCCCCCCCCCCCCCCCGAGCAGCCGGTCGCGGGCGGAGGTGGCACCGTGCAGTCCTTCTGGCTGCACATGAACTCCACGCCCGTCTCCGACGAGGTGCTGGCCACCGAGGCGCGCCGACGCGCCTACATCGTGCTGAACGCCTGGGAAGGCGCGCTGATCCCCAAGCTGAAGGCGGCGAACCCGGCCGTCCAGGTGTTCGTCTACAAGGACTTGTCGTCGACGCGCTCGTACGCGTGCCGTGACGGGGTGGACGACGCGCAGTTGCCGACGGGCGTCGGGTATTGCCAGGCGGAAAAGGACCACCCCGAGTGGTTCCTGCTCGACCCGGGCGGTCGCCGGTTCGAGTACAGCGGCTATTCCGGCCACTGGCAGATGGATGTCGGCAACACCGCCTATCAAGACGCGTGGGCGACGAATGTGATCAATAGCAGCACCGCGTCCGGATTCGACGGCGTGTTCATGGACAACGCGTTGTTCCCCTGCGACGCCTACCACGACGGCGTGTGCCCGGCGAAGTACCCGACCGACGCGGCGTTGCAGGACGCGTACAAGTCGATGTTGGCGAACACCCGTGACGACTTCGTCGCCGCCGGGTTGAAGACGGTCGCGAACCTGTCCAACGCCCGGCTGCACGCGGGCGCCTGGGACGCCTACACCGAGCACCTCGACGGCGGTTTCGACGAGTGGTGGCTGGCGTTCGGCGACACCAACCTGCTCTCGGAGTACCCCGAGGGGTGGAGCAGGCAGGTCGCCGAGATCGCCTCGAACGAGGCCCGCGGCAAGATCACCTGGGTGCAGCCGCACCACACCGAGGGCGCGGACCGGGCGTACCGGTTCGCCCTGGCCAGCTACCTCATGGCGGCCGGCGACCTGGCCGCGATCGCGAGCATCGACCAGACCGACGGCTACGGCGACGCCTCGCCGTGGCGCGTCGAGTACGACTGGGACCTCGGCACGCCGTCCGGGCCCTACCAGTCCGTCGGCACGAACGTCTTCGTCCGCGACTTCACGTGCGGCACGGTCGTGGTCAACGCCAACAGCACCGACAGCCGCTCCGTCACGGTGCCTTTGGACGGCGGGCACGTCACCGAACGCGGCACGTCGGTCACCGAGGTCTCGCTGGCCGGCACGTCCGGCGCCGTCCTGCGCAAGGCCTGCTGACCGGATCGGCGGGGTGATCCGTCAGCGGGCGGGTCGAGTGGCGGGCGCCACCCAGGCGCACCGGGTCACCCGTCCACCTCGGTCGCGACCGTTCCGGTCACCGGGCGAGAAGGTCATGGCGGACCCGTGCGCGCGGCCGTGGCGATCGGCGCCGCACTTCGGCGCAACCGACGATCGCCACGCCCGCCAGCAGCGGGAGGACCATGGCCCCCTCGACCGCCAGCGCGCACGTGAGCGCGATCCACAGCAGCAGTCTCATGAGGGAGAGGTTAGGGAGACGCCGGTCACACTCGCACCTGATTTGGGCAAGACTTGAGGTAAAGCCGCCCGTTCGTGCAGCCACCGCTCCCGGTCACGACGAGGCGACGAACCGACCGAACTGATCGTTTTGTCGGACCCCCTCGCTAACCTCCGCGCCACACCGTCGTGAACGACTCGCAGGAGGAACCGTGGGCTGGCTCGATGCCCAATCCGAAGAAGGGCACGCGTCCGGGTACCAGGTGCGGCTGGGGGAGAACGGACGCGTCCAGTGCCGCAACGGCAAGGGCAAGCTGCTGTCCTCGGTGCCCGCCTCGCTCAAGGACGACCCGAGGGTCGTCCAGCTGCGCCAGCTCGCCGAGTGGCTGTCCCGGCACCGCGCCGAGTGCCTGTCCACCGTGGACGGATGGATGGTGCGCTCGCTGCCGGTGCCGGCGGCGCTGATCGCCGAGGTCTGGGCCGACGCCGCGTGGGCCGAGGCGTTGCGCGACCTCGTGGTCACGGCCGACGACGGCAGCGGCCCGGAGACCGGGTTCCTGCGCGACGCCGACCCCGAGCGCGGGCTCGGCGTGGTCACCCTCGACGGCGACACGCGACGGCTGAAGCCCGAGGTGGTGGGCATACCGCACCCGGTGCTGCTGGAGGACTTGGAGGAGCTGCGCGAGTTCGGCGCGGAACTCGGCGTCGAGCAGCAGGTGCAGCAGCTGTTCCGGCAGACGCACGCCCGACCGGCCGGGTTGGCGGGCAAGACGTCGGTCGACGACTTCTCCGGCGGCCGGTTCGAGCAGCTCAACCACGCGCTGGGCCGGTGCCGCACGCTCGGCTACCCGGTGCGCGGCGGCGACGCGGTCTACTCCGCGTTCGAGGACGGCCGGGTCGTGGAGGCCCGCTACTGGCTCGGCTCGGACTACCCCGAGGGCGAGACGTGGACCGGCGAGCTGCACTGGGCGCTGGAGGACGGAACCACCCTGCCGCTCGCCGACGTCGGACCGGTCGCGTGGTCCGAGGGGATGCGCATGGCGGCGGCGATCCACGCCGGTCGCGTCGTGGAGGAAGCGGTGGTGGCCCAGTGAGCGCCCTGAGCCCGAAGGCCCTGATCTCGGCCGGCGCGGTGCTGCCCGGCACCGACGACGTCGGCGAGGACCGCGACACCATCACCGCCCGCCACTACGCCCACGAAGGCCTCGACGGCCGCGTCGTGGTGCGGCTGGTGCCCGCCGTCCTCGGCCGCGCCGAAGACCTGACCTGCGAGTACCTCGGGTTCGACGCGCCCGCCCGGGTCGCCGACGTCGGCACCGGCAAGCGCGTCGCGCTCGGCTTCCCCGCCTGGGCCCTGGTGCACGACCCGGCCAACGGCCACCACGCGCTCAACCTGGTCAAGGACGTCGAACGGCTGGCCCGCACGGCCAAGTCGCGCGCCGGCGCGGCGAAGGACGGGTTCACCGCGCTGGGCGCCATGCTCGGCCGGTCGGCGCCGCACTTCCTGCCCACGTTCTACGAGCAGGCCGGGCGGATCTTCCTCCAGCACGGCAACACCAGCTACGCGGCGAGCATGTTCGGCAAGGCCCGCGAGGCGGAGGAGGTGCACGACCTGGCGGTCGACCCCGAGCGCACGCGCGAGGTGTTCCTGGAGTTCGCGTTCGCCGGCGCGTTGACCGCCAAGGCGTTGTCCGCGCACGCCAAGGGCCTGGCCCGCAAGCACGACCCGGACGCGGCCTACGAGCTGTTCTTCACGCTGTGCGTGGAGCGCACGCGGGGCGGCCTGCCGCCGTACACGGGGATGCCGGAGGACCTGCGGCGGCTGGCCAAGGCCGCCAAGCGCGACCTCGTCGCCGAGGACCAGCGGCTGCTGCGCGCGATCCTGGACGGTTCCGCGATCAGCCGCGCGGGCGGCGCGTTCTGGAAGTCCTACCGGGCCTCGCTGGTGGCGTTGGCCACGGACGACGCGGAGGTGCGCGGCCGGCTGCTGTCGTTCGTGCCCGACTCCGCGACCGTGCTCGACCTGTGGCTGGACATCCTGACCTCCTGCGGCGCGACCCGCGCGCTGATCGGACCGGACGAGGTCGAGGCGAATCCGGCCGAGTGGCTGTCGTCGGTCCTGGCGGTCCGCTCGTCGGGGTGGCGCGCCACCGGGCGGTCGGTGAAGCTGCTGGAGCTCCTCGAGGCGATGGCGGGCCGGCTCGTGGCCGACGGCGTGCCGGTCCGCGCGCTGCGGTACTACCGCCAGGGCGACCTCGACGTGCTGGACCTGCTGGTGTCGCACGACGTCCCGATCGCACCCGGCAGCCAGACCGACGTGCAGCTGGACGTCACCGGGTGGCTGGCCGACGACGAGCCCGGCCGCCGCGACCTCGCCGCGCTGGCCGCGTCCGAGCGGTTCGGCGGCGCGCTCGGCCACGGGCTCGTCGCACACGCCCGATCGCACGTCCGCTCGGACGTCGTCGCCCTGGACGTGCTCACGGCCGCGATGGCGGTGCCTGGTCTGCGCAGCGCGCTGGCCGCGTGGATCAGCGGGCGGGTCGAGCGCGTCGCCGTCACCGGCCTGCCCGACCTCCGCGCCCACCTCGACACGCTGGCCGTCGTGCGGCTGCCCGAGGCGTACGTGGACGTGCCCGAGGCGGCCGAGTCGCTCGCCTGCACCGACGTGGCCGCCGCCCTGCACCGGACGTTGCGCGGAGGCGTGCTGGACGAGCTGGGGTGGCCCGCCCTGGAGGAGGCCGTCGCGCGCCTGGCCGCGGCCGGGATGCCCAAGGACAACGGCGTGGTGGTGTGCGGCGAGGGGTGGCCCGCGCTCGTGCTGCGCCGCGGCGAGACCTTCGTCGTGGTCGGCCCGGAGGGCGTGCTCGCCGAGCACGTCTCCCGCATCCCGGCCGACGCCCGGCACCGCTGGGGGTTCGCGCCGGCCGCGTCGTGGTTCGACGGCGTGCTGCTCGTGCGCTGGCAGGGCCCGGACGGCGAGCTGGCGTACTGGAGCGACGCGCCGGACCACGTCTTCGCGATGGGCGAGGGCCGGAGCTACCACCGCAACGACCCGGCCAGGGCGTCCATCGCGCTGCCCGGCGGCGGCCGGTTCGCCGGTGGGCGGGTCGCGCACCCCGGCGACACGGTCGTGTCGACGCTGTCGGAGGCGCACGGCGACGGCACCACCCTGTGGACCGGCTCCTACTACGACCGCGGGTGGCGCTGGTTCGAGGTCGACCCGGCCACCGGCCAGCGCGGTCGGGCGAGCATGCCCCGGTTCATCGAGGACTTCGCCGCCGACGGCACGTCGCTCGAACTCGCCGAGTGCGACTTGAGGCCCGCCGTCCCCGCGACGGAGGGCAGCCCGCTCGGCGCGGCCGACGGCCTGCACGGGTGGCGCGTGCGCCGCGAGGCGGACGGTTCGTACGTCGGCGAGGGCGTGGACGGCCGCCGCGTCCGGGTGGTCGGCGGCGCCCGCCCGAAGGGCGTGCTGAGGTTGCCCGGCGGCGCGGAGCTCACGTTGGCGACGGGCAACCAGGCCATGGCGGTGCTCGACGCCGAGGGCGTCAGGCTGGCGACGGTGTCGGAAGCCGCGCAGCACCCGGTGTACGCGACCGGCACGCCATTCGTGCCGCCGTTGGACTGGTGGCACCTGCTGCGGCCGCGCGACGAGGCCGGTTCCGCCGCGCTGCGCGGCGTGAGCAGGGAAGCCGTGGACCGGATGCTCGCCGCCGCGCGCGAGGAAGGGCCGGACAGGCGCACGGTCCGCGAGCGGCTGACGGCGCTGGTCGAGGGCGAACGCGGCGGGCTCGCCGGTGTCGTCGCCGCCGAGCTGCCCGGCCTCACGCACCCCGCGCTGATCTCCGGCGTGGTCGACCTGGTCCGCGGCGCGGCCGAGGTGGAGCGCTCCTACCGGCGCTACGGCGAGATCGCCGAGGCGGCCCGCGCGGTCGACCCGGTCCTCGCGCCCACCGGGCCCGTCGTGTCCGAGGACGAGGTCAACGCCGCGCTCCACTGGTTCGGCGGCTACCGCTCCTACAACTCGCGCGGCCTGGTGCCGACCGGGCTGCCCGCGTTGACCGCCGCGCTCGCCGAGGCGGTCGCGCGGCCCGAGGCACGCGCCCTGCCGGTGTCGAACGCGGCCCGCTGGTTCGACGCCCTGCCGCACCTGGCCGCGCTGGCGCACCGCGCCGCGTCACCGCTCACCCCGGACGACCAGCGGGCCGCGCTGGCGCTCGTGCTGCGGTGCGTCGCGGACGCCGGCCTGGCCGACGGCGCCGGGCACTGGCGGACCCTCGGCGTGGTCGTGGACAAGGGCCAGGCCGCGGTGAAGGACCGGGTCGTGCCGGTGCGCGACGGGTTCATCGCCCTGTTCGAGACCCAGTGGCGCAACGGTCCGGGCAGCCGGTTCGACGGCCTGCAGTTCAGCCGCACGCCCGGTGCGTTCGACCTGCCGAAGGACTGGCACGTCGAGTCGGCCGCGGAGGTGCACACGTCGTTCGGGCCCGAGCGGGTGGCCCGGTTCCTCGACGTGCTCGCCGAGCGCGGTCCCGCGCCGTGGTTCCCCGAGGCGGTGCCCGCGCTGATGGAGCTCACCGGCCTGGGCACGGCCGAGGCGACGTACCTGCTGGCCGGGCTGCCCGGCGTCGGCCGGTGGGACGCGAACTTCCTGTCCACCGCCGAGCGACGCCTGCTCAACCTGTCCACGGGCGCCGCGAAGGTGGCCAAGGACCGGTTCCACCGGCTGCACGACGGCCTGCGGCTCGAACTGGTCGCCGCCGCCGTGCCCGCCGACCCGGCCGACCTGTGGACGAGCGGCCCGGACGTGGCCGCGGTCGCCGAGGTGTGGACCGCCGCGCACGGGCGGCGGACGCCGGTGCCCGACGACGTGCTCGTCGACGCGGCGAAGCTGCTGAACCTGCGGGACGTCGGCGAGTACGTGGCCGGCGTGGTCAACCCGGACCTCACGACGTGGCTCACCGTGGACGCCGAGCTGACGTTCACCGGTGACGGGCTGGAGGCCCGCCGGCCGGAGGGGTTCGACCGCGCGGCGCTGTGGTCGGTGCCGCAGGTGCTGGCGTGGCTGGCGCACCGGCTCCCGGCCGGCTCGCCGCTGCGCGCCCGGCTGCCGGAGGCGTTGGCGCTGGCCCGGCAGCGGGTCGCGCACCAGGGCTTCGCCATCGATCTCGGCCGGTGGGTCTCGCTGGACCGGCTGTGCGCGTTGCTCGGCGTCGACGTGCCCACCGAGGCGGGCCTCTACCAGTACCAGGGCTGGCTGGAGCTGGTACCCGCGGGCGAGGAGTACTGCCGGCTCGCGGCCAGGCCCGGTCTCGTCGGACCGGCCGAGCGGGACCTGTTCGTCGCGGTCGCGGAACTGGCCGGCGGGCAGGACGCGCTGCGGGTGCTGGACCGGCTGGCCGACGACCGGCTCACCGCCCTGTGCGCGGTCCCGACGCCCGAGGGCGTCGACCCGGCCGCCTACCACCAGGACCCGATGGTGTCCGTGCCCGCGCTGGTGGCGGAGGTCGCCACGCGGTTCGGGCTGACCGAGGACGCGGCGGCGCTGTACCTGCAACTGCTCGCCCTGCCCGACCCGACCGACGCGAACGTGGCCCGGTGGACCGGCTGGAAACCCGCCCGGCTGCGCAAGGCGCGCGCCGCGCTCGCCGAGACCGACCTGGTGCTCACCGCGAAGCGGGCCAGGGCCGGGCGTTCGCTGTTCCTGCCCGGCGGGTGGCTGGCCCTGGCCGCGCCGCACCTGCCGCTGGAGCGGTGGAAGACGCCGATGTTCGAGTACGCCCCGGGTCAACCCGGCGTCATCGTGCCGCTGGAACCCGTCGCCGACCTGTTCGCCCGCGCCTGGCAACGGGTGCTCGACGGCGACGCACCCGCCTACGAAGAGCTCAAGACCGGAGGACGCAGGTGACCGCACCCAGGCAGGTCGAACCCGCCGAGGACGCCTTCCGCGAGGAGTTGGCGTTCCTCGCGGCCTACGACAGCGGACCCCGTCCGCCGGGGTGGCGGCTCACCCCGCGCGCCGTCGTGACGTTCGTGATGGGCAGCGGCGACCCACTGGCGCTGCCCAAGGGCGTGTCGGTGGACGGCGTGCCGAACCGGCTGGTCATCGGCACCAAGTTCGTCGGCGAACGGGCGCTGGTCGAACGGGCCGTGGTGACGCTGGCGGGCGAGCGCGGCCTGCTGCTGGTCGGCGAACCCGGCACGGCCAAGTCGATGCTGTCCGAACTGCTGGCCGCCGCCGTGTCCGGCAGCAGCCAGCTCGTCGTGCAGGGCACCGCGGGTACCACCGAGGACCAGTTGCGCTACGGCTGGAACTACGCGCTGCTGCTCGCCGAAGGGCCGAGCCCTCGCGCGCTGGTGCCGTCACCGGTGCTCGCCGCGATGCGCGGCGGTGGCGTGGTGCGCGTCGAAGAAGTCACCCGGTGCCTGCCGGAGGTGCAGGACGCGCTGGTGTCGATCCTGTCCGACCGGCGCATCGCGGTGCCCGAGCTGTCCGGCACGGACGGCGCGACCGTGCACGCCGCGCCCGGCTTCACGGTGATCGCCACGGCGAACCTCCGCGACCGCGGCGTGTCGGAGATGTCGGCGGCGTTGAAGCGGCGGTTCAACTTCGAGAACGTCGGGCCCATCGGCGACCTCTCGGCCGAGACGGCGCTGGTGCGCCGTCAGGCCACGGCCGCGCTGGAACGGGTGAGCGCGCCGTTCGCCGTGGACGACGTGGTGCTGGAGGTGCTGGTCACCGCGTTCCGCGACCTGCGCAACGGCGTGTCGGAGGAGGGTTGGGCGGTCGAGCGGCCGTCCACGGTGATGAGCACGGCGGAGGCGGTGTCGGTCGCCACGTCGTTGGGGCTGGCCGGCGCGTACTTCCCCGGCGACCGCGATCCGCTGTCGTTGCTGCCCGGCCACCTGCTCGGTGTGGTCCGCAAGGACGACCCGAGCGACGCGGCCCGGCTGCTCGGCTACTGGGACGGCGCGGTGCGGCGGCGGGCCGAGTCCGGCGCGCGCACGTGGCGACGGCTGTGGGAGCTCCGTGACGTCCTCGATGCGTGAGCTGGCCGACCACCGGCACCCTTACCTGATCGGGGTGCGGCACCACTCGCCCGCGTTGGCGGCGGTGGTGCCCGTCCTGCTGGAGGCGTTCGCGCCCGAGGTGCTGCTGGTCGAGCTGCCGGAGGAGCTGGGGGAGTGGCTGCCGCACCTGGCCGATCCCGACCTCGTCGCGCCGGTCGCGCTGTCCGGCGCCTCGCCGGACGGCGGCCTGGCGTTCTACCCGTTCGCGGACTTCTCCCCGGAGCTGGCCGCGATCCGCTGGGCGCACCGCAACGGCGTGGAGGTCCGGCCGTGCGACCTGCCGCTCGCCCTGCGCGGTGACGGGCACCGGCCGCAGGAGCGTGGCGCGTCACCGCTGACCGATGCGTTGCGCGGTGCGACGACCGGCCGTGACGGCGACGACCTGTGGGACCGGCTGGTGGAGGCCGCCGCGCCCGGCCAGACGCCGGAGGCGGTGCGGCGGGCGGCGTTGCTGGTCGGCTGGGCGTTGCGCGAGGACGCGGCGGCCACCGGCGTGGACCCGTACGACCTGCGCCGGGAGGCGTGGATGCGGCGGGCCGTGCAAGGCGTGGACGGACGGCGGTGCGCGGCGGTGATCGGGTCGTTCCACGCGGCGGCGTTGCTGGACGGGCCGGTGGACACCTCGGTCCCGGTCGCCGGCGACGTGGTCACGTCGTTGGTGCCGTACGGGTTCGCGTTGCTGGACGAGCGTTCGGGCTACCCCGCGGGCATTCGCGATCCCGAGTGGCAGCAGGCCGTGCTGGAGGCGGCGGGTGATCCGGAGGCGGTGGAGGCCGCCGCCGCGTCGCTGATCGTGCGGATCTGCGCGCGGGTGCGGGAGCTCGACCACCCGGCCGGTCCCGCCGAGGCGCGCGAGGCGTTGCGGCTGGCGGTCGACCTGGCCCGGCTGCGCGGCCTGCCCGCGCCCGGTCGCGGTGAGCTGGTGGAGGCGGTGCAGACCGTGCTGACCCACGCCGAGCCGCTGGGGCGGGGACGAGTCGTGGCCCGGGCCGCCGGTGACGTGCTGGTGGGGCACCGGACCGGGGTGCTCGCGCCCGGCACGCCCCGGTCGGGTCTGGCGCCGGCCGTGGAGGCGCTGGTCGCGTCGCTGCGGCTGCCCGGTCCGGACTCGCGCGAGGCGGTGTCGTTGCGGCTGGACCCGTTGAGGTCGGACCTGGACGCGCGGCGCGAGGTGGCGTTGCGGCGGCTGGCCGTGCTCGGCGTGACCTACGGCGAGGAGACCGAGACCACCGGCGTCGGCGGCGGTGAAGCCCTGACCACCCGGTGGACGGTGGCGTGGACCCCGGCGACCGCGGCGACGTTGCCGGTGGCCGGGTTGTGGGGCGCGACGTTGGAGTTGGCCGCGTTCGGGCGGTTGCGGGCCCGTCGCGCCGAACGCGAACAACGCGGCGGGCACACACCTGCCGCCGTGTTGGGCGACCTCCTCGACGCGGCGCTGTGCGGGTTGCCCGGGATGGTCGACACCCTGCTGGCCGACGCGGCGACCGTGCTGCCGTCGTCGGCGACGTTGCGGGAGCTGTTGGCGGGGCTGGACCTGCTCGACCGGTTGCGCGCCGGTCACGTGCCCGGGACGCCCGGCGACGTCCTGGACGCGCACCCGTTGCTGGCGCTGGAACTGGAGACGGCGGCCGTGGCCCAGCTCGAAGGGCTCGCCGGGTCGGAGGACGTCGCCGACGCGCGGGCGTTGGTGGAGCTGGGTCAGCGGCCGGGGGTGCACGGGCTGCGGCTCGAAGCGTGCCTGCGGGCGTTGGCCGACTCGGCGACGCCGCTGATCGCCGGTGCGGCCGGTGCGGCCCGGGTCCTGCTCGGTCTGGTGCCCGCGTCGGTGTTGGGTGAGCGGGTCGCGTCCTGGGTGGACGGTGCGAGCACGCCGGAGCGCAGGGGTGTGCTGCGGCTGGGGCTCACCGGGGTGCTCGCGGCGGCCGGGCCGTTGTTGGAGACGCCGGACGCGCTGTCGCCGTTGCTGGACCGGGTGGAGGGGTTGGGGGACCGGGACTTCCTCGACCGGCTGCCCGCCCTGCGAGGGGCGTTCACGTCGGTCGGGCCGGCCGCGCGGGCCCGGGTGCTGGCGGTGGTGGAGGAGCGGACCGGTGAACGGGTCGACGCGGTCGGCGCGCCTGATCCGGAACTGCTGGCGGTGTGGTTGGACGCCGAGCACGCGGCCGTGGACGCCTTGCGGGCGCACGGTTTGCTGCCCGACCGGGGTCGACCGGCCCACGCCTCGGCGGGCGGAGCGGTCGACTCGGCAGCCGGGACTGGAACGCCGGCGGGTGGTGGCGGCCGTGCGGCCGGTGCGCCCGGGTCCCCGATCGGCGCGGCCGGCCTGGCTGAGTCGACCCCCGAGGTGTCCGGCGGTGCTTCGGCGAGCAAGGTGGCCGGCGGTGAATTGGCGACCGCAGTGACAAGCGGCGGGGCGTCGGCTGAGCTGTCCCACGCCGGCGAGTTGCCCGCCGGGGTCCGGTGGCGGTTGGTGCTCGGGTCGAACGGCGAACGGCCGGCGGGTGCGGGCAGGTACGCGGCCGCGTTGGACGAGCTGTACGGGCGTGACCGGGGCGAGGGGGCGGCGCGCGGCGAACTCGGCGCCGACCGCGCCAGCCCGTTCCCCGACGTGCGCGAGTGGTCGGAGGAGTTGCGCGACCTGTTCGGCGAGCACGTCCGCGAAGAAGTCCTGGCGGCGGCGGCGGAAGGTGGGCGGTTGGAAGCGGCGCTGGAGATCGACCCCGGCTCCGTGCGGCCGTCGGTCGACCTGCTGCGCAACGTGCTGTCGTTGGCGGGCGGGTTGTCGGAGTCGGCGCTGGCGCGGCTGCGGCCGTTGGTGGCAAGGCTCGTGCGCGAGCTGACCGAGCAACTCGCAAACCGCGTGCGGCCCGCGTTGACCGGGATCCAGCTGCCGACGCCGACCCGTCGGCCCGGAGGCCGGCTGGACCTGCCGCGCACCCTGCGCGCCAACCTCGCGACCGCGCGCCGCGGGGCCGACGGCCGCGTGGTGGTCGTGCCGGAACACCCGGTGTTCCGCACCCGCGGGCGCAAGGCGAACGACTGGCGGCTGGTGCTGGTGGTGGACGTGTCCGGCTCGATGGAGGCCTCCACGGTGTGGTCGGCGCTGACCGCCTCCGTCTTCGCCGGGGTGTCCGCGCTGTCGACGCACTTCCTGGCGTTCTCCACCGAGGTCGTCGACCTGACCGACCGGGTGGCCGACCCGTTGTCGTTGCTGCTGGAGGTGCGGGTGGGCGGTGGCACGCACATCGCGGGCGCGTTGCGCCACGCCCGTTCCCTCGTGACCGTGCCGGAGAGGACGATGGTGGTACTGGTCAGCGATTTCGAGGAGGGCGGTCCGGTCGGGCCGCTCGTCGCGCAGGTCCGGGAGCTGGTCACCTCGGGGGTGACGGTGCTCGGCTGCGCGAGCCTCGACGACCGCGGCGTCGCCCGCTACTCCACGTCGGTGGCGGGCGCGCTGGTCGCGGCGGGCATGCCGGTCGCCGCGCTCAGCCCGCGTGAGCTGGCCCGCTGGGTGGGGGAGAAGGTGCGCGGATGAGCGTGCCCCCGGTGTTCCCGGCGGTGGTGGCCGACGTGCTCGACGCCCTGCCGCCCCGCCTGCGCAAGCGGGTCGACGCGTCGCTCGGGCGCGTGGCCGAGTGGACGGTGACCGCGGACGCCGACACGGCCCGTGCCGAGCTGGACGCCGAGACCGCGCTCACCTGGACGTTGCGCCAAGGCGTCCTCACGACGGCCGACGACCTGGTGTGCAGCTGCCTGCTCGCGCCGAAGTGCCTGCACCGGGGCGTCGCCGTGGCCGCGGCCGAGGTCGCCGCGGGCGTCGACGAGCCGGCCGAGGTCGCGGAAGGCGTCCAGGTGCCGGCCGAGGTCCCCGACGAGCCCGTTCCCGACACGACGTCCGACGACGAACGTGCGGCGGCGAGCGCGCTCTGGGCGGCGTGCGGGACGGTGCTCCGCGCCGGGGCCACGGGCAGCGGTGCCGTGGTCCGCGCCGAACTGCTGCGCGCCGTCCACGTCGCCCGCGTCGCGGGCCTGCACCGCGCCGCCGCGAACGGCCTGCGCATCGCCTCCGCGCTGGCCGCCGCACGCGCCGGCGACTCGTCGTTCGACCGCGAGGCGCTGACCGCCGAACTGGTCGAGCTGATGCTGCTCTGCCACGACCTGCGCACGGGCACCGGCCACGCGGCCGAGCTGCGCGGCACCGCCCGGCGCGAGTACCGCCCGATCGGCTCCCTGCGCCTGTACGGCCTGTGCACCGAGGTGGTCGTCGCCGCCTCCGGCTACGCCGGGGTGGTCACGCACCTGGTGGACGGCGGCGGCGTGCTGTGGACCGTGCCGGCGATCATGCCGGGCGGCGCGGAACGGGTCGCCGCCGCCGCGAGCGGACCGGTGGCGATCGGTGAGTCCGGCCTCAGCCAGCGCCAACTGGGCCGTGCGGGCCTGCTGCTCTCCGGCGGCACGGCGTCGGCCGACCACCGGCTCGGCGCGGGCAAGGCCGTCCGCGCGGTGGCCGCGTCCGCCGCGTCCTGGGACGAGCCGCCGTTGGCCGGCCTGTGGGCGCAACCGCTGCCGGACCAGGTGACCCGCGGGTTCCAGGCCCACGCCAGACCCGAGTCCCACCGACCGGCCGGCGCGGACCTGCTGTTCGTGGCCGGAACCGTGCTCGGCGCGGCCGGCGACGCGCTGCGGCTGGGCACCGACGAGGCCCACGTCGACCTCGTCGGAGACGGCGACCGGGCGCGCGAGAACCTGCGGGTCCTCGCGAACGCGCCCGGTCTCCGGCTCCGCGCCGTGGCACGCCTGCTGCCCGACCGCCCCGGCAGGGCCGTCGCGCTGGCCGTCACCGGGGACCTCGACCTGCCCCCGGACCTGCGCCACCACGTCGACCTCGGCCTGGACCGGCTCCAGCGCTCCCACGTCGCCGGCGACGGCACCCGCGAACTCCCGGCACGGCCGGAGCCCGCCGAACGCGTGCCGCGTCCCGCGCGCCCGCTGGAGAACGTGCTGCACCGCATCGCGCTCGGTGGACGTGCCGTGGCGGCCGTCGCCTCGGCCGGGCGCGAGGTGACCGCCCTGACCCGCAACGGCCTCACCACCACCGCCGATCTGCTGGCCGGCCTGGCCGACGCCTCGCGCGACCGCGGCCGGGACGCGTTCGGCCGGGTGGTCCGCGACGGGGGCGACGACTTCCCGATGGCCTGGTTGCGCGCCGGCCTGCACGTCCGCGAGTTCACCCGGGCCGCCGCCCGGCGCGCCTGGCTGACCGAGGTGGGTCGAAATGAGGTGACCTGACCAGTCGATCATCCTTATCCTGCGGCGATGTCGAAGCCACCCACCGGCCCGCTGTGCACGCGGGAGTCGATCGGCACCCAGCTCCGGGCGGCCGGCCTGCGCCGGGGTGACACCGTCCTCGTGCACTCCTCGCTGAGTTCCCTCGGCTGGGTCTGCGGCGGTGCCACCACCGTGGTGTCGGCGCTGCTCGACGTGCTCGGCGAGGCCGGGACGCTGGTGACGCCCGCGCAGTCCGCCGACAACTCCGACCCGGCCGGCTGGCGGAACCCGCCCGTGCCCGAGTCGTGGTGGCCCGAGATCCGGGCGTCGATGCCGCCCTACGACCCGCGCACGACACCCTCGACGGGCGTCGGCGTGATCCCCGAGGCCGTGCGGAACCGGCCGGGAGCGGTCCGCAGCGCCCACCCGCAGACCTCGTTCGCCGCCATCGGTGCCCGGGCGGCCGAGGTCGTGGCCGAGCACGCCCTCGACAGCCGGCTCGGCGAACGCAGCCCGCTCGCGCGGTTGGAGGCGATGGACGCGCGGGTCCTGCTCCTGGGCGTCGGCTTCGACTCCTGCACGGCCTTCCACCTGGCCGAGTACCGGCTGCCGACACCGCCGGAGGCCGACAACTCGATCGCGATCAGCACCCCGCACGGCCGCTCCTGGACGACCGTGCGCGACGTCGTCCTCGACGACGGCGACTTCGCGGAGCTGGGCGCGGCCTTCGCCGCCGCCCACCCGGTCGGGCTCGGCCGGGTGGGCGGCGGCGTCACCAGGCTGTTCCCGCTGGCGGACGCCGTCGCTCACGCCGAGGTCTGGCTGGCCGCGCGCCGTGGGCGAAATGACGTTGAGGACGCGGCGGCGCCGTGACTAGTGTGCTCGGGGTGACCAGCCCCGAGTCGGACAGAGCGGAGCCGCCGATCGCCGGCGGCGAGCCGTCCGACCGGTGAACGACCGGTCCTGATCGCGATCGCCCGTCGGCGGTCGGCACGCGCACGCACCTGACCGCGCACGCCGACCTCGGAGTCGATCCCCTTGCCTGTGTTCGTCTACGTCCTCGGCCTTGCCGTGTTCGCGCAAGGCACCTCGGAATTCATGCTGTCCGGCCTCGTCCCGGGCATCGCCGCCGACCTGTCCGTCCCGGTGGGCGCGGCGGCGAGCCTCACCTCCGCCTACGCCATCGGGATGATCATCGGCGCGCCGGTGATGGCCGCGCTGAGCGCGCGGTGGCCACGTCGTCGCGCGCTGGCGGGTTTCCTGGCCGCGTTCGTCGTCGTGCACGTGCTCGGCGCGGTCACGACGGACTTCGCCGTCCTCTTCGGAACCCGGATCGTCGCCGCGATCGTGAACGCCGGGTTCCTCGCCGTCGCGATGTCCGTCGCGACCGCGCTCGTGCGCCCGACCGAGCACGGCCGGGCGACCGCCGTCCTGTTGTCGGGCATCACGTTGTCGTGCGTGGCGGGCGTGCCGGCGGGCGCCCTGCTGGGCGACTGGGCCGGGTGGCGCTCGGCGTTCTGGGCGGTCGCCGCGCTGTGCCTGCCCGCGTTGGCGTTCGTGTTCCGGTCCGCGCCCGCCGATGCGGCCGATCGTCGTGACGTGTCGGTGCGGGAGGAAGCCGGGGCGTTGAGGTCACGGCGGTTGCAGCGCGCACTGGTGCTCGCGGTGCTCGTCAACGGGGCCACGTTCGCGACCTTCGCGTACCTCGCCGTCATCGCCACCGACGTCGCCGGCCTGCCTGCCGGCGCGGTCCCCGTGCTGCTGGCGGCGTTCGGCGTCGGCGCGTTCACCGGGGTGACGGTGGCCGGCCGGCTCGGTGACGTGCGGCTCTGGCCGGCGTTGTGCGCCCTGCCGGTCGGGTGGGCGGCGCTGGCCGTGACCGGCGCCCACCCGGCGGCGCTGCACGCCTTGGCGGTGGTGCAGGGCGCGTTGTCGTTCGGCGTCGGATCGGCGCTGGTCGGGCGCGTGATGCGGGTCGCGTCCGACGCGCCCTCGCTCAGCGGAGCGTTCGCCACCGTCGCGTTGAACGTCGGCGCGTTCCTGGGTCCGCTGTCGGCCGCCGTCGCGACCCGGACCGCCGCCGACTACCGCGCGGCGCCGTGGGTCAGCGCGGTCCTGGCCGCCGGCGCGATCGTCGTCAGCGGTGTCCGTAGGCGAGGTTCGTCCCGCCCGCCGCGCGTTCCGCGGTGATCACGGTGTCGCCGACGAGCAACGCGCGGTCGTCCACCAACGGGGTGCCGTCCTCGCCCCGGCTGAGCCGGCTGCTCAACAGGGCCGGCGAACCGGGCTCGCGCCGGAGCACCCGGGCCTGCTCGGCCGTCAGCGCCACCGCCTGGATCGTCTCGCTGGCCTGCCGCACCGGCCGCCCCGACTCCTCGAGGAGCCGGTACAGCGACTGGTGGCGCAGGGTCTCCACGTCGACGGACCCGGCCGGCAGGTAGGACGTCTGGAGCAACAGCGGGACGGACACGCCGGGGGAGGGTCGGGTGCTGCGCAGCCTCTCGACCGCCAGCACCCGACCCTCCTCGACGCCCAACCGCGCGCCCACGTCACCGGGTGGCACGACGAGCCGGGCGTCCAGCACCTCGGTCTCCAGCTCGATGCCCTGGTCGACGAGGTCCTGCGCCAGGCTCCGCAACCCGGTGAGGCCGTAGGCGAACGCGGGCCGCCGCACGAACGTGCCGACACCGTGCCGCGTCTCCAGCAGCCCGTCCGCCTCCAACGCCTGGATGGCCTGCCGCACCGTCATCAACGAGACGTCGAACTCCTCGCCCAACTCCCGTTGCGCGGGCAGCGGCGCGTCCGCCGGGTACCGCCCGTCCGCGATCCGGTCGGCCAGCACCCGGTAGATCGCCAGGTACTTGGGCACGCGCGTGCCGTACTCGCGGCCCGTGCGCCGCCCGTCGTCCACCGGTGGGAACCCCCGACTCTCAACCTCCGACGGAGGATAGCGCCCGGCGGAACGCGGCCACCTCGTCCACGACCTCGGCGACGGGCGCGCCGTCGACGAGCATCCGCATCAGCACCGAGCCGATCACGACACCGTCGGCGTCCGCGCAGGCCTCCACCGCGTGCTCGACCGTCGAGATGCCGAACCCGGTCACCACGGGCAGGTCGGTCATCCCCTTCAACCGCCGTGCGGTCTCCCGTGCCGTGGTGGCGAGGTCGGTGCGCTCACCGGTGATCCGCATCGAGCTCATGCAGTACACGAACCCGGACGACGCCCGCGCGATCTCACGGCACCGGTCGTCGTCGCACGAGGGCGCGGCCAGCAGCACCGCCGCCACCCCGGCCTCCGCCGCACGTGCCCGGTACTCCGCCGACTCCTCCAGCGGCAGGTCCGGCACGATCACGCCCCGGACGCCCGCCGACGCCAGGTGGTCGAGGAACCCTCCCACGCCGCGGTCTGGCGTCATGGTCATCGCCACGTTCGCGTAGGTCATGACGACCAGCGGCACGTCGAGGTCGAGCCCGGCCAGCTCCTCCACCAACGGCCTGGGCCGTCCACCGCGGCCCGCGGCGAGCGCTGCGGCCCGCTGCACCGTCGGCCCGTCGAGCATCGGGTCGGAGAACGGCAGGCCGATCTCGATCGCGTCCGCGCCCGCCTCCGCCGCGCCCCGCACCAGGTCGAGCCAGTCCGGCACGACGCCCGCCATCACGTACGGGATCAGCAGCGGCTCACGGGCGTCCCGCAGACGCCGTTCCAACACGCTCATCGCAGGTGCTCCCTGATCTGCTGGAGGTCCTTGTCGCCACGGCCGGACAACGTGACCAGCACCGTCGACCCGGCCGCCAGCTCACCGGTCGCGGCCGCGTCCACCACCCACGCCAGGGCGTGCGCCGATTCCAGCGCCGGGAGGATCCCCTCGGACCTGGTCACCAGCTTCAACGCCCGCAGGGCCTGCTCGTCGGTCACGCTCGTGTAGTGCGCCCGCCCGGCCTCCGCGAGGTGCACGTGCTCCGGCCCGACGCCCGGGTAGTCCAGGCCGGCCGAGATCGACTCCGCTTCGAGCACCTGGCTGTCGTCGTCCTGCAGGAAGTGCGACATGAACCCGTGCAGCACGCCGAGCTTGCCCTTCTCGACCGCGCTGCCGCCCGCCGCCTCCACGCCCACCAACCGGACCGGGGTGTCCACGAACCCGGCGAACGTCCCCGCCGCGTTCGACCCGCCACCCACGCACGCCACCACCACGTCGGGCAAAGCCTTCGGCAGCCGCTCGGCGCACTGGGCGCGTGCCTCGTCGCCGATGACGCGCTGGAACTCCCGCACCATCCACGGGTACGGGTGCGGCCCCATCGTGGAGCCGACGCAGTAGTGCGCGTCCTCGGTCTCGTTCACCCAGGCGCGCAACGCGCCGTTGGTCGCCTCCTTCAACGTCCCGACACCGTTCGCCGACGTCACCGGCACGACCTCCGCGCCGAGCAGCTCCATCCGGAAGACGTTCACCGCCTGCCGCCGGACGTCGGTGTGTCCCATGTAGACGGTGCAACCCAGTCCCAGCAACGCGGCGGCGGTGGCCGTGGCCACGCCGTGCTGCCCGGCCCCGGTCTCCGCGATCAGCTTCCGCTTGCCCATCCGGCGGGCCAGCAACGCCTGGCCGAGCACGTTGTTGATCTTGTGTGACCCGGTGTGCGCCAGGTCCTCCCGCTTCAGCAGGACCCGCACGCCCAACGCGTCGGACAACCGCGCGCACTCCGTCAACGGCGTCGGTCGACCCACGTACGTCGCGAGCAGCCGCCGGTACTCCGCCGTGAACGCGGCATCCGACCACGCCTCCCGGAACGCCGCCTCCACCGCCTTCGCGGCGGGTATGAGCGCCTCCGGCAGGTAGCGCCCGCCGAACCTCCCGAACCGACCGGCCGCGTCGGGTGCACCCATCCCGCCGGCCCTGACCACCTCGTGAACTGACACTTCTAGAACTCTAGAACTCTCCTCGCGCCCTGGCAAGTGACTGCGGTTCGTCGTCGGAAGGTCGCTCTCCGTGGTGGTCCGCAGTTCGCTCAGGAGAGTTTCCGCTGCTCTCGAAAAAGCGCTGGACTTGACCTTCGCTATTCGCGCCTTCGTTGACATATTCACGCGTTCTGTGAAGTCGAAGATCGCTCGCGACGGTCGGAATTCTCGATCGCCAGGAATGTTCCGCGATTCCCCCAGTCTCGTGAATCGCGCAGCTCGGACGGTTGCGCGGCCACCACGTCGGCGCTAACCTCCGAACCAGGGGAGAATGACGACCGGGTGGGTCGAGTCGTCGCCCGGAGCGTTTCCGGGTCGCGCTCGCGCCTATTCGCGTTACGTCCGCGATTGTTTTCAGGGGTGGGTCCATGCGCATTGTCGCGTTCGCGTTCGTGTTCATTGTGGTCGCCGCCGTGCCCGCCGCGGCCGAGCCCCGGGACGACCGGTTGGCGCGTGCGCTGTCCGGCTCGGTGAGCACCTCGGCCGCGCTGGCCACGCTCGCCGAGTTCGACGCCGCCGCCAAGCGCCACGGCGGCAACCGGGCCGCGGGCACCCCGGGGTTCGAGCGATCGCGGGAGCACGTCGAGCGCGTGCTGCGGCGCGCCGGGTACCGCGTGACGAGCCAGCCGGTGCCCTACACCGGGTTCACGGCCGACGTCGAGGTCTTCACCGCGCCCGACGGCACTCGGGTCCGTGCGCTGATGGGCCAGTTCACCCCGTCCGGCCAGGTCACGGGCTCGCTCGCGGCGGCGACGGGTGACGGCTGCCAGGCCGCGCACTACCCCGCCGGCACCGCGATCGCGGTCGCGCCCACCGGTGGCTGCCCGACGGTCGACAAGGCGGTGGCCGCGCGGGCCGCGGGCGTGCGGGCGGTGCTGTTCTACGACGTGTCGCCCGTCGTGGACGCCGTGCTGCGCCGCCGCGTGCCGGGCGCCCCGCTGCCGGTGGCGTTCATCAGCGAGCGCTCGGCCCGGTCGTTGACGCCCGGCACGGCGTCGCTCGACCTGCGCGGCCACTCCTACGACGACGTCACGGTGAACGTGTTCGCCGAGACCTCCGGCGGCCGGGCGGACAGCGTCGTCATGGCAGGCGCGCACCTCGACAGCGCGGTCGACGGGCCGGGCGTCAACGACAACGGCACGAGCGTCGCGGCGCTGCTGGAGACCGCGGTCCGCCTCGCGCCGCACCAGGCCCGGGTGGTCAACAAGGTGCGCTTCGCGTTCTGGGGCGCCGAGGAGTGGCTCAACGTCGGCTCGATCCACTACGTGAACACCCTCGCGCCGCAGGAGCTGGCCGCGATCAGCCTGTACCTGAACTGGGAGCTGATCGCGTCGCCCAACTACGTGCACTTCGTCGTCGACGGCGACGACAGCGACCACCCGGACACCGGCTCGCCGCCGGGGCCGCCCGGGTCCGGCGTGGTGGAAGCCGTGCTGTCGCAGGGGTACCGCGTGCGGGACGTGCCGTTCCGCACCGCCGACCTCAACGACATCCGATCCGACCAGGAGCCGTTCGCCGCGGTGGGCGTGCCGGTCGGCGGCGCGTTCGGCGGGGTGCGCGGCATCAAGACCCCGGAGGAGGCCGCGGTGTTCGGCGGCACGGCGGGGATGACGTACGACCCGTGCTACCACCAGCCCTGCGACGACCTGTCGAGCGTCCACTTCGGAGCGCTGGGCGAGTCGATGCGGGCGATGGCGTGGGCCGTGGGGCGCTTCGCCGTGGTGGACGACGACGTGCGGCCCTGACAGGGAAGGGAGGTGCGCGCCATGTTCTACGTCCACTAGTAGTCGATGACCATCCGGTGGGGTGGGGCCGGGGGGACCCCCCCACGGCCCGGGGGGGGTTTCCTCCCCGTCTCCTTTCCCCTCCTTCTGTCCCCACGTTCTTCCACCCTCCC
>NZ_JBVJVK010000096.1:0-21526 GCF_055603705.1 Actinosynnema sp. NPDC037264 | reverse complement strand
CATGAGCAAG
Source organism: Actinosynnema sp. NPDC037264 (assembly GCF_055603705.1). Taxonomy (NCBI): domain Bacteria; kingdom Bacillati; phylum Actinomycetota; class Actinomycetes; order Pseudonocardiales; family Pseudonocardiaceae; genus Actinosynnema; species Actinosynnema sp. NPDC037264. The sequence continues at coordinate 21,516 of NZ_JBVJVK010000096.1, read as the reverse complement.
CTCATCAGGGGTCACCGGGACATGAAACCGCCCAGCCCGCCCCGGTGCCCCCCCGACACGCCGAAACCTAACAAAGCACTACTAGTCCTTCCCCGACATCTTGCGCAGCATCGCGTTGTACGCGGCCAGGTCCGCGTCACCGTCCGCGTCCGCCCGCCGGTCCGCCCGGCGGGCGTCGCGGCTGTCCGACCTGGCCCACTGCACCAGCAACGCCACCATCACCACGATCAGCGGCAGCTCGCCGGCCGCCCACGCGATGCCGCCGCCCAGCCGCTGGTCCTCCAGCTGCGACGTCACCCACGGCAGGCCCAACGACCGGTAGAAGTTGTCGCCGATCACGGTCTGCGAGCTCATCAGCACGATGCCGAAGAACGCGTGGAACGGGATCGAGGCGAACAGCAGGCCCAGCCGTCCCAGCGGCGGCAGCCGGTTCGGCGCCGGGTCGATGCCGATCACCGGCCAGTAGAAGACGTAGCCGACCAGGATGAAGTGGGCGTTCATCGCCAGGTGCGCCCAGTGGTAGTCCAGCGCGGCGTCGAACAGCCCGGAGAAGTACAAGCCGTAGAACGAGCCGACGAACAGCGCCAACGCCACGAACGGGTTCGTCAGCACCTTCGCCACCGGCGAGTGCACGAACGCCAGCAGCCACTCCCGCGGCCCCGGCGGGTTGCCCTTGCCCGCCGTCGGCAGCGCCCGCATCGCCAACGTCACCGGACCGCCGAGCACGAGCAGGATCGGCGCCAGCATGGACAGCAGCATGTGCGCTTCCATGTGGATGCTGAACATCGCGGGCGCGTACCGGCCCACGCCCGACGACGTGGCGAACACCACGGTCAGGCAGCCCGCGACCCACGCGACCGTGCGACCGACCGGCCACGCGTCACCGCGCTTGCGCAGCCGCCGCACCCCGAGCAGGTACAGCACGCCGAGGGCGATGAAGATCGCGCCGAAGACCAGGTCGAACCGCCAGTCGAACAGCAGCCGCGACCACGTCGGCGCGCCGGCCAGGTCGTAGCCGATGCGCAGCTCCACGGTGCTGGGCAGCGCGCGGCCCTCCATCGGCGGGGGCGTCCGGCTCAGCGCGGCGGCCAGGCCGAGGGTGAGGAACATCAAGAGCACTTCGATGCCCGCGAGCTTCACCAGCGAACGCCCGGCGCCCGTGGCCACGACTTCCTTCACGCTCTTCTCGCGCTGGAAGTACCCCACGACACCCAGGACGACCAGCGCGAGCGTCTTGCCGAGCACCAGCAGGCCGTACTCGCTGCCGAACAGCTGGCTCAACGGCAGCCGCACCCACGCGTTGACCACGCCGGACACCGCCATCACGAGCCAGCAGACCAGCGCCAGCCTGGAGAACCGCGTCGTCGCCGTCCCGAGGTGGTCGCCGCCCCGCCGGCCGTGCGCCAGCAGCGCGATCAGGCCGCCGACCCACAACGCCGCCCCGATCAGGTGGTACAGCAGGCTGTTCGTGGCCACGTCGTGCGAGCCGCCGCCGGACGAGTGCCCCGTCACGGCCACCGGGATCAGGGCGAACACCGACAGGAAGAACAGCGGCACGGTCCAGCCCCACGACAGCACCAACCGGCAGCCCAGCGCCAGCAGCGCCACGATCACCGCCGTGATCATCCAGGCCTTCGACTGCTCCACCAGCCCGGCCACCTGGAACAGCACCGACGGCTCCAGCAGCGCCGTCACCGGCTGCCCCAACGCGTCGGCCACCGTGAACGGCACCGACAGCACCGCGCCCAACGTCCACACCAACGCCGCCCAGCCCGCCGTGCGCACGGCGGCGTAACCGTCGGCGGCCAGCGTGCCGCTCTCCTGCGGTGGCACCAGGAACGCCGCCAGCAGCAGCGACCCGACGGTCACCACGGCGGCCGCCTCGGTCAGCACGCGCACCACGATCAACCCGGACGCGTCACCCCCGGTGAGGACGAGCAGCGCCGCCGCGACCACCGCGGCTATCGTCGTGCCGACGATCAACAACGGGATGAGACCGGTCCGCCGGGTGCGGGAAGGCGCGTCAGTGGGCACGTGACGAGCGTAGGCGGCGCGACCGCACCACCACCAACCGCCGGACGTGCGCAGATCACACCCACTACCGTTGCCGGACGTGACCAGTTCTCGCACGGCGCTCGTGATGGCCCTCGCCTTGCTCCTGTCGGCGGGGTGCAGCTACTCCGTCAACGGGGACGCGTTGCCCCAGGCCGGGGTCACACCCACGACGTCGGCCGAACCCGCGGACGGCCCCAAGATCGCCAAGCCGCGCACGGTCGTCGGCGTCGAGCCGTGCTCGCTGCTCACCGCGGCCGACCTGAAGTCCATCGGGCCGTACAAGAAGGACCCGGCGCGCAAGGACGACGTGATCCAGGAGTCGTGCCAGTACGTGCTCGACGACGGCTCGCAGGCCGGGCGGACCGTGGTCGCCGCGCTCTACCAGAAGTACGAGCAGGTGCGGACGCGGCAGTCCAAGGGCCGCGAGGTGGTCGTGGAGGGGCACTCCACGTGGACGCTGTGCGAGCTGAGCGGCGGTGAGATGGCGTGCACCGCGACCCTGGCGGTGAACGCCAACCGCAGCGTCCTGGTGGCGATGGCGCAGGCGGGCGGCGTGCCCGAGCAGATGCTGGCCGGGATGCAGCCGCTGCTCAAGGCCGCGTTGAACCGGCTTCCGATCGCCTGAGCTCACGGGCGCGCGACCGGCGCGCCAGCGCCACGGCGGGCACCATCAGCGCGATCACGAACGCCACGAAACCCAGCGAGATCGACAGGTTGCTGGCGTGCGCGATACCGCCGACGACGGGCGGTCCGAGCAGGAAACCGGTGTAGGCGACCGTCGTGACCAGGCCGATCTCGCGCTCACCGCCCGTGCCGTCGGCGCGCCTGCCCGCGTCACCGGCCAGGTCCATGATCACCGGGAACGCGAACGCGAGGCCAAGGCCCACGAGGGCGAACCCCACGTAACCGACCGCGGGCGACACCACCAGCACGGCCAGCGCCAACCCCGCCGCCGCGACCACCGCGCCCGCCGCGAGCAGCCGGTACGGGCCGACCCGGCGTTGCGCGGGCTCGCCGAACAGGCGGGCGGTGGCCATGGCGACGGAGAACCCGGCGTACGCGGCAGCGGCGGCGGCCTCGCTCACACCCCGTTCGTTGACGAAGAACAGCGCCGACCAGTCCGACGCCGCGCCCTCGGCGATGGCGGAGAACAGGGTGATCGTCGCGAGCAGCCACAGCAGCGGTCGCTTGAGGACCGGGCGGTCGCCCTCGGCCGTGCCGGCGGTCTCGCCGGACGCCTCCGCGGTCGTGTCCGGCACGGACCTGATCACCCACGCCATCGCGACCGCGCCGATCACCGCCACGACGACCAGGTGCCGGGGCAGGCCCCAGCCGACGGCCGCCGCGGCGGCCGCGCCCAGCGAGCCCACCAGGCCGCCGACGCTGAAGCCCGCGTGGAACTGCGGCATCAGCGGCCGGTCCAGGCTCCGGGTGACGGCCACGGCGGCGACGTTCATGCCGACGTCCAGCGACGCGCCGCACGAGCCGAGCACGAACAGGACCAGGCCCAACTGGAAAGGCGTCTCGGTCAGCGTGAGGGAGGGCACGGCCACGACCGTGACCGCCGCGCCGGCGAGGATCAGCTTCCGCGCGCCCACCCGTGCGCAGATCCTGGCCGCGAACGGCGCCGTCAGCGCCAGGCCGATGCTCGCGCCGACCAGCGCGAGGCCGAGCGTGGCCTCGGTGGCGCCCACCTGCGCCGCCAACGCGGGCATGCGTGCGGCCCAGGACAGGAACAGCGCCCCGTTGAACAGGAACACCGCGAAGACGGCGACGCGTGGTGTGGGCATGCGTCCGAGTGTGAACTAGAGCGCTTCAGAACGTCCAACCGATTACCTGGTTACGCTCATCACGTGGACCGCCCTCGGAAGCCGACGCTCGACACGGTGGCCGGCGTGGTCGGCGTGTCGCGCGCCACGGTGTCGAACGCCTACAACCGGCCGGACCAGCTGTCCGCCGCGTTGCGCGAGCGGATCCTGGAGACGGCGGCGTCCATCGGGTACGCGGGACCGGATCCGGTGGCGCGCAGCCTCGCGACCCGGCACAGCGCGGCCGTCGGGTTCATGCTGGGGCAGGGACTGTCGGCGTCGTTCGCCGACGCGGCGCTGTCGATCGTGCTGGACGGACTGGCTTCGACCGTGGACGGACACGACCACTGCCTGGTGCTGATGCCGGGGCGGGACAAGGGCGGACCGCGACCGGAGACCGTGACGCGGGCTCAGGCGGACGTCGTGGTGGCCTACTCGCTGCCCGACGACGCGCCCGCGTTGGCGGCGGTGCGGGCGCGAGGGCTGCCGTTGGTGGTGATCGACCAGCCCGTGCTGCCGGACACCGCGCGGGTCGAGGTGGACGACTTCGGCGGGGCGCGGCTGGCGGCGTCGTCGCTGTGGGAGGCGGGGCACCGGAGGTTCGGCGTGGTGACGTTCGCGCTGCACCCGGACGGGCACAGCGGCCCGGTGACGCCCGCGCGGCTGGCTTCGACGTCGTTCCGGGTGACTCGGGACCGGTTGCACGGGTACCTCGACGTGACGGGTGCGGACACCCCGGTCTGGGAGTGCACCCGGAGCAACCGCGAACTGGGCCGTGCGGGCGCCCGTGCCCTGCTCTCGACCTCACCGCGGCCGACCGCGTTGCTGTGCGCTTCGGACGAGCTGGCGTTCGGCGCGCTCCAGGCGGTGCGCGACCTGGGCCTGCGCGTGCCGGCCGACGTGTCGGTCGTGGGCTTCGACGACGTGCCCGCCGCCGAACACGCAGACCCACCGTTGACTACGGTGCGTCAACCCCTGGCTGACAAGGGCAGGCACGCGGGTGAACTGGCCCTGCGACTGCTCGACGGCGGCAGACCAGGCGAGCCGACAAGACTGCCGGTTTCCCTCGTTCCGCGCGACTCGACGGCCCCGCCGAAGTGATCCACATCACTTTTTGGCCATCTTAATCACCTTCCCGCGCCTGGAAGGAAACGCGACGAGTCTTCCGGACGATGTGTCCGGTGGGGCGGCTACGCTGCTACAGCGCGTGGTCAACAGCCCCTCCAGCCTCCGTAGCTCAGTGGAGAGAGCGAGGGACTTCTAATCCCGAGGTCGCAGGTTCGAATCCTGCCGGGGGCGCTGGATCGTCAAGCCCCTGACCTGCATGGACAGGTCAGGGGCTAGGAACTCAGTTGATCTTAGTGACGTTCCGTGGTGCCGCATGTGGTGCGAGCGGTCGTAGACTCGCACCATGACGGCCTCCAAGACACGCTCTGAGCGCCGCAAGCGCGGCCAGATCGAGACGCTGCCCAGCGGATCGCTGCGCGTCAGCGTCTACGCAGGTGTGGACCAGTTGACGGGTCAGCGCAACTACCTCAAGGAACTCGTCCCCCACGGCACCCCGAACGCCGAGCGCGAGGCCGAGAAGGTGCTCACACGCCTGCTCAACCAGGTGGACGAGCAGCGCAACCCGCGCACGAAGGTGAACGTCGACACGCTCATGGGCCGGTACCTCGACGGCCTGAACGTCGACAAGAGCACCCTCATCGGCTACCAGCGGTTGATCCGCAACCACATCCGGCCACTGCTCGGCGGGTTGCAGGTCGCCAAGCTCGACGGCGAGACGATCGAGTCGTTCTACTCGATCCTCAAGCAGTGTTCGGCCCACTGCGGCGGCAAGGGCAAGTTCATCGAGCACCGCAAGAAGGGCGACCACGAGTGCACTGACAAGTGCAAGCCCCACGAGTGCAAGGGCTTGTCCGCCTCGACCATCCGCAAAGTCCACGCCTGCTTGAGCGGTGCTCTCGCGATGGCCATGCGGTGGAGGTGGATCTCCGTCAACCCGCTCGATCAAGCCAAGCAACCGGCTGCCCCCAAAGCGAAGCCGAACCCGCCTTCCCCTGAGCAAGCCGCCGTCATCGTCAACGATGCGTTCCAAGACCTCCCGTGGGGAATGCTGGTCTGGTTGGCCATGACCACGGGTGCTCGTCGCGGTGAACTCTGCGGCCTTCGACTGAATCAGCTCCACTTGGACAAAGCGCTGCTGGAAGTCAAAACCAGCATCGGCCAAGAGGGCGCGGACACTTGGGAGAAGGACACCAAGGATCACCAGCAACGCCGGATCGCGCTGGACGAGACCACGGTGAGTCTTCTGCGCATCTACCTACAGCGGTGCGAAAGCCTCGCTGCGGAGATGGGTCGGAAAGTCAACCCGAAGGGCTACCTGTTCTCGACCTCGATGGACCACAGCGCACATCTGAAGCCGGACTCCGTTTCCCAGCGGTACTCGCGCATGTGCAAGCGACTCCACATCGACAGCCACCTCCACGAGTTGCGCCACTACAGCGCGACGGAGCTGATCAGCGCCGGCGTGGACCCGCGCACCGTGGCCGGTCGCCTCGGACACGGCGGTGGTGGTGCCACGACCCTGCGTGTCTACACGGCGTGGCTCTCAGAGGCCGATCAGCGGGCCGCAGGCACGCTGTCTGGTCGGATGCCCGCCGCGCCCATCGTCGTGGACGAGAGCGGCCGTACCGTCACGCGGCTTGAGCCGAAAATCACCGGACCGTACCAGAAGATCGCAGCGGACCTTCGCGGTGCTATCGCCTGCGGTGCGCTCCGTCCCGGCGACATGCTCCCCACCGTTGTCGAACTAAAGGCCCGCTACGGCGTTTCAGTGGGTACCGCGAACCGAGCAGTTGCCGAGTTGAAGGCTGATGGTCTGGTTTCGGCGAGTCGCGGCAAGCGAGCGGTCGTGCTCGACCCGACCAAGCCGACTCCCGATCACTCCGCCGAAGTCGTGGAACTACACGCCGACCGGAAAGCAAGGTAAGTCATACCGCAGATAGTTCGAGCGCGTCGAGCACTGGCCGGTAGATTTGACCGGCAGGGATCAGCCGCTCCAACTCGTCACGCCCTACCCACCTGACGTCTGCGTTCTCAAACTCGTCCGCGTTCTCCGCATTACCCGCCACGTAGTCACAGAGAACGTAGTCGCAAAGTACGTTGGTGATCGGGTGAAGTCGGCTGCCTAGTTCATCACGTACGGCGCAATGAACACCGGTTTCGCCCAGCGTTTCGCGCACCGCCACGACCTCCGGCGTAGCACCTGGCTTCACCATTCCAGCCGGGAACTGCCACGCCCGATCAGCCTGCTCGCTTCGCCTGCGAACCAAGAGCACCTCAGAACCTTTGACGACGACAGCAATGACAACCCGAAGCGGTTGACTATCGCGTTGGGAACGGCGAAGGTCTGGCCGACTGAGCAAGTCTTCGATGCTCGTGCGGAAGATCGCTTCGAGGAGTCGGGCCGTGGACGGCAGGACGCGAACCGGTCGGCCGTCTTTGCGCGTGCCGGCAGCGAGCCGCTGAAGGTGGCGTGTGCTGAGCGTTCCGACCTCACCATGCTGCCTCGCGAACGTCTCGGCGTACTCGGCGAACTCCTCGAAGGTCATCCTTCGCGCCCTGATCTGCTGCTCCAGGACCGTGCGGCTCTGCGAACCGGTCACCGGCATGGCCAAGCCTCCCCGCCATCTCGTGCGCCACGCGTGTCGTCACCGTGTCGTGCGCAGGTCATGTTCTCGACCCACGGGTCAATATCAGACTTGATTTCATTCTGACACAAGCCGCCTAACGGTGGCTTCCCGCGCCGGCCGGTGACGGCTCTGACACCTCCGTGAGCCGACACCGGACTTCAAAGCAAGGGGATGACGTGGCACAGACGGACAACGAGGTCGGCGGAGCGTGAGCCGCCGCGATGGAGCTATGGGGAATAGCCCTCACAGTGATCGCAATCGCCTGCCTCACGGCGGCGTTCCTAGAGTGGCTACGGGGAGGGTCATGACCCTCGACCCGCGAACGTTCATGGCGGATCTGACGTGGGTGAACACCGAGATGGCGTCCTACATCTTCGCCTCGATAGGGGCGGACGACAGGTGGCCGGACGCGGTGTTCCCACCAGACCGTGAAGCGGTGCTCGGCGATCGGATGGTGTCCCTGGGCAAGGCACTTCAAGACCGTGCCCGTCAACGCCTCCTACCTATCGACGCCGTACGTCCGGCTGAGCCGACAGAGCACCCAGGCAACGAAGTGGCTGGTCAGATCCACGATGAGCAAGGGGAAGGAAGCCATGACGGTGACGCTGGTGGATGACGAACACAACGGGAAGACCGTCTCGCTGTTCGATGATCCGAAGATCGTCGGTGAGGTTCAGGAGTTGGTGGACGATCAGGCTCCGCGTGTGTTCGCGGTGGTGCAGGAGACGTTCGGGCCTCCGGAGGACTTGCAGATTGTGGCGTGGGGGATGACCACCACAGCGGGTGTGGAGGTGATCAGCGTTCACGGTGGGACGCGGATGGGTCTCCAGTCGGCGGAGAGCGCGCTGATGTTCTACCGGGCCGGTGGGCGTGCGGTTCCCCGGATCTTCTGGGTCGGGGGCAGGGATGGGGAGTAACGGGCTGGAGACCGCGCTGGAGTGCGTCGGGCGTGGGTGGCCGGTGGTTCCCGGTGCGTTGTGGATCGATGACACCTACGTCGATCCCGTGACGAGCACCGATTGTGAGGCGTTGGCTCTGTCGTCTCCGGCCATGGCGACGCTGAACCCGGCGGAGGTTCGGCGGCTGTGGCCGGTGCTGGAGGAGGACGTCACGCGGTCGGCGTTGGCGGTGCTCGGGGCGCTGATGACCGCTGTGGTGGTGGAGCCTGAGCCGGCGCGGCGGGTGGTCGAGTCGGAGCCGTTCCGGGTGGCACCGACGCCGGTGGTGATGCTGCCGGTGCCGACTCTGGGTCTGATGATCGAGTCGGCGGTGTTCGTGGTGTCGTCGGCGGAGGGGTTGGACGAGAAGTTGGTCTTCCCTTCGGGCGCGATGCTGCCGCTGCCGCCCGCTGTGGTGGAGGGGTACGAGGTGCGGTGGCTGGTGCCGCCGGCGGAGTGTGACGGGCTGTTGAGCGGTTCGGAGTTGGCGGACCTGTTGGCGTTGGCGTCTTCCAACCGTCGTTGACCGCGCCCTGACGGTTGGGCATGGGGTGCCGGACGCCTCCCCCGGCACCTGTGGGACGGGACGGCCGTGTGCGAACCATTCACCAGGATGGGCCGCACACGGCCGTTTCGCGTGTCTGGGACGGGTTCCCCGTCCCATGTCCCACTCGTCACAAGAGCTTGTTTGCGCTGGTGAGGGCCTGTCCAGAGCGCGTCACAGCCGGTGGGACGGGGTCACCGGTGTGGGACGGGTTCGGTGACGGGTCAGTGGTCATCCTCGATCACCTCTCCCTCCACGATCGAGCCGTCTCGGACGGCGGTGAGTGCGGCGCGGATGTCGGCGACGAGGTAGCCGCGTACCTGCCGAACACCGTCGTCGGTGACGATGCGGTCGCGGGTCGATCGGCACCCGAACTCGCCCATGCGCAGACCGAACGCGGTCGGTTCGACGTCCAACGCGGTCACGAGTTCCGCTGTGGGCACGAAGTTCCGTCCACCGGGCTGGAGGTCGTCGCTCAGGTAGTCCACAACGGACGCCAGTGGTTCGGGCACCTCCACTTCTGCGGTGCGTTCGGCGATCGTCCCGACTGCTTTGGCCACTGCGGCGTGGTCGAGCATGGGCCGGTTGTCCTGTCCGTCCGCGTGGCCGGTCAGCGTTCCCTCTGTCTCCCGGAGCGCGCGTCCACGGGCGCAGATCGCGCGCCAGTCTTCGTTGGGCATGTAGTAGGTGCGGACGGTGGTGGCGAGTACGTCGGCTCCTGCGGTGGTCTCTCCATCCGGTCGGAGGATGCCCACGCCCTTGTGCGTGGCCAGTAGCCGACTGCTGTCGTAGCCGCGTGTGTTCATCTGCTCGCCCAACACGATATTGCTGTCACGCCAGTCCATGACCCGCAGCGCGAACCGTGACCCGAGAACCGCACGCAGGTTGCTCGGGATGGTCTTGCTGTCCGGTCGCTGGGTCGCCAACACGAGCACGATCCCGGCGGCCGGCCCCTTGCGCGCGAGCCATGTCAGCAGCTCACCCACGTACTCACCTGCGGTCAGCTTCTTCTCCTGCACCTCCAACGGTGTCCGGTCCTCCAACGGGATCTGGACTTCGTCGATGAAGATCGCAGTCACCGGCATCCCGAGACCCGGGTCACGGGACATGGCGGGCGTGATCTTCGATTCCGGGCATATCTCGTCGTCCAGGTCCTGCATCCGCCGGTAGCGACCCTGCACCTCCGCAACGAGTTCCACGAGCCAGTCCACGAGCGCCAGGACGTGCGCGGGCTCGTCGCCGGCCATGAACCGGTGCGCGACCCGCGCTGCCGCGTACCAGTCCTTACCGGCCTTGAAGTCGGCCACGTAGAGCCGTGTGTGAGGGTCCAGGATCAGCCCCGCGGCTGCCAACCGCGTCGCGAACGTCTTGCCCTGCCTAGGAATCGCACCCACGAGCAACGACGTCCACACCAACGGCAAGTCCACCCGCCGCTGCCGCGCATCGCGACCGAACGGCACCGGCCGCCACGCATCCCACCGCTCCACCGTGAGCAACGGCGTCCGCAGCGGAGGCGAGCCGTACGGGTCCTCATCGGCCACCCAGAGCGCGACCCTGCCCGCGTGGCCACCGTTGCCACGCACGCGCTCCACGATGAGCTGCACCTCGTCCACCGCCAGCGCCGAAGCCAACGCTTCCCGGTTCTTGACCACGTCGGCGGCCTTGCGGGTCGCGGGCAGGTCAACCGTGACCGCCCACCCGTCACCCTGCCGCGTCGCGCGCTCGACCAGCCGTAGGGACTCGTCCTTGCCGATCAGCTTCGCGTCACGGAACGCGTCCACGAGCACCTGCGGGTCCATCGTCCACGTGAGCGTCCGTGGTCCGGCCAACACCGGTTTGCGGCCTGGTGAGCCGTCCTTGCGGCGACCGAGCACCGCCAACCCAACCGCGACCACTCCGCCACCGGTCCACAGCACCCGGTGCCCGTAGACGAGATCGAGCACCGCGACCACCACGCCAGTAGCGGCGAGGGTGGCGCCGGTGACCTTCCATCGGAACAGCCCGAGTGCCCGGATGTCGGTGAACTTGTCCGCCAACTTCTCCGACCGCTCCGCAGCCTCCCGATAGTCGGCGACACGCACCCACGACCGCCACCACCGCAGCGCGACCACGAGCCCGCGCACGACCGCGCTGACGAACCGGAACGGTGACCGCAGCACCGTCACCACGAGATCCTTGACGGCCTGGAACGCGAGCCGCCGCGACTTCAGCACGGCTGGCACACGCGGTGAACGCTGCCACCACTCCACCACCCGACGCGCCCACGACCGCCGTTCGTTCACGAACTCACCGTCAAGGACGGCGTTCACCAGCTCCCCACGTGAAGCCTGCACCGGGAGCGAACCCTTCTCGCCGTTCACGACGGCTCACCCCGCTCCACCTCACGTGCCAGCGTGGCCGCCAGACGTGACGACAACCCACGCGAGCACCCGGTGACCTCACGGACCCACGCGGGTGTCACTGTGGTCTCTGGTGTCCACGCTGCCCGTGCGTTCGCCAGGTACTCACCGAACGACGTCCGCCCGCCCGTGCGCCTGCTCCTGGTGCTCGTGCGCGGCTTCGGTTCATGAACGGTCACCGGTGTGCGCTGGTCGGCTTCGGTGAACGCTGCCGACACCGCCTCGGTCAGCTTGTCGCGAAGATCGGTGACGGCCTCCGCCGCGACGAACACCACCAGCGGCGGGACCGAGTGCAGCACGATCCCCGACAGCGACCCGGCCGCGTAGGACGCCCAGGTGTTCATGACGTAGGTGGCCGCGAGCGTGAACCACTTCGCCCGCCGCACCCACGGCCCCGTGCGCACCCGGTACCGCGCGGTCACCTGCTCCGCCCGCAGGATCGCCAGCAGCACGAGCGACACCGTGGGATCGAGCAGCCACGCGGCCAACCACGGCAGCGACCACACCGCCGCGTCACCAGCGGCGAAGTGCTGGACGTTGGTCATCGTGAACCCCAGACCGAGCACGATCCCCGACCAACACAACCGGTCCACCTGCGCCCGCACCCGCTCCACCCGCAACGCGACCACGTCCGGCCGTGCCTGGTGCGCCCGCAACTCCGCCGCCTCGGAAGCCTCCCGCGCGAGCCTCGCCGCCGTGTCCTCCTCCGGCGCGGCGGGTGGCCGCCCGAAGGCGACCACCCTCCCCACACCCTTCGGTGTGCTCACCGTCGATCACCCCTGCGACGCGGACCGTCCACCGCAGTCACCGTCAGCGCCCTGGTGAGCGTGTAGGCCGAGAACAACGCCGGCAGACCCAGCACCACCCACAGCAACGTGGAGTCACGTCCGTAGGTGATCACCAACCACTGCACACCCACGATGACGCCGGCCGTCACGAGCACCCGACCCGTGAGCGACAACAACCAGGCACCGGCACGCGCCGTGCCCGCCGCAGCCCTGGCCCTACGCGAGCCGGCCCGCCACACCATCACCAGCGCCAACAGCACACCGACACCGGCAAGCACCTGCGTAACCGTCAGATCGATCGTCATGACGACGGCCCACCCATCCGGCCACGCCGCGCCCTCCACACCGGGTACAGGGCACGCCGCTCCTCCTCGGACAGCCCACCCCACACACCGACCGTGTCAGCACCGGCCGTACGCAGCTCCAGTTCCAAGCACGCACGTCGCACCGGGCACTCAGCGCACAACCGGGCAGCCAACTCCCGGTCGGTCAACTCCTCCCCGTCCCATCCGGGCACCTCATCGGCCGGCACCAACCACAGACACCGGCCGTCCAGCGTGACGATCTCCCACAACACCTCGTCCGGCACCGCCGCGAACCGGTCAAGGTCCGCCGCGATCACCTCGAAGTAGTTCTCCGGGTTCACCACGAGGCACCCCCGACCTTCTGGTTGAACTCGCGGGTAGCTCGCCGCTGAGCAGCGATCTGAGCGGGGTCGACCAGTCCCCCACTCGTAGCCGCTTGCTTCAAGAGCTGGTCAAGGGCGATGGCTGGCACCACGTACCGCGTCCGCAGCCGAACGGCTGGGAAGTCACCCTCACGGATCACTCGGTAGAGCGTGGAAGGCGCGACGCGCAGAATCCGCGCCGCCTCTCGGACTGTGTAGAACGCCGGTTTGGCGCTCTCAGGCTTGTCACTCACAGCAAGACCCCTTGTGTCGAACGTCTAATTTCAGTCGCGTTCGCGGGTCAATTTCATCCCGCCAAGGCACAGCAAGGGCCAAAACCGCTGGACACTGCGTGTTCGGAGGTCAGCGGAATTGCACCGCGCTACGCTCGCCTTTCAGGCGGAGCGCGGAGGAGCACTTGACCGGGGACTGGGCGGCGGTCGCACAAGCGATCAACCAGCGCATGGCCGAACTGGACATCAGCCAGCGCGAACTCACTGACCGCTCGGGTGTGTCCAAGGCGATCGTCGGCGAACTCCAGAACAACAGCACGCAGCGCCGAAGAAGCCGCCGGACGCTCGAAGCGCTCTCGACAGCGCTCGACTGGCATCAAGGCCACCTGACCGCCGTATTGGCAGGTCACCTGCCTCCGCGGCAAGGCGAACCAACGCCCCGCGGCGACGACGACATCCCCGGCCGACTGGCAGTCATCGAGCACCAGCTCCGCGAGATCCGCCAGCAACTCGACACCGTCGAGACGCTCAGCGACCGAGTCGATCAGCTCAGCGAGAACGTGACAAAAATGCTCGCCTTCGTGGAGTCGAACCTCAACCGACCGAGCCGCTAAGGGGAACTGATGGCTGCTGCTTCTCATGCCAAGAAGTCAACGCCGAGCAGCCCTCACCAACCATGCACAACCAGTGCAGTTCCACTGCACAACCAATGCACTTCCAGTGCACTTCGCCACCGCGAAGGCCCAGGTCAATGGACATAGTGCGCCAGTGGACCGGCCGAACAGCCTGTGTGCTCCAAGCAGCGCTGCGGGAGACAAACGAATCCTTCGCCGCCCGGCTAGGTATTTCACCTCGAGCAGTGGCTACCTGGCACGAGAAGCCGACGCTCAAACCAAGGGCTGAAGTTCAGCAGATCCTCGATCGCGTCCTAGAGACTGCAACGGACGTCGAGCGCGCTCGGTTTGCAACGCTATTGGCTACCGACACTGGCGCATCACGTCAATCGACCGGCCCTGACGCACCGATTCACGCTCTTCGCGTCGCAATCGCGATAGTTCTAAAAGGCGACGAGGTCTTGATTGTGCAGCGGCGCAATGAAGACCATAATAGTATTTCATGGCAGTTTCCAGCCGGAATGGTGAAACCTGGCGTATCACCGGAGACCGTAGCTGTACGAGAAACGCTCGCAGAGACTGGAGTACATTGCACGATTATTCGTAACCTGGGAAGTCGACTACATCCCATCACCAACGTGTACTGTGACTATCTGCTTTGCGACTACCTGGGCGGTGATGCGCAGAACCTGGACGTGGTGGAGAACGTCAGCGTCACGTGGACCACTAGTGATCGACTGACTCGTTTTATCCCGATCGGTCGCATTTTCCCGCCTGTAATGGAAGCCATTAAGGAGCTAACCGGTGAATGACGCAGCATCCGAACCCGCACGTCCTGCAATTGCAGCAGCAGTCATCACACAACACGGCTGCGTACTGATGGTTAGGCGGCGCGTATCGGAAGGCAGCCTCTCATGGCAATTTCCTGCAGGCGAAGTCGAACCAGGAGAACACGCTACTGATGCAGCCGTGCGCGAAACCCAGGAGGAAACAGGGATTACTGTCGAGGCCAAGAACATACTCGGCGAGCGTATCCATCCGAAGACCGGACGAACGATGGTCTATGTTGCTTGTACCGTCATCGATGGTGAAGCAACCATCACTGACGAGGAAGAACTCGACGAGTTGGCGTGGGTCACGCCGCAGCAGGTGCCACAGTACGTTCCCTATGGCCTATTCGAACCTGTGCAGAAGTACCTCGATACTGTCCTTGGCTGAGATCATGGCACTAACGTCGCGAGTCGAGCAACTCGGCCAACTCACGTACACGTTGCATGCATCGAGCTAGGCTTGGCGAGCATTCTGCAGCCAGTACCGGATCCCAGTCGCGTGCACCAAAATTGCGAATATCGGAGGCATAGGTGGGCCCTATAGAAGCACCGCTTCCCCGCCTAGGCACCAACCCCTCTCTAATGTCCCGTTTACGCGACTGACGCGCAAGCTTGATCACAACCTCCTTCGGATCGCGCAATGTATCGGGATCGCGTGGAATTTTGGCCATAGATACTCCCAAAAATTCGGCGAAGTTCTCTCTATCGGCCAGGAGCCAGGATTCGACTTCTACGACGGCAACTCGAAAAAGGAACATATTTTCCACAGGAGCCCGCAGCCACTCTTTCCTTAGATTATCAGGACAGACTGCCGGGTCATCCAGATCCACGACTACGAACCAAGGCGCTTGACGTGCCGCCTTGTTGTACTTCTCTACATTCTGGCGAATGTAATCCTTTCCTCTCCTACCTGTAATTATGCCGGGCGCGAGGCCGCAAGCCCGGAGAATGGCCGTAACAGCACCTTCGTCTGACGACCCTTCCACAACGACTGAAACACCCGTCACATTCAGCTCCCAAAAAACGAGAGTTGCTCCACGCGCTCGGGAGCCGTCGCACTTTTCAAGATATCACCCAGCGGAAGGCCCGCTTCCCGCATTCCTCTTAGATCATGATGATCAGCCAGCAACTGCACCGTCGTTCCTTCATTTTTAGGCTGCAGGAGCAGAACTTCGTCATTCCCAATGCCCTCATCGTTGATGATCTCTGGAGAATGAGAACTAACAAAGATCTGCCGATTATTGCGACGCTGAACACGCGCAAACATCTGCGGGATGTGACGGACAACCTCTGGGTGCAACGACAACTCGGGTTCCTCAAGCAGTAGAGGCCCAGCCGATTCCGTCACTGACCACAGTAGGCCGAGAAGCCTCAAGGTGCCGTCAGAAAAATGCTCCTCATTCTGCCATGCGCCTTGTGAGCGCCAATGGCGGTACTTTCCACGCAGGTGCGGAACACCTCGAATGTCTTGCTCCAAGGCAAGAGTCTCCAACTGAGGGACTGCAACCTTGAGCGCATCGACGATCCGCTTAAGACGGCTTTGCTGTGTTTTCTTCGAGGTCCGCGCAATCTGTTCAAGGAAGTCACCACCGAACGGATCGTTCTTTTTCCCAACGGAGCGATCCGGCTCTCGCACCAATTGAGGTACGATATGCATGTACCTGACGCTCGCAAAAAAATCGGCTATTATGCGGAATTCTCGGTTAACATTTACTTGCTCGAGGTAGGTTTGCCGAAGTCGCTCGTGATCGTTATCATCCTCAACATTTGGCCGATCAAGCTTAGTCACACCTCGATGCATGACTACTTCACGAGCGATCTCAGGCCGTCGTTGATTGTTTTGCTTGAAGGTCAGTTCGTACGTCCATTCGTTCGGTATTTGATCATTCCCGAGACTCGCACGAATCGTGACGGCTGGATAGCGCCGCGCAGCCAATGACCGTATCATTTTCACGCCACCTCGACGTGCAATAGCCGCTTCGAACCCACCTCCTACAGATACCATCTCCGCCAAGAAGCGAAAGCTGTCCAGCAAATTGGACTTCCCAGAGGCATTAGGCCCTACAAGGAACATCCGTTGCTGCAGAGCAACATCGAGGTGCGAGAAATTTCTCCAGTTCGAAAGAGACAGATGCGTGAATCGCAAGCTCCGTCGATCCAACGCCTCCAAAGGCTCGTTTTCTGTTTGATCTGCTGTTGATGCAACGTCATTCTTCACGGATCGTTCTCGCTTATCGTCAGTCACCGATATACACGCCCCGCCGCTCCGCTAGTGCCAAGACACCCGACCCGATCGCTCCTGCGGTTGAAAGAACCCACTCTAAGCTCAAGGACGCACCTTCGCTAGCCGTAACGCCGAGGTTTCCATCGGCACAGCTCGCCGTAAGCTTCAGAGCCGCCGAGGAGGAAAGCCGTAATCATGCGATGTCCGACATCGACTGGCGATGACATACCCTCAGAAATCAGCGCGTCGGCAACAGCCACGGCAGTCAAGCCCTTGGTGGGCGATCGCTCGTCGACTCAGCACTTGCGCATCGTGGTGCGGGTTGTGGTGCGAACTGGTGCGAACTCCTGGAACGCGGACCCAGTAGGCACCTCGCACCATCTCAAAATGCCTGGTAGACGTCATGTAGCTTCGCCAAAGAGACACTTCTAATCCCGAGGTCGCAGGTTCGAATCCTGCCGGGGGCGCAGCAGTGCAGGTGAGGACGTTGGGGCCGGTCTCCGGTCAAGATCGGCCCACGTCAAACCCAGGTGATTCACTTCTCCGGTCGGAGACCGCCGAGGCGGCGGCCGCCGCCTGGTCGGCAGGTCCGCGGAGGAGGTGGCGTCTTGCTGACGCCGGTGAGCCGCCCGAGTAGTCCGCCGGTCGACGATCATGGTTGGGTCGAGTGGTCTCGTCGGCTAGGACAGCAGAGGGTTCGCCATGATCCACGACGTCGTGTTGTTCCACTCGGTCCTCGGGCGGCGGCCCAGTGTCCTCCAGTGGGCGGAGGACCTGAGGGCCGCGGGACACCGGGTGCACACGCCCGACCTGTTCGACGGTGAGACGTATGACGACATCGACGACGGCATGCGGAAGGTCGAGGCGTTGGGGGCGCGACTGCGGGAGCGGACGCTCGCGGCCGTGGCCGGGTTGCCGTCGGGGATCGTGGTCGCGGGCTTCTCGATGGGGGCCGCGGTGGCGGTGGACGTGGCGACCTTGGTGCCCGGGGTGCGGGCGGCGGTGCTCATGAACAGCGTGCCGGTGCCGGACGGGCCGTGGCCGGACGGGGTGCCGGCACAGCTGCACTTCACCGAGGGGGACCCGTGGGTCGGTCCGACCGATCTTGAACGGTTCCGCGCGGCGGCTGAACGGGCTGGTGCGGCGCTAGACGTGCACGTCTACCCCGGCGGCAAGCACATGTTCGGCGACGCGGACTACCCCGAGTACGAGCCGGAGCCGGCCGAGCTCATGCGCGTCCGGGTCCTCGACTTCCTGGCCCGGATCGGCGAGTAGGCCGCGTTCGCGAGGTGAGGCGCACCACGGCTATCCGATCACGATGGTCGCCCGGCACGTGGCGGACGGCGCGAAGGGTCCGAGGGGCGTGCCCCCTCGGACCCCACGACAGTCCTTTTAGGACAGGCGCGCGACACCGCCGTACATCCGGCGCACGGACTCGCCCTGCTCGACTCCGGGCTGCCACCGGCCGACGGGGACGAGGCCCGGCGCGGTGAGGGTGAAGCCGTCGAACAGCTTCTCGATCTCGGGGAGATCGCGGAACACCATCGGGGCCGTGGCGTTCTTGTAGCTGTCCTCCATCTTCGCCCGTTCCTCGGCGGGCGAGTCGTGGGTGCTCAGGTGCGACAGCGCGAGGTAGGAGCCCGGCGCCATCCGGTCGCGGAAGGCCGCCACCAGCTCGCCCGGCCGCTCGCTGTCCTTCACGAAGTGGAAGACGGCGATGAGCAGGACCGCCACCGGCTTCGAGAAGTCGATGACCTCGGCGGTCTCCGGGTGGTCCAGGATCGCCTGCGGGTCGCGCAGGTCCGCGGTGATGATCCGGGTGAGCTTCCGGTCTTCCTCGGACAGCAGGGTCTGCCCGTGGGCCGCGACGATCGGGTCGTTGTCCACGTAGACGACCCGCGCGTCGGGCACCGCACGGCGGGCGACCTGGTGCGTGTTCTCCTGGCTCGGCAGTCCCGCGCCGACGTCGATGAACTGGGTGATGCCGCAGTCCTCGGCGAGGTGGCGCACCACGCGGCCGAGGAAGTTGCGGTTCTCCCACACCACGTCGCGGGTGAGGCGCTCCCCGACCTTGGCGATCACCTGCTCCGCGGCGGCCCGGTCGATCTCGAAGTTGTTGTCGCCGTGCAGGAAGTAGTCGTACATGCGTGCCGGTGACGGCCGGTCGAGGGAGAGGTGGTCGTCAGTGGGCATCGGAACTCCTTGCACTAGGGGGGTCAGCCCTTGACGGGGCTGCTCTGGTGTGAGACGAGCCGCAACTTGCCCGGCGCCTCCCGGAGGATCACCCAGGTGGACCGGAGCTCGTGCTCCGGCGCGATGTCGGTGGCACCCGCGAACACCACCCCGCCGCCGGTGGTGAGCAGGGCGACGTCGTCGGCGATGAAGTCCAGCGACAGCGCCCAGCCGCGCACGCGCGAACCCTTGAACACGCCGGCGAAACCGGCCGTCAGGTACTCGCGGATCTCCTCCCGGCCGCACAGCTGGTCGTCGCCGATCAGCTCGCTGCCGTTCTCGGTGAAGATGTCGGCGAAGGCGTCGGCGTCGTTGGCGGCCCAGGCCGCCTGGATCCGCAGCGGCACGGTGAGGACGGCCTTCTGCGCCGGGCTGGTGAAGGCGCCGTAGTAGTCGGGGTCGTCGGCCACGCCCGCTTCGGCGAGGATCTCGGCCGCGTCACCCCAGGAACTCGCACTCGTGGTCATCTGGTCACCGCCGCAGGTCGTGCCCGCACCACGCGGGCTTTCCAGGAGCCGACGAGCCGTCGCCCGCCGTCGTGCCGCACCGCGATCCACGTCCTCACCCGCGGACCGCACGACGTCAACCGCCGTCGGCGAACCCGCGGGCACCATGGGATCTCCGTCCGTACAAGCACCGATCCCATCGTCCTCCGCCTGCGCGCGCCGTCGCATCTCCGGACTTGCGAAATGCCCGCTGCCGCGGTCGAAAGTCGGTCACAACTTCGGCAATTACGGAGACGCCGGCGTCTCGTGGCCTGGTCCATGCTGGGTTTTCACCCAAGGAGGAGTGGATGTACGACTACGTGATCGTCGGCGCCGGCTCGGCGGGATGCGTCCTCGCCGCTCGGCTGAGCGAGGATCCCAATGTCACCGTGTGCCTGGTCGAAGCCGGGCCGGCCGACAAGTCCCAGAACATCCCGGTGCCTGCCGCCTTCGGCAAGCTGCTCCGCACTAACCTCGACTGGGACTACAGCACCCACGAAGAAC
The DNA here is from genome assembly GCF_055603705.1 of Actinosynnema sp. NPDC037264. NCBI lineage: Bacteria > Bacillati > Actinomycetota > Actinomycetes > Pseudonocardiales > Pseudonocardiaceae > Actinosynnema > Actinosynnema sp. NPDC037264. The sequence goes on along the minus strand of NZ_JBVJVK010000096.1, from coordinate 1,500 downwards.
CACAGCTGAACCGCCGCCGGATCTACTTACCCCGCGGGAGGGTGCTCGGCGGGACGAGCTCCATCAACACGATGATCTACATCAGGGGCAACCGGCTGGACTTCGACGAGTGGGGCCAGCCCGGCTGGAGCTACGCCGACCTGCTGCCGTACTTCATCAAGTCCGAGGACAACGAGCGCGGCGCGTCGCCCTACCACGGGGTCGGCGGTCCGCTCTCGGTCGCGGACAACCGGGCGCGCAACGCGATGTCGACGGCGTTCATCGACGCCGCCGTCGAGGCGGGCCACCCGGCGAACGACGACTTCAACGGCGACTCCCAGGACGGGTTCGGCTACTTCCAGCTGACCCAGCGCGACGGCAGCCGGGCCAGCACGGCCAGCGCGTACCTGCACCCGGCCCTGTCGCGGCCGAACCTCACGGTGGAGACCAACCTGCAGGTCCACCGGGTGCTGGTGGAGAACGGCCGGGCGACCGGCGTGGTCGGCGAGCGGCTCGACGAGCAGGTGACGATCCGCGCCGAGCGCGAGGTGATCCTCTCCGGCGGCGCGTACAACTCGCCGCAACTGCTGATGCTGTCCGGCATCGGGCCCGCGTCGCTGCTCAGCGCGCTGGGAGTGCCCGTGGTGGTCGACTCGCCCCAGGTCGGCCAGAACCTGCAGGACCACGCGCTCATCCCGCTGATCTACGCCCACGAACACCCGATCAGCATGCTCGCCGCGGCCACACCGGAGAACTTCGAGCTCTACGCGAACGAGCACACCGGACCCCTGACCTCGAACGGGCCGGAGGCGGGCGGCTTCGTGCGCACCAAGGCGAACCTCGCCGCACCGGACGTGGAGTTCCTGTGCGCGCCGGTCATGTTCGCCGACAGCGGCCTCGGCACGCCGACGCACCACGCGCTGTCCTACGGCCCGTCGATGCTCAGCCCGGTCAGCCGGGGCAGCGTCACGCTGGCCTCGGACGTCCCGACGGCCAAGCCCAAGATCGTGCACAACTACTACGCCGAGGAGGCGGACCTGGACAACGCGGTCGATGCGCTGCGGATCGGCCTCGACATCGCCCGCCAGGACGCGCTGGCGCGCTACACCGGCACGCCGTACCTGGTGCCCGACTCGGACTCCGACGCGGACCTGCGCGCCTTCGCCCGCCAGTACACCCACTCGATCTTCCACCCGTCCTCGACGTGCGCGATGGGCGAGGTCGTCGACGCGGAACTGCGGGTGATGGGCGTGGACGGGCTGCGCGTGGTGGACGCCTCGGTGATGCCGAAGGTCGTCCGGGGCAACCCCAACGCCCCGGTGATCGCGGTGGCCGAGAAGGCCGCCGACCTCATCGCCGGTGCGCTGCCGCACCGCGTCGAGACGGCGGCCTGACCCGAGCGGACCCCGTGGTGGGGGGGGGGGGGGGGGGGGGGGGGGGGGGGGGGGAGGGGCGGAGGGGGGGGGGGGGGGGGGGAGGGGGGGGGGGGGTTGGCGGCGACAGGGGGTGGTGGGCGGCATG
>NZ_JBVJVK010000095.1:0-21710 GCF_055603705.1 Actinosynnema sp. NPDC037264 | reverse complement strand
TAGAACAGCGTGGGCGCGACGGTGCTGATGTTCATGGCCTGCTGGGGCGCCGAGGCCATCTCGGACCAGTTGCCGAAGAGCCCGAAGTTCATCGAACCCCAGCGCGTCCCGAAGTCGTGCGTCGTGCCGTAGACCAGGTGCTTGCCGTTGTACGGCACGTAGGTGAAGTCCTTGAGCGACACCCAGCCCGACCTCGGGTTCGCCAGCACGCCCGACGACGACCAGCGGTACGTCGACGGGAGGGAGCACTGGCCGGGCGTCGTGGTCGTGGTGGTGGTCGTCGTGGAAGTGGTGGTGGAAGTGGTGCTGGTCGGGGTGGTCGTCGATGTCGTGCTACCGGTGCACACCACGCCGTTCAGGGCGAAACTCGTCGGAATCGGGTTGCTGCCCGTCCACGACCCGTTGAAACCGAACGACGCCGAACCGCCGGTGGCGATCGAACCGTTGTAGCTCACGTTCTTCGCGGTCACCGCGGAACCGCTCTGCGTCAACGACGTGTTCCACGACTGCGTCACCGTCTGGCCCGCGCCGAACGACCACGTCAACGTCCACCCGGTCAGCGGATCACCCAGGTTGGTGATCGACACGTTGCCGGTGAACCCGTCCTGCCACTGCGAAGCCACGGCGTAGTTCACCGAGCAGCCGGCGGCCGCGGCGCCGGCCGGCAACGCCACGAGGGTCGCAGCCGTTGCCAGCAGTGCGGCGCTCGCCACCGCGGCGCCGACATTTGCTGCTCTGAACCTGGTCGTGAAGCTGCGTCGTAGCATTGACATGACGTCTCCTCTGCGGACTTTGCGCAAGTTTTCGAACAGTGGCCGTCCGCGATCGCGTTTGTCGACGAGAACGGTCATCGGCTCAAGAAGTCGGCGAGATCGGCCGAGTGCCGATATGGCCGGGCGACCAGCACGTCGCTAAACATTTTAGCGATAGTGCTAAATATTTGAGCGCGTTCTCATGGACACCTTCCGGGCACGACGACGATACCGGCGGTTAAGCGGTTGATCTGTTCCCAGAATGGAGTGCGCAAGGCCTCGAGGTCAACAGGGCGAGCTTGACCGTCTCAATGGGCGGGCAAAGGGATCAGTCGTATTCCTCCAGTTTGCCGCGGGAGGAGAGGAGGCGGCGCAGGGAGCCCAGGCGGCCGGGGGAGGCCTCGCCGGTGCGGACCAGTTCGTCCAGCATGCAGTCCGGGTCGTCGGGCGGGCCCTGGTGACCGCAGCCCGACGGGCACTCCTCGGCCATCGCCTTCATGTCCGGGAACGCGCCCACGATGTCGTCCGGCGTGATGTGCGCCAGGCCGAACGAGCGGATGCCCGGCGTGTCCACCGCCCAGCCGCCCTCCGGCAGCGGCAGGGCGACGGTCTGCGTCGACGTGTGCCGGCCCTTGCCGACACCGCTCACCACGCCCACCGCCCGGTGCGCGTCGGGCACGAGCCGGTTCACCAACGTCGACTTGCCGACACCCGAGTGCCCGATCAACGCCGACAACCGGTTCGCCAGCCGCCCGCGCAGCTCGTCCGGGTCCTCGTCGGACCGCGTCACGACCACGGGCAGGTTCAGCTCCGCGTACGCGGCGACCAGCTCGTCCGGCGGCGCCAGGTCCGACTTCGTCAAGCACAGCAGGGGTTCCAGCCCGCCCGCCCACGCCGCCACCAGGCACCGGTCGATGAAACCGCGCCGCGGCTGCGGGTCCGCCAACGCCGACACGATCACCAGCTGCTCGGCGTTGGCCACCACCACCCGCTCGAACGGGTCGGTGTCGTCCGCCGTGCGCCGCAGCACGCTGCGCCGCTCCTCCACCCGCACGATCCGCGCCAACGTGTCCGGCTGACCGGACGTGTCGCCGACCAGCCCGACGTGGTCGCCGACGACGACCGGCGTGCGGCCGAGCTCCCGCGCCCGCATGGCGACGACCATCCGACCCGGGTCGCCGTCCATCGCGCACGTCCACCGACCCCGGTCGACCCCGACGACCATGGCGGGCACCGCGTCCGCGTGCTCGGGCCGGCGCTTGCTGCGCGGCCGGGTGCCCTTGCCCGGCCGCACCCGCACGTCGGACTCGTCCAACCGCCGCCAGTCGCCCCTCGCCACGTCAGCGCGCCCCCGGCAGCGACAGCATGGCCGCCCACATGCCCGGGAAGTCGGGCAGCGTCTTCGTGGTGCAGCCGATGTCGTCCACGGACACGCCCTCGACGACCAGGCCGATGATCGCGCCGGCGGTGGCCATCCGGTGGTCGGCGTAGGCCCGCCAGACGCCGCCGCGCAGCGGTCGCGGCGTGATGACCAGGCCGTCCTCGGTCTCCTCCGCGTCGCCGCCCAGCCGGTTGATCTCGGTGACGAGCGCGGCGAGCCGGTCCGTCTCGTGGCCGCGGATGTGCGCGACACCGCGGATCCGCGTCCGCCCGTCGGCCAGCGCCGCCAAGGCCGCGATGGTCGGCGTCAGCTCGCTCTCGTCACGCAGGTCGACGTCGATCCCGGTCAACCGGTCGGGCCCGCGCAGCACCAGACCGGCGTCGGACAGCTCGACCTCGCACCCCATGCGCCCGAACAGGTCCTGGGCCGCGCCGCCGGGCTGCGTGGTCCGCGTCGGCCAGCCCGGGATCGTCACCCGACCGCCGGTCACGGCCGCCGCCGCCAGGAACGCGGTCGCGTTGGACAGGTCCGGCTCGACGTGCCAGTCGCGGCCCTCGACGACACCCGGCTCGACCCGCCACTCGTTCGGCGACGCGTCGTCCACCACGACGCCGGCCTGGCGCATCATCGCCACGGTCATCTCGATGTGCGGCATGGACGGCACGGGCTTGCCGTCGTGCCGGATCGTCACGCCGCTCTCGTAACGCGCGCCCGACAGCAGGAGCCCGGACACGAACTGGGACGACGCCGAGGCGTCGATGGTGACCTCGCCGCCGGGCACGCCGCCCTTGCCGTGCAGCGTGAACGGCAGCGCGTCGCCCGCCACGTCCGCGCCCAGCGCCCGCAGCGCGTCCAGGATCGTGGTCATCGGCCGGGTCCGCGCGTGCGGGTCGCCGTCGAAGGTGATGTCGCCGACCGCGAGCGCGGCGGCGGGCGGCAGGAACCGCATCACGGTGCCGGCCAGACCGCAGTCGACCTGCGCCGGTCCGTGCAGCTCGTGGGGCGTGACCAGCCAGGACCCGTCCGGACCGTCGACGACGCCGACGCCGAGCGACCGCAGCGCGTCGACCATCAGGTTGGTGTCGCGGCTGCGCAGCGGCGCGTGCAGGGTGGACGCGCGGTCGGCCAGGGCGGCGAGCACGAGCGCGCGGTTGGTGATCGACTTGGAGCCGGGCACGGGTACCGTCGCGTCGACCGGGCCGTCGGCGGTGGGAGCGGACCACTGCTGAGTCATGGCTTGATGATTCCGCATCGGGTGGTCGACAGCTCGCACCGGGCTTTCCGACGTGCGACGATGGCATCGCCCGAGGGTGATCTGTGGAGAGGTGATCGGTGTGTGCGGCAGGTACGCGTCCACCAAGAACCCCGCGCTGCTCGCGGCGGAGTTCGACGCGGTCGACGGCACCGAGGGCGACGCGCCCGGCGCGGACTACAACGTCGCGCCGACCAAGCAGGTGCTCGCCGTGGTCGAGCGGCACCCGCGCGACGACGAGGGCAACCCCGACCCCGACACCACCGAGCGCAGCGTCCGCGTGATGCGCTGGGGCCTGGTGCCGCACTGGGCCAAGGACCTGTCCGGCGCCGCGAAGATGATCAACGCGCGGGCGGAGAGCGTGCTGGACAAGCCCGCCTACCGGAACTCGGCGGCCAAGCGCCGGTGCATCGTCCCGGCCGCGGGCTGGTACGAGTGGCAGCCGGGCGAGGGCCGCAAGCAGCCGTACTTCATCAACCCCGGCGACGACTCCAGCCTCGCCATGGCCGGCATCTGGTCGGTGTGGTGGCAGCAGGAGGGCGACGAGCGCAAGCCGATCATCACGTGCGCCGTGCTGACCACGGACGCGATCGGCGAGATGACCTCCGTGCACCACCGGATGCCGCTGGTGCTGCCGAAGGACCGCTGGGCGGCGTGGCTCGACCCGGACAACGAGGACCCGAAGGACCTGCTCGCGCCCGACCTGGACCTGGTCGACGCGCTGGAGCTGCGCCCGGTGTCGACGAAGGTCAACAGCATCAAGAACAACGACCCGTCGCTGATGGCGGCCGTCACGCTGGGGGAGTCCGAGAAGCCGGAGCCCACCTTGTTCGAGCTGAAATGACCTCGCGGGTGGTCGACACCCCGTACGGCCCCGCGCGGGCCGAGCTGCACTGCGCGTCCGAGAGCCGCGCCGCGCTCCTGCTGGGGCACGGCGCGGGCGGCGGCATCGCCGCGCCGGACCTGGTGGCCGCGACCCGCGCGGCGGTGGACGTCGGCGTGCACGTGGCGCTGGTCGAGCAGCCGTACCGGGTGGCGGGCCGCCGCGCGCCCGCGCCCGCCAAGCAGCTCGACGCGGCGTGGCTCGCGGTGGCCGACGAACTGGGCGAGACCTGGTTCGACGACCTGCCGCTGCTGTTCGGCGGGCGGTCCTCCGGCGCGCGGGTGGCGTGCCGGACGTCGTCGGAGGGTCAGGCGGTGGCCGTGCTGTGCCTGGCGTTCCCCGTGCACCCGCCGGGCAAGCCGGAGAAGTCGCGGATGCCGGAGCTGGACGGCGTCGAGGTCGCCACCCTGGTCGTGCAGGGCGAGAACGACCCGTTCGGCAGGCCCGAGGCGGCGCACCACCGCGACGTCGTGCTGCTGCCCGGCGACCACAACCTCAAGGCCGACGTGGGCGCGGTGGGCCGCGCCGTGGGCGAGTGGCTGGACCGCGTGCTGCGCCCGCTCGAGGTGTGAGCGGACCTGACGGCGGACCCCGCGACCTGCGCCGACCCGCCCTCGCGAGCCGGGCGCGGGCGGTCAGGCCGAGATCGGTGCGACGACCGCCTGCGTGAGCCTGACCAGCGCTTCCGGTGCGATCTCGACCTCGAGCCCGCGCCGTCCGGCGGAGCAGTAGATGGTCTCGAAGGCCTCCGCCGAGGCGTCCAGCGCCACCGGCAGCCGCTTCTTCTGCCCCAGCGGGGAGATGCCGCCCGCCACGTACCCGGTGGCGCGCTCGGCCGCCGCGACGTCGGCCATCTTCGCCTTCTTCCCGCCGACGGCCGCGGCCAGCGCCTTCAGGTCCAGCTGGCCCGTGACCGGAACCACACCGACGGCCAACTTGCCGTCCACGTCCGCGACCAGCGTCTTGAACACCCGTTCGGGGGCGATCCCCAACGCCTCCGCCGCCTCCAGCCCGTACGACTCGTGCCGGGGGTCGTGCTCGTAGGCGTGCAGCGCGTAGGCCACCTTCTGCTTGTCCAGCAACGCGGTGGCGGGCGTTCCACGACCGGCCATGATCGCGCACGATAGCCGAGGGAATGCGCGGCGACCTCGTCGCGTTGCTGCGAACGTGGCTACCGAGGTGATGGACCAGCAGGTCGGCAGGCAGGTCAAGGCGCGCCCACCGCGTGGCTCGGCTCACTGCCGACCCGGGGACCGCCGCGTATCCTCGACTGCGTCCCAGACAGTGCCATCCACCGCGCTGACCAGCCGGTGGGAAGGGAGCGCGGTGCCAGCCACGCGAACGCAGGACACGCCGACTGACGAGACAACGGCCGAGCGCGCAGCCAGGTTCGAGCGCGACGCGATGCCGATGCTCGACCAGTTGTACTCGGCGGCCCTGCGGATGACCCGCAACCCGGCCGACGCCGAGGACCTGGTCCAGGAGACCTACCTCAAGGCGTACGCCGCCTTCGCGTCCTTCTCGGAGGGCACGAACCTCAAGGCCTGGCTGTACCGCATCCTCACCAACACCTACATCAACGGCTACCGCAAGAAGCAGCGCCAACCGATCCAGCAGCCGACCGACGAGATCACGGACTGGCAGTTGGCGCAGGCGGAGAGCCACACGTCGACCGGGTTGAGGTCGGCGGAGGTCGAGGCGATGGACCGGCTGCCGGACTCAGACGTCAAGGAAGCCTTGCAGCGACTGCCGGAGGAGTTCCGGATCGCGGTGTACCTCGCGGACGTGGAGGGCTTCGCCTACAAGGAGATCGCAGACATCATGGGCACCCCCATCGGAACCGTGATGTCCCGGTTGCACCGGGGCCGCAGGCAGCTTCGCGACCAACTGGCGGACACCGCGCGCGAGCGCGGCATCATCCGCGACGGTCACCAGGAGGTGGCGGGCCGATGAGCTGCGGCGAACCGCACGAGACGGACTGCTCCGAGGTCCTGTCCGAGGTCTACCTCTTCCTCGACCACGAGTGCGACGAGAGGCGCAAGGAGCTGCTCCAGACCCACCTGGAGGAGTGCCACCCGTGCCTGGAGCAGTACGGCATCGAGGAGCACCTGAAGGCGCTGCTGGCCCGCAAGTGCGGCGGCGAGCACGCGCCCGAGGAGCTGAGGCGGCGCCTGCGCGCCCGGCTCTACCAGACGGCGGACCAGACGACGGTGGAGGTCGAGGTCACCACGACGGTGACGAGGACCGAGACGTCCAGCAGCTGACCGCCGGGGCCGATCGCGGCCGGCGGGACGAGCGGTGGAGAAGGTCGAAGGCCCCGGAGCGGTGCTCCGGGGCCTTCGCACGCCGTGACGTGGAATCAGGCGTTGGGGCGCTTCCCGTGGTTCGCGCCACCCTTCTTGCGGTCGCGGCGCTTGCGGGCACGCTTCGACATGGGGTTCTCCTAGTGCTCGTCATGCTTCATCCCAGTGTGTCACGCGGTCGCCCGGGCACGGCACCGGGTCTGAATCGTGGTTGGATGGACTCGACGAAGGAGGACCATGGCCGAGGAGATCCGGGCCGAGATCGTGGCCAACGTGGCCCAGATCGCCGTCCAGGAAGGCGACGAGGTCACGCACGAGACCACGGTCGTGGTGCTCGAGAGCATGAAGATGGAGATCCCGGTCCTCCCCGAGGGCGCGGGCCGGATCACCCGCATCGCCGTGTCGACCGGCGACGTGGTCCAGGAGGGTGACCTCATCGCGGTGGTGGAGTAGCTGTCCACGCTCACCGACCTCCTCGCCGAGCACACCAAGCTCTCCGGCGGCGCCGTCGACCACCTGCAGCTCGTGGTCGCGGAGTGGCAGCTGCTGTCCGACCTCAGCTTCGCCGACTTCCTGATGTGGGTGCCGCTGGACGAGACGACGTTCCTGTGCGTCGCGCAGGCCCGGCCGACGACCGCGCCGACCGCGCACCCCGAGGACGTCGTCGGCAGCATGGTGGACGTCGAGGAGCACCCCCAGCTGCGCCGGGCCATGGCCGAGTCCCGCATCTGCCGCGAGGAGGACCCGCGCTGGCACCTGGGCGTGCCGGTCCGCCGCGAGGCGATCCCGGTCAAGCGCAACGGCGAGGTCATCGCGGTCCTCAGCCGCAACACGAACCTGGCCGTGCCGCGCGTGCCGAGCCCGTTGGAGATCTCCTACCTGGGCAGCGCCGCCGACCTGTGCCAGATGATCTCGGACGGCACGTTCCCGACCACCGAGCCGTCGCCTGACGTGCACACCAGCCCGCGCGTGGGTGACGGCCTGATCCGGCTGGACGCCTCGGGCGCGGTCGTGTTCGCCAGCCCGAACGCGCTGAGCGCCTACCACCGCATGGGCCACGCGTCCGACCTGGTCGGCGTGCACCTGGCCCCGCTGACGCGGTCCCTGATCGGCGACCCGTTCGACGCCACCGAGGTCGCGCAGCGCATCCGGTCCGCCCTGGACGGCCAGCCGAGCATGCGCATCGAGGCCGAGTCGCGCCGCGGCGCGGCGGTGCTGTTCCGCGCCCTGCCGCTGCGACCGCGCGGCAGCGCGGCGGGCGCGCTGGTGCTGTGCCGCGACGTCACGGAGGTCCGCCGCCGCGACCGCGCCCTGATGTCGAAGGACGCGACGATCCGCGAGATCCACCACCGGGTGAAGAACAACCTGCAGACGGTGGCCGCGCTGCTGCGCCTGCAGAGCAGGCGGACGAGCAGCGAGGAGGCGCGCGAGGCGCTGGCCGAGTCGGTGCGCCGCGTCACGTCGATCGCGCTGGTGCACGAGACGCTGTCCATGTCGGTGGACGAGCGGGTGGACCTCGACGACGTGGTGGACAAGGTCATCCCGATGATGTCGGACGTGGCCGCCACCGAGTCGCAGGTCGTGGTGCGCCGGGACGGGAAGTTCGGCATCGTCCAGGCCGAGCTCGCCACCCCGCTGGTGATGGTGCTGACCGAACTCGTGCAGAACGCGTTCGAGCACGCGTACGCGGCGGGTCAGCGGGGCGAGGTGGTCGTGCACGCCGAGCGCTCGGCGAAGTGGTTGGACGTCGTGATCTCGGACGACGGCCGCGGCCTGCCCCAGGGCTTCTCGCTGGAGCGCACCGACCGGCTCGGGCTGCAGATCGTCCGGACGCTGGTGGAGTCCGAACTCAGGGGCTCGTTGAGCTTGCGGAGGAGGCCCCGAGGCGGTACAGAGGCGGTCCTGCGCGTACCGCTCAGAGCGCGGCGTTAGACTGCTCCCCGTGCACACGTGACGGCCTGCCTCAGCTGGAGTCACGTGGTCATGCGGGAGGGTGTGCAACACAAGCGAAAGGCCCGACACCTGGCACGGTGTCGGGCCTTTCGTCTGCTCGTTCGAGGCGGCTCAGGCGTTGCTGCGAGCCCGGGTGCGAGCGTTGCGGCGCTTGAGGGCGCGACGCTCGTCTTCGCTCATCCCGCCCCACACGCCGGCGTCCTGGCCGCTCTCGAGCGCCCACGAGAGGCAGTCGGAGACGACGGGGCAGCGGCGGCAGACGGTCTTCGCCTCGGCGATCTGCAGGAGCGCAGGACCGCTGTTCCCCACGGGGAAGAACAGCTCGGGGTCCTCGTCGCGGCAGATCGCGCGGTGGCGCCAGTCCATTGGAACTACTCCTCAGCTAGGCGCGCGCGAAGGCGCGCCACTCGTCAGCGGTCGGTTTTGGGGTGCTTGTGAATGCTTTCACGAACGGCCGGGATGTCAAGGGTTTAGCCCCAACCCGGTGAGTGAACTCACCCGAAAGATCGACTGGGTTCACCAGGGGTTTCACACCGCGGTGTCACACCAGGTCACAACATCGCGGATGGGTACCGAGCCGGTCACGCCACGATCACACGGCGACCGTGAGCACGCCTGGCACCCCGGTGAACTCGACCTCGGTGCACGAGCCGAGCAGGTCACCGTCAACCTGCAGGTTGACGGGTTCCGGACTCGTCACGCGGACGAACTCGACGTCGTCGCGCCGGAGCAGGTTCCCGCCTTTGGGGTTCCCGTCCGTGGCCAAGAGATGCGCGACGTAGCGAAGAACTGTCGGCAATCCCATCCCGTGCAGCGCGAACAAGCCGAGACCGCCGTCGAAGGACGTGCTGGGGTTGAGCCGGATCGCCTTGTCGCCGAGGTAGGTCCACGGGTCGGTGTTCGAGACGAACGCCAGCCGCACGTCCTCGAACAGCGGTTCGTCGGGAATGCGCACGGTGAGCGTCGGCGGCTGTCTGCGCTGGGTGAAGTAGCTGGTCAGCGCGGTGCGGGCGTAGAGGGTCGGTGACGCCTGGCGGCCCTTGGCGCGCTGGTGCTCGACGGCCGCGACCACGTCGGCGTCCCAGCCGACGCCCGCGTTGAAGGTGAACCAGCGGTCGTGGTCGACGTCCGCGCCGGTGGCCGCGACGTGCCCGACGCTGACCTTGCGGCTGGTGCCGTGCTCGATGGCCTGGAGCAGGCGGTAGGTGGCCTCGACCGGGTCGCGCGGCAGGCCGAGCGCGCCCGCGAACACGTTCGCCGAGCCGCCGGGCACCACGCCGAGCATGGGCAGGCCCGGCTGCGCGCCCTCGCGCAGCACGCCGTTGACCACCTCGTTGACCGTGCCGTCGCCGCCGTGCGCCACGACCAGGTCGTACCCGTCCAGGACGGCCTGCGCGGCGGCGTCGGCCGCGTGGCCGCGGTAGTCCGTCTCGACGATGTCGAGCTTCACATCGCTGGCCAGTGCGTGCGCGAGCACGTCCCGACCGGCAGGCGTGGTTGCCGTCGCCTGCGGGTTGACCACCAGAAGTGCGCGCACTCTTGCAGGGTAGGACAGCGCGTGACCTCCGACAGGTTGCGTATCACCCGGTAGGAGGCTGCAGAGCGCACGAAAGTGGCCGAGGTCTCCTTTCCGTGTCCCGAATCTTCCGGGTCCCGCGTCGTTCCCCGTCTCGCGACAAGTGCACCCCGGCCCGACCGCCGGCTCGCCGAAGAGACTCCTGTGATCATCGCTCCTGGGGCGGTCGAACGGGACACGCCAACCGGGTGGCCTACGATGCGTGACGAGTACGCACTGTGAGGAAAGGCCCAGTTGAGGGCGCAGCTGAAGGGGCGCGGCGTGTCGACCGAAGGCAAGGTCCCACCGGCGGTCCGGGCGGCGGGCGCGCTGACCGCGGTGCAGGGCCTGACGGGGCTGGCGTTCGCGGTCGCGCTGGTGGTGCGGTCGTTCAGCGCGGAGAAGTCCGGCGAGGTGCTGGGCGAGGCGGCCTACTTCGCGGTGCTGTCGGCGGGTGTGCTCGCGGCCGGCGTCGGCCTGGTGCTCGGCAGGCACTGGGGTCGCACGCCCGCGGTCGTCGTGCAGCTCCTGCTCCTGGGTGTCGCCTGGTACATGTACGGGCCCTCCGACCGCCAGTTGTGGGGCGCGCTGCTCGGGGTGTACGTCGTCGTCACGCTCGTGCTGCTGTTCACCAACCCGGTGCGCCGGTGGGCGCTCGGCGTGGACGAGGACGAAACCGACGCGTAGGCGATCCCTGGTCGAGTGGGGCCAATCGGCCGCAGACCATCGTCTGGGCGCTCGCCGACTAACGGCGGGTGGTCGCCGTCACTCAGACAGGTGACGCTGTGGGTGGTGAATTCACCACTCCCTGCGTTCGTTGAGGTGACAACTCCATGCGATTCACTCGCGCCCTGTCCGCGGTGGTCGGAGCCACTACCGCACTGCTGTCCGCGTTCGCCCTGACCGCGATCGCGCCGGCGGCGTCGGCCCAGGAGGCCGGCGGCATCGAGCCGTACATCATCGGCGGCGGCACGGCGAGCAACGCCCCGTGGGCGGCCCGCCTGTTCCGCAACGGCCAGCAGAACTGCTCGGCCACGATCATCGCCCCGCAGTGGGTCCTGACCGCGCAGCACTGCGTGGCGAGCTCGGGCACCTACACGTTCCGGATCGGCAGCCTCGACCAGACCACCGGCGGCACCCTGGCCACCGCCACCCAGATCATCCAGCACCCGTCGGTCGACCTGGCGCTGGCGCGGCTGGACCGGTCGGTCTCGGGCACGTACGCGCCGCTGGGCACCACCACCGCGGTGGCCGTCGGCCAGACCGTGCAGCTCTACGGCTGGGGCGCCACCTGCACCAACCAGCCGGAGATCAACTGCCAGTCCCGCTACCTCAAGTACGCCAACACCCGCGTGACCTCGGTCAACGGGCGCGACTACCGGGGCGGCATCGCGATCTCGGTGAGCCGGATCGACGGCATCGCCGCCGGCGGCGACTCGGGCGGCCCGATGTTCGCCACCAGCCCGGTCGACGGCCGCCGCTACCAGGTCGGCGTCGCCTCCACCAGCGACCGCTCCACCCGGTCGAACTACACCGCCGTCACCCGCTACCGCGACTGGATCCGCTCCTACGCCGGCGTGTGAGCAGGACTCCCCGGCCGAGGGGCAGGCATCTCTCCCCCTGCGCCGCCCCTCGGCCGGGGCACCACGGTTTGATCCGGGCCCACTCACCAGTCACAATCACCCTGCGTGTTCACATTTGGCGGATGGACACGAACGGAGTAGCCAGATACGGTCTGGCAGGCGTTCACGCCGCTCCGGGTGCAGGCAGGGTGAGGTGCGCAGTGCAGAACCCCCCGAGGTGGGTGTCGACCAACGGTGATGTCGAGCGCCCCAACGTGGCCCGGCTCTACGACTACTACCTCGGCGGAGCGCACAACTTCGCGGTCGACCGCGAGTTCGCCGACCGGTCGATGAGCGAGATCCCGACCGCCGCCATGGTCCAGCACACCCGCTCGTTCCTGCGCCGGGCCGTCCGGCTGTGCGTGGCGCACGGCATCCGCCAGTTCCTCGACCTCGGCTCCGGCATCCCCACCGCGGGCAACGTGCACGAGGTCGCCCAGCAGGCCGACCCGACGTGCCGCGTGGTGTACGTGGACAACGAGCCCGCCACCGTGGCCCACAGCCGCACCATGCTGCGCGACAACGCGGGCGCGGCCATCGCCGAGGCCGACATCCGGGACGTGGACGCGGTGCTGTCCGCGCCCGAGGTCCGCGGGCTGCTCGACCTGACCCGGCCGGTGGCCGTGCTGATGGTCGCGATCCTGCCGTACATCGCCGACGACGACCGCCCGGTCGAGCTGGTCCGCCGCTACCGCGACGTGATCGCCGACGGCAGCTACCTGGTGATCAGCCACCTGACCGCGGACGAGCAGCCGGAGCTGGTGCGCAAGCTGGTCGGCGTGGCCGCCGAGACGGACTCGCCGATCGTGGCCCGGTCCAGGGCGGACGTCGAGGCGATGCTCGACGGGTTCGACCTGTTCGACCCCGGGCTGGTGCTGGCGACGAAGTGGCGTGGCGAGGGCGAGCCGGCGACCAGCGCCGAGGCCGTGACCTACGGCGCGGTGGGCGTGAAGCGGCCGAACAGCTGATTTCCCTGGTCAGGTCGCCGGTCTAAGGTTCGGCAACCGCATTCGCGGTGGTTGTGGCCCGGGGGGGGATCACCATGACTTGTCCGAACTGCGGCACGCCCGTGCTGTCCGGTGTGTCGAGCTGTCGCTCGTGCGGGGCATCGCTGGAGCGGAAGGCCGTTCCGTCCTACCTGGAGCCGCCGGTGGCGCAGGTGCCGCCGGTGATCCAGGCGCCCTACGCGCCGCCGATGGGCCACGCCCCGGCCGAGCCGCGGCGGTGGGAGGACGTCTCCTCGCTGCGGACGCCGCTGCTGGTGCTGCTGGTCGCGGACGCGGTGCTGGCGCCGTCGACCATGGTCGTGCCGCTGGTCGGCCTGCCGTACGCCCTGCTGTTCGTCGTGACCGCCGTGGTGTTCCTGGTCTGGCTGCACCGGGCGCGGCGCAACGCGGCGGCCGGGACGCACCAGCTCGCGCCGGGGTGGGTGTTGGGCGGCTGGTTCGTGCCGGAGGCGAACTTTCTACCTCCCGTGGCGGGTGGTGCACGACGTCGGCGTGGCCACCGTGGCGCCGGACAGGCGGGGGACGGTGACCGGGCCGGTCGCCGTGTGGTGGGTGTCCTGGGTGCTGTCGTGGGTGACCGCCTTCCGGCTGACGACGACGGAGACGGTCACCGCCACGTCGCGGTCGTCGGGGTTCTACGTCAACTTCGCCTTCGCCGCGACCTGGCTCAACGTGGCGTGCCTCGCGCTGGCCGCGGCCGCGCCGGCGGTGGTCGTGAACCGGATCACGGCCGGCCGGGAGAGGGCTTTCCGGCCTCGCTCAGCAGTCGGGTCTGCTCCTTGAGCACGGCGACCGCGCGGACCACCCAGTCCCCGATGACCTGTTGCTCCTCCGGGCTGTAGCGCGCGCCCAGCTCGGCCATCGCCGCGCTCAACCCGGCGAAGACCTGCCCGAACGCGCCGGGGATCGCGGTGATCACCACCCTCCTGCGGTCGCCGGGGTCGGGTTCGCGCCGCACCAGGCCCGCGCGTTCGAGCCGGTCGGCGACGCCGGTGACCGCGCCGGGGGTCAGGTTGATCTCCTTGGCCAGCTCGCCCGCCGACAGCGGGCCCTTGCCCGCGATGAGCGCGAGCGCGCGCTGGTCGACCGCCGTCACGCCCAGGCGCGCGCCGACGGCCTCGTGGAACGCGACGACCGCCGTGCTCAGCTCACGTCCGAAGTCCCGTCCGTCCATGCCGTCACTTTACCGCGCCAGATATTTCAGTACACTGAACTAAAATATTCGGCGCGTGAGAGGTGGGGGACATGTCGGAGCTGGGGCTGGCGGTCGAGGTGCCGCGCTGGGCCGGGCGGTTCTACCTGCGGCACTGGGCGGTGATCGTCGGGTTGTCGCTGGTGGCGTCCGTGCAGCGGCTCGTGGTGGTGAACTGGGGCGACCTGGTGCCGGACGGGGTGGCGTTCGCCTCGGAGGTCGTGGTGGTGGCCGCGAGGGTGCTGCTGGTCGTCGTGATCTGGCGGTTGGCGACCAGGGGGGAGCGGCTGAGGTGGGCGAACGCGCGGTCGTTCGCGGCGCGGCACTGGCCGAGCCTGGTGTGGCAGGGGGTCCTGCTGGCGGTGGCGGTGCTGGTGTTCGACGTCGTCGCCGAGCAGGTGGTCGGCGGGCTGCTCCCCGAGTCGGCGCGGCAGACCTACCTGGCCGTGCTGCTGTTCGTGAAGAACCCGACCGTCATCGCGTTCACGTTCGTGTGGTGGGTGGGGCTGATCCGGCAGGTCGGCGTCAGCCGTGCAGTCCCAGTTGCGTGAGCGCGTCGTCGGTGAGGCGGAAGACGGTCCACTCGTCCATGGGGAGCGCGCCGAGCGACTTGTAGAAGCCGATCGCGGGCGCGTTCCAGTCGAGCACCCACCACTCCAGGCGCGCGTAGCCGAGGGCGACGCACTCCTCGGCGAGGGCTTGCAGCAGCGCCCGGCCGAGGCCGCTCTGGCGCTGGTCGGGCTGGACGTAGAGGTCTTCGAGGTAGATGCCGTGCGTGCCGCGCCAGGTGGAGAAGTTGAGGAACCACAGGGCCATGCCGACGACCCGACCGTCCACTTCGGCCACGTGGCCGAAGAGGGCGGGCGAGGGGCGGAACAGCGCCTCGTGCAGCTGCTCGACCGTCAGGTGGCACTCGTGCCGCGCGCGTTCGTACTCGGCCAGCTCCTCGACCAGGGCGACGACGGCGGGCACGTCCTCCTCGCGCACGCGGCGGATGCGGGGATCAGTCAACGTCGACTTCCCAGGCGGGCACGTTCAGCCGCCGCACCTGCGGGTCGCCGCGCTCGTCGCCGAGCACGGTGGTGCCGGCCGGGTCCAGTCCGAAGTGGACGCCCTCGCTCGGCGGCAGGTTCAGCCAGGTGGCGATGAGCACGCGGCTGAAGTGGCCGTGGCCGACCAGCACCACGTCACCGCTGAGCAACGCCTGGCGTGCCCGGTCGAGCACCTTGGCGGCGCGCGCGTGCACCTCGTCGTGCGTCTCGCCCTTGGGCACGGCGTGGGTCCAGACCGTCCAGCCCGGGTCGGTCTCCCGGATCTGGGGCGTGGTGAGGCCCTCGTAGTCGCCGTAGTCCCACTCGGCGAGCTCCTCGGTGCGCTCGACGTCGTGCAGCCCGGCCAGCTCGGCGGTCCGCCACGCGCGTTGGCGCGGGCTCGTCAGCACCAGCGCGGGCGGCAGGTCGGTGGCGCGCAGCCGGGCCAGCACGGCGCCGGCGCGGCGGGCCTGCTGCACCCCGGTCCCGGTCAGGGGAACGTCGGTCAGCCCGGTGTGCCGACCGCTCTCGGACCACTCTGTTTGACCGTGCCGCAGCAGGTAGACGTGTGAGGTCACGGCCCGAGCTTACGGACGCCGCACCCCGTCACCGGGTCGGGGCACCGGTTGCGGTCGCGGGCCGGTGCGCCAGGCGATCCGCCGCGCGCGGAGCATCGAGTACTCGACGGCGGCCAGGACGAGGGTGGTGACCAGGCCGCCGAGGGTGAGGGTCAGCCAGAGCGAGTCGGACACGCCGTTGGTGTCGGCCTCGACCAGTTCGACCGCAGTGGCGGTGACGACCACGGCGGTCGTGACGGCGGGACCGAGGAGGGGGTGGAACTCGCCGATGAAGCAGCTGCCGCGCACCGCCCACCAGGCCGCGCAGCCGACGTAGACGGCCACCCAGATCGCGTAGGCGATGGCGAGCAGGCCGCCGAAGAGCGCGAGCACCGCCGTGCCGAAGTCGGTCGGCTCCAAGGTGTCGAAGAGGTCGTTGGTGACGACGAGCACGATCGGGGCCATCGCGCCGAAGGTCGTCAGCAGGAGCAGCGCGATCTTGCCGATCACCGGGCCCAGGCGCAGCTCGGCGCGGTGCTCGCGGTGGGTGCGCAGGTACAGCAGCGCCATGGCGACGGGCACGATGGCCAGCGCGATGATCACGTTCTCGACGGCCTTGCCCCAGCCGTCCTCGTTCAGGGTGTCCACCACGCCGCGATCGCCCCGGCCGAGGACGACCAGCGTCAGCAGGCCGAGCACGGAACGCCAGGAGGAGACCCGGCCCAGCGCCGGCGAGTCCGCGGGCGGCGGCACGCGGAACAACCGGGCCGCCGCGCCCCACGGCTTCCGCACCGAGTCCTCGGAGGGGACGGGCGTGCTCATCGGGCGAGATCTCCTTGCCGACCGCCGAACGGGACCCGTCGATGGTCCCAGGGCGGGCAGGCGCCCGGACGCGCGTCGGCGCACGGTCACCCGAACAGCGCACCGGGACGGTGGCCGACCACCGCCTCGGCACGCGGAACGGCGCTGACCAGGCGAACGGTTCCGCTCGGTCAGCGCCGCGTGGAGCAGGTGATCAGGCCGCGGCCTTCGTCTCCCAGAAGATCTTGTCGATCTGGGCGATCAGGTCGAGCAGCTCCTGGCCCTTGGCGGGGTCCATGGAGCCCTTCGCGCCGGACGCGCCGGCCGCCTTGGTGGCCCGGTTGAACAAGTCGTGCAGCTCCGGGTACTTCTCGAAGTGCGGCGGCTTGAAGTAGTCGGTCCACAGCACCCACAGGTGGTGCTTGACGAGCTCGCTGCGCTGCTCCTTGATCAGGATGGCGCGGGCGCGGAACTCGGGGTCCTCGTTCGCCTGGTACTTCTCCTGAATCGCCTTGACCGACTCGGCCTCGATCCGGGCCTGGGCCGGGTCGTAAACACCGCACGGGAGGTCGCAGTGCGCGGTGGCCTCCAGGAGCGGGCGGCGGAGTGAACGGATGCGCGACAGAAGTCGCATCTTTCCTCCCTGACAGTGGATGCTCCGACGTGACGAACCCTACTCCGGGGCCTCGGCGCGAGCAGGTGGAGGGGAAGCGTTGACACGGCCGGAAGCGAACCCGTTGCCGCTGGTTCGGGTGGTCGGGCCCTCGATGGCGCCGACGCTGCGGACGGGGGACGTGGTGCTGGTCCACTTCGGGAAGCCGCCCCGTCGGCACGATCTTGTGCTGGTCAGGTGGGCGGCGCGGCCCGGGCAGCTGTCGGTCAAGCGCGCGGTCCGGGCCGACGGCGGCGGCTGGCACGTCGAGGGCGACAACCCGTTCGCCTCCACGGACTCGCGGACGCTGGGGCCCGCGGAGGTGGTGGGCGTGGTCCGCGCCCGGCTCTGGCCCCGGCCCCGGCTGCTGCGCCGGCGGCCCGCACCGGACGGCTGAACGCCGGCCGCGGGGAGGCGGCGGGTGTCGCGGGAAGGTGAACCGCCGGCGGCCTTCGCGAAGGGCCGGCGGGTCGTCGGGCGGGATCAGGCGCGCAGCTTGGCGTACCAGGCCAGGCACTCGTCGTAGGACGGCAGCAGCCCGGCGTCGCGCGCCTCCTCGAACGTCGGCGCGGCGGCGTCCTTCGGCGACAGCACCGGCGTCACGTCGGCCGGGAAGGGCAGGTCCATCGACAGCGGGTGGATGCCGTGCTCGGCCTTCGGGTTGAACCCCTCCGAGCACAGGTACGACGCGACCGTGTCGTCCTCCAGCGCCATCAGCGCGTGCCCGACGCCCTCGGGCAGGTACACGGAGTTGAACAACCCCTCCGACAGCTCCATCGCGTCCCACTCGCCGAACGTGGGCGAGCCGACGCGCAGGTCCACCACGATGTCGATCATGCGCCCGCGCGGGCAGTGCACGTACTTGGCCTGCCCCGGCGGCGTGTCGGCGAAGTGGACACCGCGCACGACACCGCGCTTGGACACGCTGTGGTTCGTCTGGGCGATCTTCATCGGGTGCCCGACGGCTTCGACGAACGCCGCTTCCTGGTACGGCGCGACGAACATGCCGCGATCGTCGGGGAACACCGATGGGGTGAACTCGAAAGCGCCGGAAATTTTCAACTCACGTGCCTGCATGGCGCACACACTAGAACGCGGCGGTTCTTGACCGATCCTGCCTGCGGAAACTGACCGGTCGGTCCAGAAAACCGGACGTACGTTCTGTGGCACTACCTCTGACCTGCGGAAAAACTGTGATCCCCGCCGCAGACAGCCGTCGGCGTCGCTGCCATGCTTGCCCGCACACCGCCACCGAGAGCCGTCCCGCAGACCGCGTGGACGCCCCCCAGACAGGCCCCGTCGACCCGCGTGACAACGCCGGTCCCGGTGCGCCGCAGGTATCGCGCACCGCAGGAGGACTTCCGTGACCGCATTGAACGACCAGCCCCAGATGACCACCGAATTGAGTGACGAGGAAATCTTCCGCGCCCACGAAGGCGGAAAGCTGGCCGTCGGCGCGACCGCCTCGTTGGCCGACCCCCGCGCGCTCTCCATCGCCTACACGCCCGGCGTGGCCAGGGTCAGCCGGGCCATCGCGGACGACCCGGGGCTGGCCGCCAAGTACACCTGGGCCCACCGGCTGGTCGCCGTGGTCAGCGACGGCACCGCCGTGCTCGGCCTGGGCGACATCGGCCCGAGCGCGTCCCTGCCGGTGATGGAGGGCAAGGCGGCGCTGTTCAAGACCTTCGGCGGCCTCGACTCCATCCCGCTGGTGCTCAACACCACGGACGTGGACGAGATCGTGGAGACGCTGGTCCGGCTGCGGCCGTCGTTCGGCGCGGTCAACCTGGAGGACGTCGCCGCGCCGCGCTGCTTCGAGCTGGAGGCCCGGCTCGTCGAGGCCCTGGACGTGCCGGTCATGCACGACGACCAGCACGGCACCGCGGTCGTGGTGCTGGCGGCCCTGCGCGGCGCGAACACGGTGCTCGGCAAGGACGTGGCGAACCAGCGCGTGGTCATCTCCGGCGCGGGCGCGGCCGGTGTGGCCTGCGCGAAGATCCTGCTGGCCGCGGGCGTCGGCGAGGTCACCGTGGTCGACTCGCGCGGCATCGTGCACGTCGGCCGGGACGCGCTGAACCCGGTCAAGGCGCAGCTGGCCGAGGTCACCAACGGCAGTGGCCTGCGCGGCGGCATCGCCGAGGCGCTGCGCGGCGCGGACGTGTTCGTCGGCGTCTCGTCGTCCAAGGTGCCCGAAGAGCTGATCGCGAGCATGGCCGACGACTCGATCGTGTTCGCCCTGTCCAACCCGGACCCCGAGGTGCACCCGGACGTGGCACGCCGGCACGCCGCCGTGGTCGCCACCGGGCGCAGCGACTTCCCGAACCAGATCAACAACGTCCTCGCGTTCCCCGGCATCTTCCGCGGCGCGCTGGACGCGGGCGCGAAGCGCATCACCGAGGGCATGAAGCTCGCCGCCGCGGCGGCGATCGCGGAGGTCGCCGCCGACGACCTCTCGGTCGACCGGATCGTGCCGAGCGCGCTCGACCCGCGGGTCGGCCCGGAAGTGGCCGCCGCCGTGGCCTTGGCAGCCCGCGAAGACGGAGTAGCCTGACTCCAAGTCGGAGTTGGGAGAGCTCCGGCCGCATCCGTCCGTACCCGTCGACAGGCAACGAAACCGCTAACGTGTTGTTTCGTTAGCCCGTTGAGGGGTGGGCGATGACGCTCCGAAGCGCTACCGTCCCTCTCCTCGGGTGAATATTGCCCGTGGAGAGGGACGCCGTCTTTGGGTGCGGTCGGGCCGGTCATCCCTGCCGTGAACACGGGAAGGTGGGACCGTGCCCAAGCGGGTTGGACGCGCTCCGGTGGTGCTCGACCCAGCGCGTCCGCAGAACGGCGACGTGGCGCTGGACGGCATCGCGCTGCCCGAGGCGCCGACGCTGCTGTGCGACCCCAAGGGCGTCGTCATGCGGGCCAGCGCCGCGGCGGTGGCGTTGACGAAGGCCCGTTCCGCCGAGGACCTCATCGGCCGGTCGCTGGGCGAACTGCTGCTGGGCGGCCCCGACGACCTGCGCCTGCACCAGGCCGACGGCGCGCTGGTGCCGGTCCGCGTGGTGCGCACCCAGGTGCCGGGCACCGGTCTGCACGCCGTGCTGCTGGTCGACGTCTCCGACCTGGCGCAGGCCGCCGAGGACCTGCGCGACGAGCAGCGCAGGCTGCGCACCGTGCAGCGGGTCGCGCAGATCGGCTCGTGGGAGTACGACCCGGACACCGGCGTCACGGTCTGGTCCGAGTCGCACTACGAGATGATGGGCGTGCGGCCCGGCGAGGTGGTGCCCGGCGCGCAGGCCGTGCTCGACGTCGTGCACCCCGACGACTACGAGATGGTCGCCAGCTACTGGGCCAACCGGGCGCTGGACGGCAACCCGATCGACATCGTCTACCGGATCATCCTCCCCGACGGCGAGCTGCGCTGGATCCGCGGCGTGGCCGAGGCGAAGCTGAGATCCGACGGCCGGACCCAGTTCATCACCGGCTACATCCGCGACATCACCGACCAGTGGCGGTCCGACCGCGCCCTGGAGACCGAACGGGCCCGGCTGCTGGAGGCGCAGCGCCTCGCGCGCATGGGCAGCTGGAGCTACGACATCGCGTCCGGCGCGGTGCACCGCAGCGAGGTCTTCCTGGAGATGTACGCCGAGCTGGGCGTCGTCCCCGACGACGACCTGCTGTGCGGCGTGCACCCGGAGGACCGGGGCGTGCTGAAGGACCTGCGCCGCAAGCTGCTGAAGCTGGAGGACGGCGGCGGCGCCACGGAGGGCCGGACGCTCGAGGCCGAGGTGCGCAGCGAGGTCGGCGACCGCGTGTACGTGTGCCGGGCGCGGGCCGAGTTCGAGGGCGGCCACATCAGCCTCCTGCACGGCACCGTCCAGGACGTCACCGAGGCCCGCGCGCTGGAACGCCAGCTCCGCGACGACCGCCGCCGGCTCGCCGACGCGCAGAAGGCCGCCCAGCTCGGCGTCTGGGAGTGGAACCTGCAGACCGGCGACGTGGCGTGGTCGGACATGCTGACCGAGCTGTTCGGCGTGCCGCGCGGGGAGCGCATCCGCTACCAGACCTACCTCGACCTCGTGCACCCCGACGACCGCGGCTGGGTGGACGACCTGTGGCAGCAGTTGGCCACCGAGGAGGTGCCGATCCAGCTCGAACACCGGATCGTGCGCCGCGACGACGGCAGGCTGCGCGTGTTCCGCAGCTACGGCGTGGTGGTCAAGGGCCCCGACGGCCTGCCGCTCGCGGTCGGCACGGCGCAGGACATCACCGAGCAGCGCGCCGCCGAGACCAGGATGAAGCGGTCCAGCCAGCGCTTCGCGGACCTGGTGTCGCTGACCCCGGTCGGCATCGGCCTGTTCGACGAGGGCGAGCGGCTGGTCGACGCCAACGACGCGCTGTGCGACCTGCTCGGCATGGACCTGGAGCAGCTGCGCGGCATGACGGCGAGCGCGCTCACCCACCCGGACGACACGAGCGGCGGGCTGCCGTCGATCGACGAGATGTCCGCGCCGGACGCCGAGCGCACGCACAAGATCCCGCAGCGCATCCTGGTCCGCCGCGACGGCGTGCAGGTGTACTGCGAGCTGCACATCGCGCTGTCCGTGCAGGACGACGGCCGCCGGTTCTGGCTGATCGTGTTCCAGGACATCACCGAGCGCCGCCGCACGGCCGAGGCGTTGCGGCACCAGGCCACGCACGACGAGCTGACCGGGTTGCCGAACCGGGCTTTGGTCAAGGAGATGCTCGGGGAGTTGTTGGAGTCGCCGGAGCGGTCGAAG
>NZ_JBVJVK010000094.1:0-22057 GCF_055603705.1 Actinosynnema sp. NPDC037264 | reverse complement strand
CGCCACCAGCACGAACGCACAGAAACCAAAGCAGCACAAGAAGACGAAGTCGACCACCCCACGACCCCGCCGAACAGGTTAAAGCTCAAGCTAGGGCCTGTCCTCAAAGCCAGATGAGCAGCGTGGCCAGGTCGAGCATGCCTCGATAGGACACGGCGGTCTTGTCGAAGCGGGTGGCGATGGCACGGAACTGCTTGAGCCGGTTGAAGCAGCGTTCCACCACGTTGCGACGCTTGTAGGCACTGCGGTCGAAGGCCGGGGGGGGCCCGCCGGCCCGGCCGTGGCGCAGCCGGTTGGCCTGTTGATCGCGGCGTTCGGGGATGGTGGCCGGGATGCGGCGTCGGCGCAGGTAAGTGCGGATGGCGCGGCTGGAGTACCCCTTGTCCGCGATCACCCGGCTCGGTCTGGTCGCCGGTCGTCCCGGTCCCGGCCGGTCGAACCGGACACCGGCCATGACCTGGGTGAACATGGTGCAGTCGTTGACGTTGCCGCCGGTCAGGACGATCGACAGTGGTCGGCCGTGGCCGTCGCAGGCGAGATGGATCTTGGTGGTGGGTCCGCCGCGGGAGCGGCCGATGGCATGATCACCTGGCTCGCTGTGCCCGCCGCACGACCCGACCGCCCCCCGTGTGGGACGCGGTCGTGCGGCGGGCGCCGGCGGCGTGCTGATGGGCGCGCACGATGCTGGAGTCGACGGCGACCTCGCGGTCGAGCTCGTCGATCGCCTCGGCGACGACGCGGACCTTCGCCACGAGTGCGGTGAGGGTGCCGTCGCGCGACCAGCGCCAGAACCGGTTGTAGACCGTCTTCCACGGCCCGTAGCGTTCGGGCAGGTCACGCCACGCGACCCCGGTCTTGGCCTTGAACAACATCCCGTTGATCACCCGACGGTCGTCCACCCGCGGACGCCCCTTCGCCCCCGAGGCCGGCAGCAAGGGCTCGACGGCCTGCCACTGCTCATCGGTCAACTCGTGCCTACGCACCACAACCCAAGATCAAAGCAGATCACCACCACCCGCTTTGAGGACAGGCCCTAGGGGTGTCGAGCCTGAACTACGCCGTGGTGGTTGGTGAAACCGCTGGCACCGCACGAGTGGCCTCGCTCCTGACGGTGTCGGGGGTGGGCTTCGGTGTTGCCGGGGTCATGCTGCTGTACTCGATGCTCGTCCTCGTCCGCGGACTGGAGAGCGACGCTCCGCGGAGTCGAGCCATCAGCCAGGCCATGGCGAACCTGATCAGAGCCGTCATCGTCTTCCTGCTCTCCCCGGTCGTCGTCCTGTCGATGTGGAGCGGGGCACGTGACCATGTCACCCAGAAGTACGGTGCCGCGGCGGGCTTCACCGGCCTCGACTGGGCGGTGTTATCGGTTCTTCTTCTCGTGGTCCTGGCAGTCCTCGTGTGCGCCGTCAAGTTCTTCGACCGACCACAGCACCACCCCGCGTTCACCCGGCTCATCTCCGGGATCGCGGTCGTCCTCGCCTCGGCGTCGGTCCTGGGCGTGACCACGCTCGTCGGCTTCACCGAAAGTTCCGCACCGGTTCCCGACTCCATCTCCCTGGTCGCGACCATCCTGGTGGGAAGCTTCGTCGTGTTGGTGGCCTACTCAGCGAGCCGGCTCCGCACCGCTTCGGACAACTCGGGTACACCCGTGCTACCGAACGGCCACGATTGACGCCGCGAATGCCCTCACTGATCCGCGGTCGCTCGGTCGAGCGCCTCGATCTGTCCTCGAACACGTGTCGCGTCGTCGGCGCGGCCTTGGCGGTCGAGGAGGTCGAGTGCCTCGGCCCACGCCGTTCGCGCTTCCGGGTCGCGTCCGCCCACGTCGCCACCAAGGACGAACTGGTCGAGCTGATGCTGGACCGCGTCCTGGAGGACGTCCCGCTGCCCGTGCCCGGCCAGGCCATCACCGACGACGACTGGGGGGCGGGTGCACCGCTTCGCCGAGGCGTTCAGCGCGCCGTCGAACGGCCGGTTCGGCATCCCCGTCCACTACATGGGCCTTTGGGACACCGTCAAGGCCGCGGGCGTGCTGCAGTGGAACATGCGGTGGCCGTACACCAGGCAGGTCGCGAACGCGCTCACCGTCCGACCCGCCATTTCGATCGACGAGAAGCGCAGACCTCACCGCGAGTACCCGGTGATCCCGGACTCCCGCCGGTCGAAGTCGGCGCCGTCCCAGAAGGTCGAGCAAGTGTGGTTCTCCGGCGTCCACTCGGACGTCATCCGGGGAGGTCGCTGAGGCCGGTCAGCTCCCGACCCCGTCGGGAGCCGTGCCGATGCCGTGGACCAGGGCGGCCAGTTGCACGCGGTTGGAGATGCCGAGTTTCGTGCTGACGCGGTAGAGGTGGTTCTCGACCGTGCGGACGGACACGAACAGCCGCTGCGCGATGTCGGCGTTGGACAGGCCGCCGGCGACGAGGGTGAGGATCTCGCGTTGTCGGCCGGTGAGCTCCGGCGGCGCGGTGAGCGCCGCCAGCGCGGGGGTCCGGGCGCCTTCACAGGCTTGCGCGAGCTTGCGGGCGCGTGCCGTCGCGGCCTGGGCGGACCCGTGGCGGTCGTGCCGGTGATGGGCGGACGCGGCCTGTGCGGCGGCGTCCACGGCCACGAGGAGTGCGCCCAGCTGTTCCAACCGCACCGAGACGGCCTCCAAACCCGGTCCGTCGTCGGCGGCCAGGGCACGGGCGTGCGCGGCCGCGACCCGGGCGCCGGGCCCGTCGACCTCGGTGGCCAGGCGTGCCAGCCGGTCGGCCACCGCGCGGTCGCCGAAGCGGACCGCCGTGTGCAGCGCGAGGACCTCCACCGTCGGCTGGCCCTGCGACGCGGCCACCTCGGCCGCCTGGCGAGCCAGGCCCGCGGCTTCGCTCACCCCGCCTTCCGCGGCGACCACCCAGGACCGCGCCAGCAGCACGTCCGGCGCCAGGAAGACGCACGTGGGGTGGTGCTCGGCCGTCATCTCCACCAGGGCCCGGAGGGCCGGAGCCGGCTCACCGCGCATCCCGAGCGCGATGGTGAGGCCCACCAGCCCGATGAACGACCAGCCGCTGGAGTCCGCCCCGTGGTGCGCCGCGACGGCCTGGCGGTACCCGCGTGCCGCGGTCTCGACCTGGCCGCGGAAGGTCGCCGCCCCCGCGGCCATCAGACTGGTAAAGGCGTCGACCGGGCGTCCCGGAGAATCGGTGCACGGCCCGCGGAACCGCTCCGCGATCCGGTCCGCCTGGTCCGGCAGGCCGGCCAGGAGCAGCCCCCGCATCGAGAACAACACCACGACAGCCCGCTCGTGCAGCCCGACGCCCGGCGCGTCGATCCGCCGCAGGGTCGCCTCGACGTCGTCGAGGCGGCCGAGTCCTCCGCTCGCCATCGCGAGTCCCCAACTCGCCCACGGCACCGCAGCCGCGGGGCAGCGCGGGTGGGCGAGCACCGCGGTGCTCGCCTCGGCGGCCCGCACCACGCGTCCCAGGTAGGCGTCCAGCACCGAACGGACCCCGGCCAGCACGAGGTCGGCGGACTCGTCCCTCGTCCTGCGCGCCGCGGCGGCGAGCTCGGCCTCGGCTTCGGCCGGTCGGCCGGCCCAGGCCAGGATCTTCGCCCGGACCATCGCGGCCTGCGCGTGCTGGAGGTCGGTTCGGGCCAGGGCGCGCAGCGCGGCCCACTCGCCACCGGCCTCGGCCATGCGGCCGGTCCAGCCGAGGGCGTTGCCCAGCAGCAGCCGCGGCTCGAACCCGCCACCGGCGGACACCGCGGCCCTGGCGATCCGGGTGGCCAGCGCGAGGTCCCCCACTTCGACGGCCCGGCGGGCGGCGTCGGTGAGCAGGGGGACCTCGGGTTGCGCACCGGAGTCCAGCAGCAGGACCGCGCGGCGCAGTGCGTCGTCGGCCCGCCTCCCGCCCGTGGCACTCAGCGCGTCCGCGATGCGCCTGCGCAGCCGCTGGGCGTACAGCGCGCCTGCCCGACGCCGCTGCACCTCGCCGAACATCGGGTCGGCCAGTCGGGCCTGCCAGCGCCGCCCGTGCGGGAAGACCTCGATGAGGCCCCTGGCCTCCATCTCCTCCATCGCGCAGGCGCCGGTGAGCTCCGTCACCAGCGGCACCTCCAGCGGACCGCCGAACGCGAGCAGGTCGAGCACCTCGAGCTGGCGCCGCGGCAGCCCACCGATCCGGCTGGACACGAGGTCCAGCAACGCCGGCGACAAACCCGGCCGCCCCGACCACCGCCACACCCCTGCGGACTCGCGCAGCCGGTCGGAGGCCAGCTCGTGGTCGACCAGCTGCCGCAGGTACAGCACGTTGCCCCGGGTGATGGACCACAGCCGCTGCGCTGCGGCGTCGTCCACCGGACCACCCAACCTCGTCTCCACCAAGGCCGCGGTCTGCCGGCAGGACAGCGGTTCGAGCTCCAGCCGTGGCAGGTGCCCGTCCTTCCACAACGCCGTCACCGCGTCGGGCACCGGCTCCCCCGCGCGGGACGTGAGCAGCACGCTCGCCGCCTTGCGCAGCACGAGCTGGTGGACCAGTACCGCGGACCGCTCGTCCAGCAGGTGCGCGTCGTCCACCACGATGACCACCCCGGCCGGACGTGCGTCCGCCAGCAACACCTCGACGGCCTCGGGCACCGCCCTGACCGGATCCAGGTCGGCGAGGTTCAGCGTCGCCGAGAAGGCGCCCAACGGCATCATCCGCGCCGAAGCAGTGCCCGCCACCCACCGGACCAGCGCGCCCCGCTGTGCGGCCACCGTCAGCGCTTCCTGTGCCAGGCGGGTCTTCCCCACCCCCGCCGCGCCGATCAGCACCACCCCGGCCGGTCCGTCCGGGCGGCGGCGGATCGAGGCGGAGATCCGGTTCAGCTCCTCGGTCCGGCCGACCAGGGGCCAGCGCCCGGTCGCGGACCGGGACGGCTCCTGGCGCACCGGAATCATCCCGTTCATCCGGATTCTCCCCCACCGATGACACCACAGGTAACAAACCAGAGGGACGAGACCGGGCGCAGATACCGGCGGCCCGCCTCATTTTCTCCGGCGCGGGCAGGTCCGAGAGGTGAGTACCCGACTACTCACACCACGACATCGGGGAGTGACCACAGTGGAGCGACAACCACCCGACCAGAACGGCAACGCCCTGGAGGTACGCACCAATGGATCCCATCCTCTACTGGAACGAGGTCGCCGCCGAGGCCGACCGGGTCACCCACACGACTCTCCCGGCGAGCGAACTCGGCGTCCGCGGCGGCCCCGGTGGGGCGCGCGGCAACGCGATCGTGCACCTGGCCATGCACGACGCCTACTTCGGCATCGACACCGGGCAGTACGAGCCCTACCTGGGGGACGACCTGCCCGAGGTCGCCGCCGACGCCGACGCCGCCGCGGCGGTGGCCAGTGCCGCCCA
Source organism: Actinosynnema sp. NPDC037264 (assembly GCF_055603705.1). Taxonomy (NCBI): domain Bacteria; kingdom Bacillati; phylum Actinomycetota; class Actinomycetes; order Pseudonocardiales; family Pseudonocardiaceae; genus Actinosynnema; species Actinosynnema sp. NPDC037264. The sequence continues at coordinate 16,676 of NZ_JBVJVK010000094.1, read as the reverse complement.
CGCCACGCTGAGCGCGCTCTACCCGACGCAGAAGGCGTTCTTCGACGCCCGGCACGCCGCGGCCGGGCTGACCGCGGGCAAGTCGGACGTGGCGGGCCACGACTTCGGTCGGAAGGTCGCGGCCAAGATCCTCGCGCTCCGCGCGAACGACCCCGGCTTCGGCGACAACGGGCACAGCTCCTCGGTCGCACCGGGGCACCACCGGCAGGACCCGGACAACCCCGGCCAGGGCTTCTACGGCCCGTTCTACGGCGCCCGGTCCGCCTGCTTCGCGGCGACCACCCGCCACCACCTCGACGCGCCCCCGCAGCCGGGGAGCGCCGAGTACGAGCAGGCCCTCAAGCAGGTGCGCGCCAAGGGCATCGCCCCGCACCTCATGGGCACCCTCCCGGCCGACCTGCTGACCGCGCGCACGCCCAACGAGACCGCCATCGGGTTGTTCTGGGGCTACGAAGCGGCCAGCCGCATCGGCACGCCGACGCGGCTGTACAACCAGATCATCCGCAAGGTCGCGGTCGCCCAGGGCAACGACACCGCGCAGAACGCCCGGCTGTTCGCCCTCGTCAACGCGGCCATCGCCGACTCGACCATCCTGGCGTGGGCCGACAAGTACGAGTACGACCTGTGGCGTCCCGTGCTCGGTGTCCGTGAGCACGACTCGTCCTCCGGCCCGGCGGGCGTGGGCGACGCCGCGCTGGACTCGGACGCCGATCCGTTCTGGCTGCCGCTCGGCGCGCAGGCGACCAACGTGACCGGCGGGCGGAACTTCACGCCGAGCTTCCCGGCGTACCCGTCGGGCCACGCGTCGGAGGGCGGGGCGGCCTTCCAGACGGTCCGGCACTTCTACGGCCGGACCCAGGACGGGCCCGACGACCTGGCGGACGGCCTCGAGTTCGTCTCCGACGAGCTCGACGGGATCAGCACCGACACCACCGGCAACGTGCGGACCCGCATCGTGCGCACGTTCCCCGGCGGGATGTGGCAGATGATGATCGAACAGGGCTTCAGCCGGGTCTACCTCGGGGTGCACTGGGTGTTCGACGCCTTCGCCGTGGACGAAGCCGGTGACGTGGACCTCTCCCGCAACGTCGGCGGGGTCAGGCTCGGCATGGACATCGCCGACGACCTCGCCGCCAACGGGCTCAAGGCGGCCAACGCCGCCGGACCGGCGACGTGACCGCACGCCCTGCGCGGATCCACCGACTCGTTCACCGAAAAACACCCTGGAGCAGCCATGACCACGACATCGACCTCGACGGACGAGAACGGCCGGGCCGCGACCCACCCGCTTGACCCCGCGAATCCGACGCCGAACGGCAGACAACTGGACAAGGAAACCTACCGCACGATTATCGAGTCCTACTTCCGCGCTTTCGAGACCCACGACTTCTCGGAGGTCCGGTTCTCGGCGAACGCCGAATTCCTCCCGCCGATCAGCAGACTCGCACTGAAAGGGCGCGAACAGATCGAGAGCTTCATCCAGCCCGTGTCGAGCCGGGTGCTGGCGGTGACGGTGCTCAACGTGAACGTGGACTTCCCGACCGCGAGCGGCCTGTGGCAGATCACGACCACGAAAGGCGCCCAGTACACGGTGCACAACTTCTTCCGGCTCGATGGCGAGGGGCTGCTCTACATCTGGCCCATCATCGACCCGCTCGTGGTGATGAACGACCCGTTGGGCGTGGTCGAGTGGCTGACGGGCAACGGTTACTGAGCGATCAGCGGACGCATTTTTCCGACCGGACGAGCGAATGACGAAAGGACCGGTGAGTCGGGTGCCGGGTAATGACTCCGCCGCGGCGGAGAGGTACGACGTGGCCATCCTCGGCAGCGGCATGGCCGGCGGGATGCTGGGTGCGGTGCTGGCCCGCAACGGGGTGAGGGTGCTGATCATCGATGCCGGCGCCCACCCCCGGTTCGCGGTCGGCGAGTCCACCATCCCCTACACCTCGGGCATGATGCGGTTGATCGCCGACCGGTACCAGGTGCCCGAGTTGCGGGCGCTGTCGAACCACGACGGGACCGTCAGGGTCTCCCCCTTCTGCGGCCAGAAGCAGAACTTCGGCTTCGTCTACCACCGGGAGGGCGAGCCGCAGGACCCCCGGCAGGTCAACCAGCTGGTGGTCCCCGTGGCCTTCCGCACGGAGTCACACCTGTTCCGCCAGGACGTCGACGCCTACCTGTTCCACGTCGCGGTGAAGTACGGCGCCGAAGCGCGCCTGGCGACCCGGATCACCGACGTGGACATCGATCCCGCCGAGGGCGTCGTGCTGCGCTCGGACCGGGGCGAGGAGTTCCGCGCCGCCTACGTGGTGGACGGCAGCGGTTACCGGTCGCCGCTGGCCGAGCGGTTCGGGCTGCGGGAGACCCCGACGCGGGCGAGGACGCACTCCCGGTGCCTGTTCACGCACATGATCGGGGTGCGGCCCTTCGACGAATCACCCACCGCCGCGAACCACGGGCAGCCGAACCCGTGGCACCACGGCACGCTGCACCACGTCTTCGACGGTGGCTGGCTCTGGGTGATCCCGTTCGACAACCACCCGGGCGCGGTCAACCCCTTGTGCAGCGTGGGTCTGACCCTGGACCCGCGCAAGCACCCGAACGGCTCGCTCCCGCCCGAGCGCGAGTTCGCCGAGTTCCTCGCCCGCTTCCCGGAGATCGCCTGGCAGTTCGAGGGAGCGCGCGCGGTGCGGCCGTGGGTGTCCACCGGCAGGCTCCAGTACTCGGCGAGCAAGGTCGTCGGCGACCGGTACTGCCTCACCTCGCACGCCGCCGGGTTCATCGACGCGCTCTACTCCCGCGGGCTGGCGAACACGCTCGCGGTCGTCAACGCGCTCGGCCGGCGGCTGATCGACGCGTCGCGCGACGGCGACTGGTCGACCGAGCGGTTCGCCTACGTGGAGGACCTGCAGCAGGGCCTGTTCGACTTCCACGACGACCTGGTCTACAGCTCGTTCGTCGGGTTCCGAGACTACGAGCTGTGGAACGCCGTCAACCGCACCTGGATGCTCGGCACGATGAGCGGCAACATGATGCTCGAAGACGCCCACCACCGGTTCCGGCGAACCGGCGACGACAGCGTCTTCGTCGAGGTCGAGCGCTACGGCCACCCGGGATCCCCGTTGCCGATCAGCGAGAGCTTCGTCCGGCTGGGCACGCGGACCCGGGAACTGTGCGAGGCCGTCGAACGCGGCGCACTGGCGCCGTCGGCCGCGGCCGCGGAGATCCTCGCCTCCGTCCGGAAAGCGGACTTCTTCCCGTACGCGGACCAGTTCGGCCTGCCGGAGAACGGCTGCTACCACCTGACCCCGGACCGGGTCGAGGGAGCCAGGCTGTGGGCACGCGCGAGCGCGCCTGCGGACATCGGACCCCGGATGCTCAACGCGCTGGACAACATGGCCATCGCCAAGGCGGAGGAAGGGTCGTGAGCCGCCGGCCCACCGGGGCGGAGACCTCGGCACGGCACCGCGTCGACGTCCGGCGACTGATGGTCGGGTTCCCCACCGGTGTCTCGGTCGTCACGGCGCAGGCCGGGGACCGCAAGCCCTGGGGGATGACCTGCACGTCGCTGTGCAGCGTCGCCCCCGACCCGCCATCGCTGCTCGTGTGCCTGCGCCGCGGCAGCCCCACCCTGGACGCCGTCCTGGAGAGCTCGGCGCTGGCGGTGAACCTGCTGCACCGCAACGCCCGTTCGACCGCCGAGTTGTTCGCTTCGGGGGCGCCGGACCGGTTCGAGCGGGTCCCGTGGGTACCCGCGCCGAACGGCGGCCCGCACCTGGTCGACGCGGCGCACACCATCGCGGACTGCGCGGTGAGCGCGAACCACGCGGTCGGCGACCACGTCGTCGTCCTGGCCGAGATCGCCGGGATCACCAGCCTCCGCACGCCCGCGCCACTGCTGTACGGCATGCGCCGGTACGGGACCTGGGCCGAGGACGACGCCTTCCTCTCCTACGACTTCATCTCGTGACAGCACCAGGGGGGCCGGAATCCATGAAGGCAGCAGCCCAGGGCAAGAACCCCGATCGGGAGGCGGTGCCGCCACCGCGGCGCAGGACGGTGGAGCGCGGGCCGAACGCCGTCGCCGTCGTCGCGCTGCTGACGGTGATCGCGGTCGGCATGATCCACGCCGTCCCCACCTTCGGGCAGCTGCGGGACCTGGGGAACGGCGGTTGGTCGCTCGTCCCGCGGTTCCTCCTCGCGGTCGCGGCGATCATCGCGGTGGGGCGCCTCGGCGGCTGGGTGGCGGCCCGGTGCCGCCAACCGCGGGTCGTCGGCGAGATGGCGGCGGGGATCGCGCTGGGGCCGACCTTGCTGGGTCAGGTCGCGCCGGCGGTCCAGCACGCGCTGTTCCCCGCCGAGCTGATCCCCGAGCTCGGCCTGATCGCGCAGCTGGCGATCACCTACTTCGTCTTCCTCCTCGGCACCGAACTCCCGCTGGACCTGTTGCGCGGGTCGGGTGGCCAGGTGGCCGCGCTGGGTGCGGGCATGGTGGTAGTACCGCTCGGCTGCGGGCTCCTGCTCGCGGCCGGCCTGACCGGGACCTACCGGCCGACCGGCGTCGGGTCGGTTCCGTTCCTGCTCTTCGTCGGCACCGCGATGAGCATCACCGCGTTCCCCGTCCTGGTCCGGATCCTGGCCGAGCACGACCTGATCCAGACCCGGATCGGCACGCTCGGTCTGGCCACCGCCGGCGCGGGCGACGCCTTCTCGTGGTTGCTGCTGGTCCTGGTCGTCGCGCTGGCGCGAGGCAGCTCGGCCGCCGCGGTCGTCCCGACCGCGGCGTGGCTGGTCCTGTTCACCGCGGTGACGCTGATCGTCGTCCGTCCCGCGCTGCGGCGGTTCCTGGCCGCCGCGGAGAGCACCGCGAGCCGTCGGCGGATCGCCATCGCGGTGCTGGTGCTGTGCGCGCTCTCAGGCGCCGCCGTCACCGACTGGATCGGCATCCACGCGATCTTCGGGGCCTTGCTGGTCGGCGCCGTCGTGCCGCGGGAGAACAGCGTGGTGCGCGATCTCGGGCGCACCGTGGGCCGCGGGGTGGCGCTCGTCCTCCCGCTGTTCTTCGCGGTGATCGGGTTCAGCGTGCACGTCGAGTTCCTGGACGACCCGCGCGACCTCCTGCTCTGCGGGCTCATGGTCCTGGTCGCCGTCGTGAGCAAGGTGGGCACGACGACGCTCGTCGGCCGGCTGACCAAGCTGACCCCGAGGGAGTCGCTCGGGCTCGGCGTCATGGTCAACTGCCGTGGCCTGACCGAGCTCGTGGTGGTCTCCACCGGGCTGTCCCTCGGCGTCATCGGACCGGACCTGTTCGCCGTGTTCGTGGTGATGACGCTGGTGACGACGGCCATGACCGGTCCCCTGCTCAGGCGGCTCAGGCTCGGCGGAACCCCGGCGGACACCCGGCCGGCCACCGGTCCCGCCTGAGCACGGGCTCACGGACGTCACCCACACGACCACCGAAAACGAGGGAGGACCCGACGTGACGAAGACCTGCTCCGAACTCGTTGTCGCGATCGTCGGCATGGGGCCTCGCGGGCTGTCCGTGCTCGAACGTCTGCTGGTGCGGCTCGCGCGACGGCGGGGCCCCGCGGTGTCGATCTGGGTCTTCGACCCCGGGGAGCACGGCGCGGGCCGCATCTGGCGCACGGACCAGCCCGACTGGTTCCTGATGAACACCGCCGCCGGTGAGGTGAGCATGTACTCGGGCGATCGCGACGAGGGACCACCGAGAGCGGGTGCCGGGCCCTCGCTGCACGAGTGGCTCTCGGCGGGCGGAGCCGGTCCGCGGTGGACCGCGCTGGGGCAGAACGGTTACGCGCCGAGAGCGTGCTACGGGCGGTACCTGCGCGACGTGTTCGACAACCTCGTCGCGCACAAGCCGGACAACGTGGCCATCCACGCCGTGCGGTCACGGGTCGAGCGCGTGCAGCGGCACGGGGGCCGACTGCGCCTGGTCACCCGTGCGGGCCACGTCGTCCTCGCCGACAAGCTCGTGCTCACCACCGGGCACCCGGTCACCACCCCCGGACCGCGCGAGCGGGAGCTGCTCGACCACGCCGACAGCCGGCCGGGCGTGCGGTACGTCCGCGGCGATTCCGCCGCCGACCTGGACCTCGACCCGGTGAGGGCGGGCGAACCGGTCGGTGTCCTCGGGCTGGGGCTCACCTTCCTGGACGTCGTCGCGGCGCTCACCGCGGGCCGCGGTGGCCGGTTCGAGCCCGGCCCCGCCGGCGAGCTGCGCTACCGGCCGAGCGGCCGGGAGCCGCGCGTCTTCGCCGGTTCTCGCAGCGGCGTGCCGATCCTCGCCCGCGGGGTGAACCAGAAGGCTCCGGAGTACCGGTACGAAGCCAAGTTCCTGACCTGCGGCGCACTCGCGGAAGCCCGGCACCGGGCCCGCCGCGAAACCGGGTCCGCCCGGCTCGACTTCCGCCGTGACGTGCTGCCGCTGGTGCAACTGGAGGTCGAGCACGTCTACTACACCACCCTGATCCGGGACCACTCCGGCGACGAGGCCGCCCGCCGGTTCGCCCGCCTCCACCTGGCCGTCGCCGGGGGCAAGGCGGCCCATCTCGTCGACAAGGCACTGGTCGAGGCCGGCATCGCGCACGCGGCCACGATCGACCTGGAGCGGATCGCCCGGCCCTTCGCCGGTCGGCGGTACGCGGACCCGGCCGAGTTCCACCGGGACGTGCTCGACCTGCTCGGGCAGGACCTGGTGGAAGCTCTGCGGGGCAACGTGCACGGGCCGGTCAAGGCCGCGCTGGACATCCTCCGGGACCTCCGCGGCGCCGTCCGCGCGGCGGTCGACCACGGTGGCCTGCGGCCGCGGTCGCACCGCGAGGACTTCGTCGGCTGGTTCACCCCGATCAACGCGATGCTCTCCGCCGGTCCCCCGGCGATCAGGCTCGCCCAGGTCCGCGCGCTCATCGAGGCCGACGTGCTGCACCTGGTCGGGCCGGCCCTGCGGGTCGGCCTCGCGCCGGGCGGCTTCCTGCTCGATTCAGCCCAGGTCACCGGAGCCGGTCAGGTGGTCAGCACGCTGATCGACGCCCGCATCCCCCGCCCCTCGGTGCGGCAGGACGCTTCGCCGCTGACCCGGCAGCTGCTGGCCGACGGCCTGATCTCGGAGTACGTCAACGCCGGCTCGTTCGCCGACGAGGTCTTCACCACCGGAGCGATGGCCTCCACCCGGGCGCCGTTCCACGCCGTCGGCGCCGACGGACGGGTGAACCGTGACTTGTACGTGCTCGGCATCCCCACCGAGAACCTGCGGTGGTTCACGCAGATCGGCAACGGACGGCCGGGGCCGCTGAGCGCGTTCCACGCCGACGCGGACGCCGTCGCCGGTGACGTCCTGGACGGCGGGTGCACCGGGGTCGTGGCACTCGCGGCGAACGGGTCCGCCCACACCGGGGGGATCCGCGTCGACCGGCCGCTGACCTGCTCGGCGGGAGGCGACCGTGGCCGCCGGTGACACCGAGCGGTTCCGCGCGGCCCGGGACCTGTTGCTGGAGCTGCGCGAGGACCACGACGCCGCGTGCGCCCGGTTCCGGTGGCCGCGGTTCGAGACGTTCAACTGGGCACTCGACTGGTTCGACCCCATCGCACGGGACAGCGACCGGGAGGCGCTGCGCATCGTCGACGGCGGCTCGGTGGCGTCGACGACCTACGCGGAGCTGTCGGCGCGGTCCGGCCAGGCGGCCAACTGGCTGCGCGGCCGCGGGGTGGCGCGCGGCACCGGCGTCCTCGTCATGCTGGACAACCAACTCGCCACGTGGGAGGTCCTGCTGGCGGCGATGAAGCTCGGCGCGATCGTCATCCCCACCTACACGACGATCTCCGCCACCGACCTGGCCGATCGCCTCGACCGGGGCGGTGTCACGCACGTCATCACCGACGGTGAGCTCGCCGACCGGTTCACGGGGATCGCGGACCGCCTGACCCGGATCGTCGTCGGGGAACCCGTCCCCGGCTGGGCTCCCTACCGCGACGCCTACGCCGAGCCGGCCGACTTCACCCCGCAGGGCACCACCCGCGCGGACGACCCGCTCTTCCTGTACTTCACCTCGGGAACGACATCGCGGCCCAAGTTGGTCCTGCACACGCACACCAGCTACCCGGTCGGTCACCTGTCCGGCATGTACTGGACCGGTGTGCGGCCCGGCGACCGGCACCTGAACATCTCCGCCCCCGGCTGGGCCAAGCACGCCTGGAGCAGCTTCTTCGCGCCGTTCAACGCGGAGGCGACCCTGCTGACGGTCAAGACCGGAACCGCGCCGGCGCCGACCGTGCTCGACGTCCTCACCTCCCAGCGGGCCACCACCGTCTGCGCACCGCCAACCGTGTGGCGGATGCTGCTGCAGGAGGACCTCGGCGCCCGTCCTGCCGCGCTGCGCGAAGCCGGCAGCGTCGGCGAACCGCTCAACCCCGAGGTGGTCGACCGCGTCCGGCGGGCTTGGGGGCTCACGGTCCGTGACGGCTACGGCCAGACCGAGACGACCGCGCAGATCGGGAACACCCCGGGTCTCGCCGTCCGGCCCGCTTCGATGGGCAAGCCGTTGCCCGGCTACCGGATCGTGTTGCTGGACCCGCTCACCGGCGAGCCCGGTGACGAGGGCGAGATCTGCGTCGACCTCGCCGACCGGCCGGTCGGGGTGATGCCCGGTTACGTCGACGCCCCGGAGAAGAACGCGCGGACGTTCGCAGGTGGTCGCTACCACACGGGTGACATCGCCCGGCGGGACGCCGACGGCTACTTCACCTACGTCGGGCGCGCTGACGACCTGTTCAAGTCCTATGACCACCCGGTCTCCCCGTTCGAGTTGGAGAGCGTGCTCCTGCGGCACGACGACGTCGCCGAGGTGGCGGTCGTCCCCGCGTCCGATCCGATCGGCCTGGTGGTCCCCAAAGCCTTCGTCACGCTGGCCGAGGGCTGCCCGTCGTCGATGGCGGCGGCACGGTCGATCCTGCGGTACGCGCAGGAGCACCTGGCGCCGCACCAGTGGATCCGCCGGCTGGAGTTCCGCACGCTGCCGAAAACGACGTCCGGCAAGATCCGCCGGGCGGAGCTCCGGGCGGAGGAGCACAACGGCGGCGGTCCGCGTGAGTACCTCCTCGACGACCTGTCCGACCCGGCCCCACCGTCCGGGTGAACGCTGCGCGCGCAAACCCACGACGATTTCGACACATCGGCGACAAATCTGCCCGACCTCCCCCACCCCGGCCGTTCGACGCGACGCGCTCGATTCGACCACGAGCCGTTCCGCCCGAACGGCCTCGATCGGCGGGTTCCGCGCACCGGTCGCGCCCCTGCCGAACGAGCCGGAATCGGTTACGCTTCGACGTGCTCCCAACGGGGGAACGGATCCCGATCGAGGACCAGTCGCGATCGGGGGCTGTCTGGCAAGGAGCACCCTGATGCGTGCCGCCGTGATAACCGAGTTCTCGGCTCCGCTCGAACTGCGGGAGGTGCCGATCCCGGAGCCCGGGGCACACCAGGTCCTGGTTCGCATGGAGGCTTGCGGGATCTGCCACGTCGACGTCCGGATCGCCTGCGGTGACTGGCCGGACCGGCCGGCGCTGCCACTGATCTCGGGCCACGAAGGCGTCGGCATCGTCGAACGGGTGGGCACGGGTGTGGCCGCGAGCCGGGTCGGCCGGCGAGTGGCCCTGCCGTGGCTCTGCTGGGCCTGCGGGAGGTGCGGGTTCTGCCTGGCGGGCTGGAGGGTGCTGTGCCAGTCTCAGCAGAACATCGACTACCGGGTCGGCGGCGGCCACGCCGAGTACGCGGTCGCGGACGTTCGTTACGCCGTCCCCGTGCCCGAAGGCGTCCCCTCGCTCGAAGCGGCTCCGCTGACCTGTGCCGGGGTCACCGGCTACAAAGCCGTGCAGGCCGGCCAGGTCGGTCCCGCCGATCACGTCGCCGTGTTCGGCTTGGGCGGGCTCGGCCACCTGGCGCTCCAGTACGCGCGGCACGCGGGCGGCTTCGTCACCGCGGTCGACGTCGACGCGGAGGAGTTGGACCACGCCCGGGAACTCGGCGCGGAGCAGGTGATCGACGCGCGCACCCGCGACCCGGCCGTGGTGATCCAGGCGGAGGGTGGCGCCGACATCGCGATCGCGCTCACGTCCGCGCCGAGCGCTTACGAACACGCGCTCCGCTCCCTCCGTCGCGGGGGCCGGCTGGTGTGCGTCCGCCTACCGGCACGCGGCATCCCGGACCCGATCTTCGACGCGGTGACCCGGGGCATCTCGGTGGTCGGCTCGGTCGTCGGTACCCGCGAGGACCTCACGGAGGTCTTCACGCTGCACGCCGCCGGCCACACCGTGGTGACGGTCGAACCGCGGGAGTTGGCGGAGATCAACAAAACCTTCGCCGACGTCCTGGCCAACAACACCCGAGCCCACCTGGTGATCAGGTACTGACCCGGCCCGGTCGGCGTTCGGCGGAGCACGGCGACTCGCGCCACCTCGACCGCAGACCTGCGGTGACGCGTGCCGACCGAGCTTCCGCACCCCCGCGGGCGCGTTGCGGCGCCGGCCGCGCCTGCCGCTTCCCGAGCTGACGGTTCCGCGACCATCCGCGAGCCCGCCGCGGACCGGTCGTCAAGGTGCGGCGGGGTGGTCGGGCGGTGGCGGCAGGGGTTCACGCGATCTCCACGTGAGTTCGGGCAGCGGACCGCCGGCGGTGTCGAGGTCTGCGCGGGCGGTTCGCACTCCCCCGCGAACCTCGCCTGGGCATCGCGCCGCGGCTGACGCATTCGTTCGGCGGTTGAACGGAAACCGCCTGATGACAAGATCCGGACCTACGCCGCCAACGCCAAGCGACTCGACGGGGAGCAGCACATGGTCAAGGCGATGCGCCGTGCCGTCCTCGCGGCGGCGCACATCACGGCCGCCACCGTCGTCGTCGGGTCGGACGGCACCGGGCGTACCGGACCGTGAAGGCGGCGGTGAACGCGCTGCGGTACCGACCACGGGCTCCCACGTCGTGGCGCAGCGCGCGGTTCTTCGAGCACGCCAACACGGGCGCGGGCGTCAACGCCAACCGGCCGCAGCTGACCTCCACCGCGGCGGTGAACCACACACCGCAGAAGTACCTTGCGGGTTCCGACGGAGGGACCCTGGTCGGGTGACAGTGCCACCAACGAAGGCGAAGGGGTAATCGTGCTGGGGAGAAGACTTGTCATCGGGGCCGCGGTCGCCGCGGTGTTATCCGGCGGTGTCGCGGTCGGGACGGCGTCCGCGGGAACGGTCGGGCTGGGGCTCGACTACACCTGTGGACCCGGGGTCGTCGTGCACGCCGACGTCACGGCCGTCGTGCCCGACGAGGGGATGGCCGGAGGGAACGTCCCGTACCTCGAATCCGCATACATCGACGTGGACGTGACGTTCGCCCTCGACCGCGCGCCGGCCGGCGTCCGGATCGACGGGGACAGCACCGCGTCGCTCGCGGCGACCCTCGTCGGCCCCGCCGGGACCACGGCGACCGCGGCCGCGCTGAGCTTCGCGCCGACCCTGCTCACCTCGTCCGGCGGGCCGGTGAAGGCCGCCGGCGGGTTCCCGCAGCTGGGCCTCTACCCGGCCGGGGACTACGCGATCCACCTGGGCGACCTCACGCTGTCCCTGCGGCCCGAGCGCGCGGACGGGACCCCTGCGGGCACCGCAACCACTGTGACCTGCCGGCACTCCGGCCCCAGCGACCTGCTGACCGTGGTCAAGTCCGAGTCGAGCATCATCGAGCACCCGGTGCGGCCGTCGCAGCTGCAGGTCACGGCCGTGACGCCGACCAGCGTCTCGCTGAGCTGGTACTCGACCTCGTGGTGGTTCCCCACGATCGGCTACGACGTGTTCCTGGACGGTGTGAAGGTCGCCTTCGTGACCGACAAGCAGGCGACGCTCACCGGGCTGAGCCCCGACACCCAGCACCGCGTCAAGGTCACCACCAAGGACTCGTACGGCTTCTCGTCCCCGAAGAGCCAGGGGCTGGTCTTCGCGACGCCACCGCGCGGCCGGTGATCGTGAATCCGCCTCGGGTCGGGCGGAGATCGACCTAGGACCCACCGCGCAGCCATCGCGGACCCGGGAGTCCTTCGCGGCCTCCCGGGTCGAGGCGCTCCTGGTCAAACCTGCGGCGGGTCGGGCCATGAGGCCGAACTTCCGACACCCCACAAGGATGTCCGACGATCCTCTTCGACCGCCGTACGCGGCAGGTCGGTCACCGGCACCGGTCGGACGTGCCGACGTTCGGGGTCGGGTTCGGCGTCCAGGTAGCGCCACGGGCCGCTGACAACCAGGTCAAAACATCAGTTCGGCTGCACGGCAGAGGCGGGGACGAACCCGCACGACCCCTTCCATACCTCGACGAGGTACCAATCGCCGCCTTCCACCGTGCCCCTGACCTCCAGGGGATGGGCGCCGTCTTCGAGTTTCGTACCTGCCGCCCCGATCCTGACCACCCGCGCGTCCGCAGCCGGCCGCTCCACAGGTACGGCGTATTGGTCAACAGCAGGCACGTTTTCCGACGCGACAGGCGTGATCACCGTCGGTTCGTGGCACGCCTCGAAGATCAAGCCGTCGCAGAACTCGTGGTGCTCGAGTTCGAACTTGCCGCCGCGCAACGTGTAGACGGAGTAGAGGGGTTCCCTGCTCGCGGAGAGATCGGTGACGATGATCTCTTTTGAGCCGTCCTGCACCGGGCGCACCCGTGCGGTCGAGGTGCCCAGCAGTTCGAGCACCCGCACGTACTCGCCGGGCGAGACAGTGCGGTACACGGCGAACATGCACCCTCCTGACCCGCAGAACTCCATGGTCTCGTTGACGACGAAGAACTCCATCAGGCCGTCGTTGTCCAGATCATCGACACGAGTGATGTTCAGCTTGACCTCGCTGACGGGCAGACCGGCCGACTGCACGTCCTCGGTCATCCACTCGAAGAACTGGGCGCGTTGCTGCTCCGGGCTGCGCTTCTCCGCTTCCACCTGGCGAACGATCGCGGTGCCCACCACGACACCGACGACCAGAACCAGCGCGCACCACAGCGCGGCGAGCTGGCGCAGGTAGCGGACGTGCCTGCGCCACAACGCGTCGAATCCCACGTCCAGCACGACGGCGGCGACCCGCACGAGGTCGCGGCGGGTGAGCTTGCGAGCGCCTCGCATGTCGAGCCACAGCGGTTCGTCGACGTGGTCGAGGGCGGGCGGCAGTTCCGGTTCCTCGGTGGGGTCGTCGCCCGTCGCGATGATGGCCAGGCGTTTCAGGTCGTGGTTGGCGAGGAAGTGCGCCACCTCGAGGTTCACGTAGTGCGATCGCGCGGACGCCGGAGAAGCCAGCAGGATCATCGCGGGCGCCTCGTCGATGGCGGCTCCCAGTCGATCCGCGAGTGGACCCGACACGGCCATCTCGTCGTCGTCGCGGAACACCGGACGCAGGCGCCGACCGGGTGGTCCCGCCGGGTCGGCGGCGCGCCGGGCGTGGCGTGGCACGACGAACCTCTCCAGCCGGCGATGTAGCACAGCCGCTCGCTGCCGATCGGACCACGAGTACGACAGGAATGCCCAGAACCGCATGAATTCCCACCCTTCGCCAGGATGTACCTCGCAGTTGTGCCCGATGGCGTTACCACTTGGAATCGCTTGACCGTCAAGGTAGGAGCCGGGCTCTTGCCGGCTGCGGGCGAGATGGGTTTCTCCGACTACCGCGCATTCAACGCCCAGCCGTGGTCATCGGCCCGGCCCTTCCTCCGTGCCGGTCCGGCTGATTGATCGCACGATCAGCGGGACGTCGCTCGTTCCACTGTCCGACAACGGTCGACCAGGCATTGCGAGTCACGTCAACGTGGTCCGCATTCGCTCCGCCCGTCGAGATAGGGCTGGAGCATGTCGGCGTCGAGGGTCGGCGACTCGGGCATCGACAGCAGTATGTCGACGCCGTCGGCCGTGATCGTCACCGATCCGTCGCGGCACCGGCAGCCTTGGTGGTGTCCGTGTTCCAGGTAGAAGCGGCCTGGTCCGTCATGGCGGCCGTCCAGCGTTTGTTCGCCTTGGTCAGCCACCGGAGCGCCCTCCGGCCGAAAGTCGATCTGTCCGGCGTGGGGCCGGTACGTGTGGAGCGTGTGCCGTAGGCGTGGGTCACGGCCCGGTCCGTGTCGTCCCGAGAGGTTCTGATGGTTGAGGGGTCCAGCCGGTGGGAAGCGGTCTCAAACCCGTGACGGTTCATAAAGCCCGCAGAATCACGAGACACTAGCATCGATCATGATGCGTACAAGCGTGCGATTGTACGCTCATGGAAGCGACGCAATTGCAGGCCGGACCACTTCCACTGTCCGTCCGAACTCGACCAACGCGAAGTAACTGCAACCTATCGCCACTTCTCGGGAATGACCTGAAGTTGGCCCTCCAGACTCCACCCCGGCGGCCTCTCGCTCGGGTCAGCCCACTTGGCGCCCGAGGCGAGCCAGGTCGCCCGATACTTAAGAACTGACTCCCTCGTTGAATCCTCGTAACCAAATTCGACGCCACAGCATTCACATATGTCGAATGTAGACGTCGTGCCGTCCTCACCCCAGGGAGGCTCTTCTCGGAGCAGACCGCATACGCGGCATCGGTACAACTCATTGGGCATTATAATAGTCCCGGGTTCGCAGGGTACTCATGATACACCGGATTCGGAACGAGTAAGGTTTTTGACCCACCATCTCGCGTCACGACACCGAAGTAGTCGATTTTAGGATCGTACATCACGATCTCGCCGTCGTTCCGCTACTTCACCTTCCTCCCGGCAATATACAAGTTGAACCAGCCGTGAGCCTTGATGCCGTACTGCAAACTGTTTTGACCGTAGGCTTAGCGGTCCCGAACGGAGCGCGGGTCTGCCAGACGTTCGCGGTATCCCGGTCGTCGACGGCGGGATGACCGGGATAGGAGTTCCTAGAGACCCGGCCCGCCGTACGGGCCGTCGCTGCGCTGCTCGTCGCCGCCCTGCGTGGGCCCGCGGTACGGGCCGGGAGAACCGTCGGCCGTCGGTCTCGTGTACAGCACCACGGTCGGTGCGTCGCTCACGCCCGCTCCGGCCGGCACCGTCGGCTGAGTCGCCGGCCCGTCCGATGTGCTCCGGCGGCGCTTCACGATCAGTGCCAGTGCGCCCAGGCCGGCGGCGACCAGCAGCCCGCCCAGGATGAACGGCAGCGAACCGCTGCCCCCGTCGCTGCCCGCTTCCAGGGCGGGTTGTGGCGCTGCGGCTGCGCTGATCTCCCGTTCGGGAGTCTCGTCCACCGCCGTCGTCGCGGTGGTCGAAGGCGGAGTCTCGGTCGGCGCGGCCACGACGGCCAAGGTCAGCTCCACGCTCGCCGTGTCACCTGCGGAGCCCTGCACGGTTGCGCGAGTGGGGCGGTAGCCGTCCAGAGCCGCGTCGACCGTGATCTGCCCCGCGGCGATCGGCTTGCCGGCGCCCGACTTGATCGAGAACCGGCCGTTCTGGTCACTCGTCGTGCGGAACTCGTGCCCGGCGCTGTCCACGACGGTCAGCGCCACGCCGCCGATCGCCTTGCCACTGGCGTCGCGGACCCAACCCGACACCCCATCCACCTCGGACGACGGCTGGTCCGCATCGGGTTGCGTCGCGCCCGCGCCGTGGATGTAGACCATCTTGTAGTCGGCGCTGTTCTGCTCACCGAGCCGCACGGCGACCGAGATGTTGACACCGAGGGTCTCGCCCGCGCTCACCTCGGGCGCGACGACGGTGGCCTGGAAGTCCTGGCTCTGGCCAGGTTTGAGGTTCGGCTCCGCCCGACAGCCGGTGGTGCACTTCAGGCCGCCACCGACCACCACGATGGCTGTGTCCGCCTTGCTCCCGTTGTTCGTGACGCGGAACTGGACTTGAACCTGGTCGCCGGGCTTCACGTTCTCGGCTGACACGCTCAGGATGCTGACGGGTACCGGGGCGCCTGCCGCGCGGGTTGCGGACACCCCGAACGTCCCCCCGATCAGGGCGATCAACACGGCAGCCCAGGCCCATCGGACTCGTGAGCGCATCGTCACTCCTACCACCTTCTCCACGAGCAGGCGACATCGGCCGATGACACCGCAGGACACTATGCACCAACGCCGTCCCACCGATATGTGGACGGGTGGCACGACCACGTGGAGACGTTGGCCGCTCGCTACCAGCACGGCGTCCACTTGGGCGCGTCCGGCCACAAGGCCAAGGCGATCCGCTCGCTCACCGGTTTGGCAACCGACTGCACGCGCGTGCTGGCATGACACACGAGATCACGAAGATGACCCAGCTCGCTCTCGACTACTGGCGCGCTTCCGTCGACTGACACCTGCGACTTCCCGCCAAACGGTCGGAGCCGGAGCGGCCGGATCCGTCATCTCGGAACGTCCTGTGGCTCGCCCCACCCGCGCGGGCGACCTTGTGGAGAACAAGCCGGCACTGGGGTGAACGAGCGCCGCCGCTTGGCCACGCGACTCCCACCTGCCGTCGACCTGCTCCTCAACGCATCCTGCTCGCCGGCCGTCCTGGCTCGTTCAGCATCGACATGAACAGTGCTGAGGTGCCTGCTGACACGGCGAGGCGTCCGGACAGACTCCCCCGCGCACGCCCCCCCCCCCCACCGGCCAACGGCGCCCGCAGCACCCGCATCGGCCACCACCCCTTCTTCTCCCTCCTGC
>NZ_JBVJVK010000093.1:9575-23165 GCF_055603705.1 Actinosynnema sp. NPDC037264 | reverse complement strand
GTGGGCACTGTTGCGCGACAACCGGCCGTTCACAACGACAAGTTCCGCCACACCAGCGCCCACAGCCACTTGACACGGGTCATTAAGACTCGTCGTCATCGCCTCGGCGCAGTTCCCGGCGCGCGTCGGACACCGACCGCGCCAGCTTCGGCAGCCTGCTCGCGCCGAACAGCAGCACCAGCACCAGCAGGATCAGCAGGATCTCCGTCGTTCCCAGCGGCACGGCACGCTCCTCTCAGGACAGGGGGACGGTGTCGGTGTGGACCAGCCGGGTGGCGGCGATGCCGTTGTTGCCGTTGCGGTGCTGCTCGAACTCCTCGACGGCCAGCCTCAGCGGACCGGCGCCGGTGGGCAGCGACACGGTGCCCGACCAGGTCAGCTGACCGCCGCCGGTGGTCGGGTCGGCCAGCACCGCGGTGTAGGACAGCCCGGCCGGCTGCCAGCGCAGCACCGGGTCGGTCACGCCGTCGAGCTGCCGCTCCACGGTCACCCTGATCTCGTTGAGGTGGCCCGACTGGGTGAGCGTCGCGCCGGGGCCGGTCACCTGGACGGTGCGGGTGGGGCCGCTGCCGGTCACCACGACCGTGCGGTCGGGCGCGACCTGCATGAAGTCCGCCGTCACCACCGAGGACAGGTGGCAGTCGACGACCGACTTCGGCTGGAAGCGGGCCAGGGCCAGCCGCACGAACGGGAAGTAGCCCTCCAGCGCAGTCTCACCCTGCCGGGTGATGCGGATGTCGGAGTACCACAGCTTGCGCTCCGCGTCGAAGGCCACGTCGTGCGCGGCGACCTTCAGCCCGGTGGTCGGGAACTCGGGGACCGTCATGCCGGTGCCGAAGTAGGTGGCCAGCGGGAACGAGGTGTCGAGCACGTCGTCGGGCACCGAACCCGAGTGCTGGGTCGCGTCGTTGCCCCACATGGTCACCGCGCCCCGCAGGTGTTCCGGCACGTCGCTCGCCGGGTCCGGCCACAGCAGCACGGCCAGCTTCTCGCCGTCGCCGCTGGACCACCACGGCCGCTCCAGGTACACCCGCAGCCCGCCGCCGCGCCGCACGCTCTGCCCCGGCGCGGGGTTCTCCCAGCGGAAGATCGGCACGACCTGGCGGATCTTCGGCGCGGCGGGGCGCGCCGAGCTGAAGATGTCCTGCTCCAGCACCGCGGCCGCGCTGCGGGTGTCCGGGCGGACGAACGACACCTCCAACGTGCGCGGCGACGTGAGCCCGCCGTTCGCGGTGCGGCGGAAGGTACCGGTGGCCGCGTCGGTGACCACGTAGTCGCCCGGCGCATTCCGCGGATCGCTCCCCGGCGGGGCGGGCTGGTACTGGTCGCCGGTGGCCTTGTCCACCACGACCAGGTGGGCCGGGTCGACCGGCACGCCGAGCACGTGCTGATCGCCGCTGAAGGCGACCTCCCGGCGCTCCTGGAAGAACTCGCCGAAGCGGGTCGCGGCCCGCACCTCGTACCGCACGTGGCGGTACTTGGTGTCGCCGAACTCGTGCCGCGCCTGGAACTGCACCGCCTCGGTGGCCGGCGTCGCCCCCTGCACCGGGTCCAGCGCCACGGTGATCGGTGCGGCCCGGAAGTCGCGGGTCGGGACCTCGTCGGACACGCCGTCGTCCACCGGCATCCGCCAGCGCGCGGCGAACTCCACGCTGCCGCTGCTCTTGCGGCTGACCCGCATGGACGACCCGAGCAGCGCGTGCGTGGAGCCGATCCGCCCCTCGTTGGGCCGCTTGGCGGTGACCCCGGCGATGTCCGGCACGGTCAGCGGCTTGCGCACCGCGTGCACCAGGGTCAGCGTCCGGGACGGGGTGAACATCCAGTGCCGGCCGCCGACCACCGACTCCCGGACCGCGTCGATGTTCACCTGGTCGGTCGGGTGGGCGGCGTTCCAGTCGGCCGCGCCCTGCTGGATCAGCGGCCACAACGCCATCAGGTTCAGGTCGGCCGCGTCGAACTGGGCGGAGAGCTGGAGCTGGTAGCTGTCGCCGGGCATGAGCCGCACGGTCAGCAGGCGCGCGGACTCGGTCCACGTCCAGCCCGGCGTGCCCTGCTGGAGCCGGATGCGGAAGCCCTTGGCGACCGGCCAAGTGGCCGGGTCGACCGCGGTGATCGTGGTGGACGTGGTGCTGCCGGGCAGGCCGCGGACCAGGATCCGCCGGGCCAGCGGCTCGGGCAGGTACGGCACGGGCAGCTGGTCGGTGTCGTAGTACCAGTACCGGTCCGCGGGCGCGGG
The DNA here is from genome assembly GCF_055603705.1 of Actinosynnema sp. NPDC037264. NCBI lineage: Bacteria > Bacillati > Actinomycetota > Actinomycetes > Pseudonocardiales > Pseudonocardiaceae > Actinosynnema > Actinosynnema sp. NPDC037264. Next base: position 20,929 of record NZ_JBVJVK010000093.1, on the reverse strand, counting down.
CAGGGCGCGCGCGGAGGCGTGCTGCTCCAGCACGGCGGCGTCCCGCGTGGCCAGTTCGGCGTAGCGGGCGGCGTCCATCGGCCTGCCGGTGGTGCCCTGGTCGAGCATCCCGTGCTGCTCGGCGACCTGCACTGTGGTGCGGGGCGGCAGGACGTGGCGGTCCACGGTGCCCACGGCGGTGTCGGTGCCGGTGTTGCCGCGCAGCACCATCACCTCCAGCGACTCGCCCTCGCCGGGTGCCGAGCGCAGCAGCACCTCCGGCGCGGCCACCGGCTCGAACCGGCGGAAGGTCTCCACCGGGGTGCTCGACACCGCGTCGGTGACCGCGTCGGCCTGCTCGGTGGACAGCGAGTTGCCCGCGATGTCCACCACCCGCGCCCGCAGCCGGTACCGCCGGCCGAACCGCAGTCGCGGCAGGGCGCGCGCGCCGAACCGAGTGCGGAACGGGAAGTCCGGGTCGAGCGGCGCCTCGGCGTCGGCCAGGCCGTTGTCGCCGGTCAGCGCCTTGCCGGGGCGGCCGACCGCGAGGCTCCAGCCCGCCCAGTGCACCAGCGACTCCTGGATGTACAGGTCCTCGTCGCCGGTGGCGCCGGAGGTCGTCGGCGCGGTCTGCGCCGCCGTCTCCTCCAGCACCGGGACCGCTTCACCCGTGCGCGCGAACACGTACGTGCCGTCGCGCCACATCAGGGAGAACCACTGCCCGGCGTTCTCGTCGCGCACGTCCCACCGGTAGCCCCGCACCACGTCGTCGGCATTGAGCGCGATGTTGTCGGTGATCTTGTCCGGACCGGCGAACGCCGCGTCGTTGAGCGCCCGGCCGCGCTCGATCCGGCCGGCCAGCCGGACGGCCCGGGACAGCCTGCCCACCGAGAACCCGGCCGTGCGCAGCGCCGGCAGCGCCTGCTCGTCCGGTGTGCTCGCACTGCGCTTGCGCACCTGTCCGCCCTGGTCGACGCGCATCCGGGTCACCGTGTCGGCGAACTGGCGCACGGCCAGCGCGGCGCTGTCCGGGTCGACCTGCACCACGGCGAACCGGTCGGCGTCGCCCACCCTCAGCAGCCCGTCGCGCAGGTCGCTGTCGGAGTCCAGCGGGGTCGCGGTGAACACGTGGCCCTGCGCGCCCTTGCCCACCCGGCACCGCATCGTGGGCCGCACGTGCACCGCCGAACCCGTGCCCAGCAACGGGTTCAGGTCGGTGACCACCCGCACCCGGGTGACCTGCTCGTTGCCGCGCACCAGGGACAGCACGGCCGGGTCGGTCGACTCGAAGTCCAGCACCAGCCCCAGCAACCGCTGGAGGTGGTGGTGCTCCCGGGTCATCGCGACCACCTGGTGGAAGTCCAGCTTCGGAGCGGGCAGCGGTGGCAGGTCACCGACCACCGGATCCCTTCTGCGGTGGAACCGCTCCGCTTGCAGGAAGGTCAACCCCATCCCGTCGGCGGTGGTGGCGTCACCGGGCCGGAACGGCACCGCGCACTGCGCCGGGTCCTGCGAGTCGGGGCTGAACATGCGCTCCAGCTGGCTGCGCAGCCGCCGCTTGCGGTCCAGGCCGGATTCGGTCCCGTTGCCGTCGAACTCGAACCCCACGGGGCCGAACGCGTCGGCCGCGGCCAGCTCGTCCAGCGTCGGGAACCGCTCGGGTGACCGCGCACCGAACCTGCCGTAGCGCTGGTTGACGAAGTCGCGCACGTGGCGGGTCGGGTAGGAGCGGATCCGCCGGCGGGTGAACCTGGTCTGCGCGTGCCCTTCGACGCGCGAGGTCCGGGTGAACAGCGCCGTCCAGCGCCGGCTCTCCGGTTTGGACACCCGTGTGGCCGTGGCGCGCACCGGGCTGCCGGCCTGGTCGAGGATGTCGGGGAACTCCAGCTGGAACGCGGCCGGTGAGACCCGCGCCGGCCAGTCGAGCCAGTCCGGGAACCCCTCCAGCGTGCCCGGCGCGGGCTCCGGCAGCAGGCGCGGCGCGACGTGCACGGAGAAGCGGACCAGGTCCAAGCCGGGGGTGACCCCGTTGGGCAGCACGGTCCAGGTGATGGTCTGCTTGCTCATGATCACGCTCCGACGGGTGCGAAGGCGGCGCAGTAGCTTGCCCAGTCCTGCTGGGTGAAGGCCGCGCCGAACGGGTGTGCGGGCACTGCCGGCGCCGCGGCCAGGGCCGCGCGATCCCCGCCCGCCGCGCGCCCGGCGGCGGGCGCGGAGGTCTTGGACAGCTCGCGCCGGGTCCGGACGGTGAAGGTCTCGCTGTAGAACCACGTCTCGATCGAGACGCTCACGCTCGCCTCGCCGACGAGCGCGGAGCTGCCGTCGGTCTTCTTCTGGTACGTGAGGCCCAGGTAGAACTCGATCGACACGCTGACGATGCCGAGGAAGTCCAGGGCGCCGCGCAGCCGCAGGAACGCGGTGAGGCCGGCCTGCGAGCGGACCACCTCCGCGCCGTTCTCCACGACCTTGACCTTCTCCAGCAGGTAGGAGATGCCGCCGACGGCCTCGACCCCGCCGCTGGCGATGCCGACGTCCAGCGCGAACGCCGCGCCGAAGGTGAACCCGACGTCCAGCCGTTCCAGGCCGTCGGCGCCCAGCGCGATGCCCGCGTAGCCGCCGCCGGCGAACCAGGAGATGCGCAGGTTGAACGGCCGGTCCCGGGTGTTGAGGTCGAAGACCACTCGCACCGAGCTGCCGTCGAACGGGATCGCGACGGAGGCGGCCACCGCCAGTTCCTTGAGCTCGAAGATCCCGAGCGACACCGTGGGCAGCCCGAACCGCAGCCCGGCCTGGACCCCCGAGGTGCCCGCGGTGATCTCCACCTTGCCGCCCAGGAACGAGCACAGCTCGGCCAGTTCCTCGACGAACTCGAAGGCGTTGTGGAAGCTGACCTCGCGGATGCGGCAGTCCACGGTGGGTTTGGCGCCGCCGGTGTGCTTGAACCGGAAGTAGTCGAACTTCACCGAGATGACCTGCCACGACTTCTTGCCGAACAGGTTCAGGGCGAAGTCGCGCAACTCGCCGTCGACCCGGTAGGTGGACTCGACCCCGTCCTGCACGGGGTCGGTGTAGACGGCGTGCACCTTGAGCGTCTTGGCGTTCGGGGCGGTCGACAGCGGTTCGAAGACCGGCAGCTGCTTGGGCCCCTCCTGCAACGGGGGCGTCCAGAGCAGCGTCCACTCGTGGACGCCGACGTCCTCCCGGAAGTGGTGGCCGAGCTTCGGCACGACGAGCGCGTTCTGCTCGCCCTCGAGCGGGGTGGACAGCAGGTCCTTGATCGCGAGGCCGCCGAGCACCTTGGCCTTGGTGGGGTCGGCGAACACCTTCGCCGGGTCGTAGTACTCCGTGGCCGCCTGGGTCACGTCGCCGGTGATCGTGCCGTTCTTGGCCGACCGCCCCCGGATGCCGCCGTTGGGCGTGGCGACGCCGGTCGAGGCGGCGGGGAACTCCAATGCGGGCGGCACCGGAATCGCCGGGTGGGTGGCCAGGTAGACCGCGCCCCTGTTCCCGGCGTGGTCGATGCCGCCGTCCAGGTAGGCCGCGGCGTACACGAACGACGTCGTCGCCGTCGCGGTTCCGGTCAGCGCGGCGACGTCGGGCAGCCGCAGCGCGGCCAGTTCCAGGCTGGGGACGAACGGCGCCCGGCCGGCGGCCACCAGCGTGCTCATCGAACCGTTGGCGGCCACCGAGTTGAACACGAGCTGGTCGGTGGTGGCCGCGGTGCTGCCCACCGGGTACGGCCCGCGCTGCGCCAGGGCGATGGTGCGGCCCCCGGTCTCGGCGGTGCGCACGGCGCCGGCGGCGGGGTCCGGGGAGTTTCCGGTGTTGTAGGCGTTGCGGAGGTCGGTGAGCAGCCGGGTGGCGTTCGTATCGGTGACCGTGCTCTCGGGCACGAACACCACCGCCGCGGAGAAGTCGACCTCGACGCCGTCGTGGTCGGTCCCGCGCAGGTGGAAGGTGACCGGGGTGTCCGGCGCGGCGGCGGCCCGCGGCACGAACGACCGGACCGTCGTGGTGGACCCGGTGACGAAGTCCGAGCGCGTGGCCTTCAGCGGCGGTGTGGTGCGGGTGACCACTCGGATCGCGGTGAAGGGCAGCTCACGACCGGCGTGCGGCATCGTGTCGTCGCCCGCGTAGGCGCGCACGGGTTGCTGCACCACGATGTGCTGGCTGCGGTGCACGTAGGCGTACCAGGGGCCGGGGGTGCCGTCGGGGTTGGGGCGACGCCCGAACCGGCGCTCGGCGAGGTTGACGAGCGAGGCGCGGTGACCGTAGGGGAACAGGAAGCCCGCGTCCTCGGTGCGCACGAGGTGGTCGCGGCCCAGGGTGGCGCGGTGCTGCCAGCCCTTGAGCCCGAGTCCGCCGGCGGGCGGGTAGGTCCACCGGCCCTCGGCGTCGAAGGTCGCGCCCAGGCTGCTCAGCGTCAGCTCCGTCACGTCGATCGGCTTGGGCAGGGCCGGGTCGAGGCTGGTGCGCAGCGTCGGGTCGGCCGACAGCCGGACGATCGAGAACCGCTGCCGCGGCGTCAGCACGTGAGCGATGTCCTCGGTCTCGGGCACCGACGTCGGGTTCTGCACCCATGTGGCCATCTGCGGGTCGGAGAGCCAGATGGCCCGAACCGTGCGGCCGGTCGCGTGGTCGTCGACGGCACCGGACCCGGTCTTGGCGCCCAGGCGGGTGTGCCACAACTCGGTCCACCCGTTGCGGGTGACCGGTGCGGCGGAGTGCTGCCAGCCCTCGTTCTCGTTGGGTGACAACAGGATCCGCCACGGCAGCTCCAAGGCGGTCTGCGTGTCGGTCGGCGCGACGAGCGCGGACGCGGTCTGGGTCCTGGTCGCGGTCGGGGCCAGGCTCGGGAAGAAACCGGTCCACGCCAGCAGCGCGTCCACCGTGACCGCCATCGGCAGCGCGGCGGTGATGTCGAAGGCCAGCCGGCTGCGGCCGGCGACCCTGGTGGCGAGCGGGATGTCGGTCAGGCGCAGCGGGTCGGTCAGCATCCGCTCCAGCACCGCCTGCGGCGGGAAGTGCACCACCAGGAACGCGCTGCCCGTGGTGACCTTGCGCAGTTCGGCGCCGCCGGAGGTCTGCACCACGTCGGCGTTGAACAGGTCGACCCTCAGGTTCAACGAGTCCTCCCGGCGGCGCAGGTGCAGCGACCGGGTCGCGGCGGCGGCCAACACGACGTCACCGGTCGCGTCGTCGTCACCCGTGGGGCCGCCCGCCGACGCGACCGCGAGCACCAGGCCGCCCGCGCCGGCCAGGTACAGGAACCGGCGGCGGCTGAGGTTCTTGCCGGGGTCGCCCGGCGGTGGCAGTTCGTTCTCGCTCATCGCTCGTCCTCTCGTGTGCGGTCGGTCGACCGGGCCTGGGTCCCACTCGTGCTGAGCGAGGTCGGACCGCCCCGGCGGGCGGTCCGACCTCGTGCGGAACCGGACCGATCAGAAGGGGATCTCGACGATCGTCATCGAGTTCACGCCCCAGTAGCAGGAGCCGGCGCTTCTCGTGCTGGTCGTCCAAGGATCGATCTGGAGCGCCTTCGGGCTGTCGTACGTGAACCCCGCTGTGCAGTCGACCCGCAGGAACCACTGGCCGGTGCCGGTGCAGCTGGCGTTGCCGCGGTAGTTGCCGAAGCTGCCGCTCACCCAGGTCGAGCAGTTCATGCCGAAGTACGGCGTGACGAACGCGGCCTGCACGGCCTCGGCCGACACGGGCTGGGCCGACGCGGTGGCAGCGCCCCCCATGCCCACTGCCGCGGTGGCCAGCACTGCGGCTCCCAGGTTCCTCATTCGCTTTCCCATGGTGGTGTTCCTCTCTTGTCGATCGCAGTGGACTGTCCTGATCGGACGATCAGGCGCCGGACGAGGGCGTGCTTCACCGACGGACGGGCCGTCTCCGGGCCGCGGCCGTGCTCTACTCCCCCCGGCGCGCGACGACCGGGGTGGCGCCTCGACCGGTTATCGGGCGCGGTAGGCGTTCTCGACGATCGCGTCGACGATCGTCGGCCATGCGCCGGGCGGGAAATCGTGCCCCATGCCCGGGATGAGCAGGAGCCGTGCGCCGCTGATCGCGGCCGCGGTCGCCTCGCCGCCGGAGTGGTGGCACATGCGGTCCACCGTCCCGTGGATCACGACCGTCGGAGCCGTGACCCGCGCGAGCTGGTCGGTTCGATCCCCCGCCGCGCGCACCGCCTTGTACTGCCGGTGCCGGCCACCGCGGTGGTCGGGGTCGCGGCGGAACGCGAGCGCGGTCGCCCGCCTGATCTCGTCGACGTCCTGCTCGAAGCCGGACGAGCCGATGGTGTCGAACAACCGCACGCGCCGCTCGATGGCCTGCTGCTCGGTGCGGGCGCGCCGGGAGAACAGGTGGCGGAGCAGCCGCGGCGAAGTGCGACCCTTGCCGCGGCGGCCGGTGGTGGACATGAGCGACGCCAGGCTCAGCACCCGTGACGGGTGGCGCACGGCCATGACCTGGGCGATCATCCCGCCCATCGACGCACCGACCACATGGGCGCGTCGGACGCCGAGCGCGTCGAGGAGCCCGATGGCGTCGGCGGCCATGTCGTCCAACGTGTAGTCGGCTCGGGGCAGGTGTGTCGAGCGTCCGGCGTCGCGGTTGTCGAAGCGGACCACGCGGAAGCCGCGTTCGGCGAGTTGCCGGCAGAACTCGTCGGACCAGTGCACGAGCTGGAACCCCAGGCCCATGATCAGCAGCAGTACGGGCTGTCGCTCGTCGCCGAACGTCTCGTAGCACAGCTCGATGCCGTTGGCCGGGACGATGTGTTCCGCGGCGCTGGTCGTGCGGTCCTGCATGGTCTTCTTCGCCATTCGCGAGTGGGTGGACGGGTGTGGAGGTCAGCCGGTGACGCAGGGGAGGTCGTTGAGGGTGACGTTGGCGACGCTGACGTCGGCCGGGTCGGTGTTGCGGCCGTTGAACCCGACGTTGGTGTACCGGCCGGGGGCCAGGCTCGGGAGCCAGTCGGGGGCGTTGACCCGGATGTGGCCGCTGTACGACACGAACCTACCGCCGTACGTGGTCTGGATGAGGGCGCCCGGTGACAGGTCGAACTCGACCCACCAGCCGTTCACCGGCTGCGAGCCGGTGTTCGTCACCTTGATCCCGGCGGTGAACCCACCCGTGAAGTTGACGGCCGTGTAGTCGAAGCGGCAGGAGGCCTCCGCCGCGACGGAACCGGCGGCCGAGGCCGCAGGCGCCGCGACGGTCGCGACCCCGGTCAGCATCGCGGCGACGGCCGCGGCGGTGGCGAGACGGCGGGTGAGGTGCCGCATGACGGTGCTCCTTCGTCGATCGGCGGTGCGGGCGCGTCCGCTTCGCCACCGATCATCGTGCGGGCGGGCGGCACATCCCAGCGCCACTACGCGTTCCCTCGCGGTGTACCACTTCACCGGGGAGCGCCGCCGGTCAAGGGACAACAAGTCGATCTTCGATGTTCCTTCGCTGAGGTCGTGACAGGGATCCCTGTGGCGGCGCCCGCCCACGCGGCATGTACCTCTTCAAGGGCTTCGCCGGCTCGGAGTGCGACCTCGCGCAGGTCCTCTGTGATGCTGGCGGCACTGGTCGTGGTTTCGCCGGTGACCGGTTGGAGTGGCTGCTCGCGTTGTTCCGGCGTCACGGTGTGCAGGTGTGGCTGCCCGAGGCCGGTGACCCGGTCGACCCGGAGGGTCCGGAGCGCCGGGCGTTGGTGAGGATGCCGGGTGTGCAGTCGTTGCGCGAGGTGGTCCGTTGCTCGGCATCGTGCGATGGCGGCCATGCCCTCTTGGTCAGACTCGCGTGAGACACCTGGTGTGAGGGTGGGTTCATGATCGAGGGCGGGATCGGAGATCCTCATGACCGCGTCCTCGCCATCCGACAAGCAGCCCCGGCCCTCCCGCGGTGACCATGCCGACCCGCACTGCCCGAGGTGGCCTGGACCACCCAACCCGTCGATCACCCACCACCAGCCCCGTAGACACAACCTGTCTCACTTGACCTGACGACAACCGTCCTGCGGATCGGCGCGATCCCGCCGATCCGCAGCGTGGTCGGCAAGCCGAGGCGGCGCCCGCGCCGGCTCCACGCCGACCGCGGCTACGACCACGACAGGTACCGCCGCCCGGTTCGCCCCCGCGGCACCACGCCCGTCATCGCCCGTCATCGCCCGTCGCGGCGTCGCACACGGCTCCGGCCCGGGCACGGTCCGCTGGTCATCCGGGGAACAGGCCCGACAGCCTTTCCTCGGCGGCACGGCGCAGTTCGGGGTTGGCGAGCATCATCCGTTCCACGTCGGCCCGCATCGCCGCGGCACCCTCGGGTGTCCGCACGTCGTGCAGGACGATGCTGGCCGGATTGTGCAGGGCGATGTAGAGGTGCAGGTCCGGCACGCCGTGCGGGTTCAGGGCCGCTCGCACCTCGTCCCGCTGGGCCGCGGTCATCGGCAGGAACGGCTCCCGGGTTCGCGCCCGCGGGCCGGTCTCGGGGAACTCGTCGGCGCGGGTGAAGGTCACTCGCAGCCCGTTGAGGTAGGCGACCGGGATGCGCTTGCGGAGACAGAAGTTCACCGCCTCGGCGAGCGTGTCCACGATCGGCTCGCCCTTGTCGTTCAACGACGTGTTGCACAGGATCGGCACCCCCGTCCGGGCGTGGAAGGCCGTGATCAGGGCGTGGAGGCGGGGCTGCTGGTCGACGCGCAGGGTCTGCACGCGCGAGGAGCGGTCGAGGTGGGCGATCGCGGGAACGCGGTCCACGACGTCACCGCGCACGGTGAACGTCTCCAGCATGTACGGCGACCGCGCGCAGTCCTCGAACCAGTCTCCGGCGAACTCCTCCAGCACGACCGGGGCGACCGGCCGCCACCACTCCCGCTGCTTGATCTCGTTGAGCCGGTCCTTGGCCTCCGCAGAGGTCGGGTCGGCCAGCAGGCTGCGGTTGCCCAGCGCGCGGGGCCCGATCTCCGACCTGCCGTCGAACCACACGACGGGGTGCCGGATCAGGTCGTCCACGGCGGTGTCGAGGTCGAGGGCGTCGACGGTGCCGATGAAACCCCCGAACTCATCCAGCGCGGCGTCGAGGTCGTCGTCCGCCCTGCCCAGGTAAGCGCTGGGGAAGTGGAAGTCGAACCGCCCCGCCAGCTTCTTGTGGAACGCGCCGAGCGCGATGCCGACCGACTGCCCCCCGTCGCTGACGTGCGGCGGCGCCAGCAGTCCGGCGAAGCCGTACTCGCGCATGAGGTGGCTGTTCGTCGGGCAGTTGAGGGCAAAGCCGCCGGACAGCGCGAGGTGGCTGCGCCGCGGGTCGATGCCGAACTCGTCGAGCACGCGGTCCAGGTTGCGCTCCACGATCATCACTGAGATCGCCTGGACCTCTTTCATCACGGCGCTGACGAGGCTCTCCCGCTCGGTGAAGCGCGGGTCGGGCGACAGGGTGCCGCGCACCGAGTCGACGATGATGTCGAGGGCCACGGGCATGTCCTTCATGGACCGGGGGCCGGAGAAGTCGAACTCGTCCACGATCCGCTGCCGATCGGCGAACCCGGTGGCCTTGGTCGAGGTGGCCAGCGCCATGAGCGTGCCCTCGCGCATTCCCAGGCGGTCTTTGGCGATGCCGTAGAGCGGACCTGGCGACTCCACGGGGAAGAAGCTCACGTCACCCCGCTCGACGACGCACCCGGCGAACCACCGGTCCTTGACCCGACCGTCGAGCACCCGGTCCGGGCCGCGATCCATCGCGAGACCGACGATGGTGCCGCCGAAGAACAGGTCGCTGTCCATCAGCACGGCGCTGTAGAGGTGCGACAGGGCGTGGTAGGCGAGGTCGGGGTGCTCCGTGACGAGGTGGTAGTCGTCGGTGGTCGCGATCCCCGGCGTGCCCCAGACCTCGACCACGTCGTCGAAGCTCAGGCCGTGCGCCGCCAGCAGGGAAGCCAGGAAGACCCGGAGGTCGTCCAGGGTCCGAAACGGGGTGCGGTGCTGCTTCTCGCCGCTGATGCGCTCCAACTCCCACACGTGTTCCAGGCGCACCCGCGATCCGGACTTGTGCCACAGCGACACGTTGCCATCGTGCCGGAAGACCATGTCGAAGAGGCTGTGCAGGCCCACCGGGTTGAGGTAGGTCGACAGGTAGAAGCCGTCCCGCATCGGAGGTTCCTTTCGCTCCCGGCTCATCCGCTCAGGACTACACCGAAAATCCGGTCAGGGTGGAACAGCCGCAGCGCAGCGGGTGCGTGTGCCGGGCCGCTGCCGCGCAGCAGGTCGGCCTGCAGCCTGGGGTCGGGGTGCGCGTGGCGCTCGACGAGGTCGTCGAGGAGCGCGTCCGCCGCCTTCGCCTGCGACGCCGCCGCGCGCAGGATCGACGCGGCGCCCCGCTCGGCGGCGAGCCCCAGTTGCACCGGGGGCTCGCGGTGGACGTCGGCCACGGTCGCCACGACGGCCTCGACCAGTCGATCCGCGGAACCGGCCGCGCCGCTCGCAACGATCATGAGCGTCGTGCGGCCGCCTCTGCGGAACACCACGCTGTCGGCGTGGTAGCTCAGACCGGTGTCGCGCAACGCACGGGTCAGCCGCGAACGCACCGGGTGGCCGAAGTCGACGTTCACCACGAGTGCGCCCCAGTGCTCCGGGTCGTGCGAGCCGGGGATCGGCAGCCCCAGCCGGATGTCCGCGCCAGGTCCACCTGGGAGCCGCAGCAGGTCGGGAGAGGGGGCGACCACGGCGTCTGCGAACCGGCGGCGGGGATGGGCGGGCAGGTCGAACTCGGCGTGCGGGTCCACGTCGCCCACGAGGACGATCGCCAACTCTCCCGACAACAGCAGCTTCTCCAGTCGGTCGCCCACGGCGCGATCGGCGACCGCGGCGGAGCCGGCAGCCAGCTCCGCCGGCGACCACGCACCCGCCGAGCCGGGCAGGAACGCCGCGCAGAAGGCCGCGTCCGCGACCTCGCGCGCAGTGGCCGCCCGCCGGGACTGCTCCCGGAACGCGGCGTGACGCGAGTCGCCCGGCGCGGCAGGTCGGAGGCGGGCCAGGGCCGGCACCGCGCGGGCGATGTCGGCGGCGAACAGGCGCAGGGTCAGGTGCAAGCCGCTGTAACGCCACTTCCCCGACAGCCGGTGGACGCCGACACCGGCGGCGTCCAAGGCCCGGCGAGCCTGTCCGAGCAAGACGTGCTGGGCGGCGGACCGCTCCACCGCCGCGTCGAGGGACTGGTCGTCGTCGGCCCAGTGGAAACGGACCTCGACCAGCGGGACGGTGGGCCGCCGCACCACAAGGAGCGTGGGGGGGGGGGGGGGGGGGGGGGGGGGGGGGGGAGGGGGGGGGGGGGCGGGGGGGGGGGGGGGCTGGTCGTGCTGCCACAGGAGAACCCCACCGTGCAGACCGCCCTGTCCA
>NZ_JBVJVK010000093.1:0-9565 GCF_055603705.1 Actinosynnema sp. NPDC037264 | reverse complement strand
ACGACACCGGACACAAGCAAACCGCCCCCCCCCCCCCCCCCCCCCCCCTCCCCCCCCCCCCCCCCCCCCCCCCCCACCACCGTGTCGGCGGCTGCCCTCTCACGCCACCTCCAGGCGGGTCGGCGGGTGGTCGAGCGCCTCCCGCCACGACCGCTCCACCGAGATCGGCGACGTCGCGGCGGTCAGCCGGGTCGGGTCGAGCGCCAGGGTGGGGTCCCCTCCGCGCAGCACTTGGAGCCCGATGCGGCGAGCACGCACGAACGGGTCGTCGGTCAGGGCCAGTTCGTCGAGCAGCAGGTCCTCGGTGGCCGCGGTCACGACGGCCGCGTCGCGCACGAGGCGCGGCACGGCGAGCGATGCGGTGTCGAGCAGGTCGTGCAGGACGGGCGGCGCCACCGGCGCCGGACTCAGGAAGCCGACGCACAGCGCGGTCGGCGACGGCGCGTCCCACGAGGTGCCCACAAGTCCCAGCGAGACGACGGCCCGTCCGGGCAGACCGCGGTCAGCGGCCAGGTCGAGGAGCACGGGCCGTGGACCGCCGACCAGCGCGCGTGCGGCCGACCACACCGCCCACGTGCGGTGCGGGTCGGCGCTGAGACCGCCGACCCGCCAGAGGAGCGCGGCGCCCCGGGCCTCGTCCACCCGCAGCGGCGGCCTCCGCGCCGACCGCTTGGACCGCGTCGACCGGGCGGGCCGGCGCGGGGTGCGTGCGGGGAGGTCGCGGAAGTGCTGCTCGGCGAGAGCCAGGGCGTGCCTGGAGTCGACCCTCCCGGACACGACCACCACCGTGCTGTCCGGGCGGACGTGGTCGTGGAGGAAGGAGCGCACCCGCGCGGGATCGGCTGTCGCGAGTGCGCCGGGGTCACCCAGCGGGTCGACGCCGAGCACCGCCCGCGCCCCCGGCAGCCAGGGGAACCCGAAGTCGGGGTGCCGGCGCAGCGCGGCCGTCTCCTCGGCGATCAGGGACGCGTGCGCGCGCACCGAAGCCTCGTCTACCACTGGAGCGCGCAGCCTGTCCGCATGCGCCTCTAACGCCTCCGGCAGGTCCTCCGGCAGCGCGAACGCCTGGACCACGACGTGGTCCTCCCGCGTGGCGCCCTGGACGGTGTCGCCGCGGCAGAGCAGGTGCTCGACCAGATGCACCAGCCCTTGCAGGTCGGGCGGATCGTCCCGGTAGCCCGTGGCGTGGACGGTGGTGACGCAGGCGATGGCCTCGTCGGCGTCCGGCGCGACGACGACGGTGATCCCGTTGGGCAGCGTCGCGGCGGTCGTCACGCGGAAGACCTGTTCGCCTCGTCCGCCGTCCGGACCTCGGCGAGCGTGGTCAGCCGCCGGATCGGCGAGAGGAGCAGCAACAGGATCGCCAGGGTCATCCCCGCGGCCGCCAGCACCAGGACCCCGCGGACCGGGAGCCGGGTCGCCAGCCACGCCGCGGCCGCCGCGCCCACGGGCAGCGCGCCCCTGGACACCACCCGGATGGACCCGCCGACCCGGCCGAGCAGGTCCTGCGGGGTCAACGTCTGTATGAACGACGCGACCGACACGTTGAACGCGACCCCGCCGACCGCCGGCACGAAGGCGCCGATGACGAAGAACGCCAGGCCCCAGCCGGGGGTGGTGAGCGGCACCAGGAGGATCGCCGGCATGGTGACAAGGGGGAACGCCCAGATCAGCCGCGCGTCTCCGAGCTTGCGGCTCAGCGGCCCGATGAGCAGGGCGCCGATCGTGCCGCCCACGCTCCCCGCGGCGAGCAGCAGTCCCGTCGACGCGGTGGACAGGCCCACCTCGCGCACCAGGAACACGATGATCAGCGCCTGGTAGCCGGCGAACGAGAGGTTGAACACCCCGGAGGAGCGCGCGATCGCCCGAATGATCGGCTGCCGCCACACGAACCTCAGGCCCTCTGCGATCTCCTTGCCCAGGTGGCGCTCGGGCTTGTGCGGGGGCTCGGCCTCCTGCTTGCGGACGCGGGTCAGCAGCACCCCGGACACCAGGTAGCTCACCGCGTCGACCAGCAGCGTGAGCGGTGCGGTCAGCACCTGTACGAGGACACCGCCGACGCCGGGGCCCGCGATGTAGGCCACCGACGCGTTCAGCTGGAGCCGACCGTTGGCCGCCACGAGCTGATCGCGTTCGACGATGTGGGGCAGGTAGGCCGGGTAGGCGACGTCGAACACCACCGTGAGCACGCTGGTGCCCAGGGCGACGAGGTACAGCTGCCACAGCGTCAACGTTCCTGTCGCAGCGGCAACCGGCACCGACAGCAGCAGCACGGCGCGCCCGAGGTCGGCGCCGACCAGCACGGGACGACGACGCCTGCGATCCACCCACGCGCCCGCCGGGAGGCCGATCACCAACCACGCCAGGTAGCCCGCTGCGGTCAGCAACCCGACTTCGAACACCGACGACTGCAGTGTCGCGATCGCCACCAGCGGCAGGGCGATGACGGTGAGCTGGTTACCCAACTGGCTGATCGCGTCACCCGCCCACAGCAACCGGAAGTCCCGGTTTTCCTTTACCACCCGGAGCCTGCGGGAAGACTCGTGATCCTTCTGCGGCATTCGCCACCCGTTCGTCGATGTCATTCGGGAAGAGGACATCGCGCTGCGCGCCCCCCGCCCCACAGTAGCGGTATCGGCGCGTTCGACCGCAAACTGCGGAGTTCCGAATGTGCGCCGTTCGGGTGACCGCGAACGAAGGGGTCGGGAGTCGCGCCGACCGGGGTCCGGATCTGGAAGTCGGCGTGTCCTGCCGGCGGGACAGGGTTGACCTGCGCATTCTGGTTTAATTCCAGGTCGAGGTGAATGGATTTCTGCGTTCACCCCTTGTTGACCGATGGTCGGGGTGGCGCAGAAATTCTTGAGGCATTGACAGTTAGATAGGCCGCGTATAACGTCGTTGACGTCCGACGGGTTCGGACCTTTCAATCGATTTCAGATGGCCATTCAACTGACGGGGGAACGTTGACTTCTGATCTTGACGTGGACTCGGCAGGAGATGGCGCGGAAATGCTCGTGGACACGCCCGTGCTGAAGTCCACCGCGAAAGCCGTGCTGCGCGACGGCGGCCTGCTGATCGTCGACGGGGCGTTTGAGTACCGCTGCCCCATCGCGCACCCGGCAGTGGAGGCCGTGGAGGCGCTCAACAACCGCGAATTCCGCCGCCTCGCGATGGTCGAGGCGCTGGCGACGCTGCGCGGCGGCGACCTCGGATCGGGTGTCGAGGCGGTGACCGCGCTCGTGAAGTCGGGACTCGTCGTGGAGCACCCGGCGGGGAACCGCCGGTTCCACAACGCCGAGTACATCGGCTACCGGCTGATCGACGCGTTCCGCCAGTGGGCTCCCCGGCTGTGGAACGACAACCCGCTCATACGCGCACTGCGTGCCGGCGGACGCCGCGACCTCGGGATGGGCCTGATGCTGGAAACGTTCTTCGTGGTGCGCGCCGCGCACTGGACCGCTCCCTCGGTGCTCGCCCACGACCTGACCGCGGATCAGCGCCGGGCGCTCCGTGAGTTCTTCGACGAGGAAGCCGACCACTCGGCCCTGATGGCCCGGGATTTCGCTCACCTCGACATCGACCCGGCTCAGCTCGGCACAGCCCAGTCGACCCCCGAAAGCATTCTTTTCAACAACTACTTCTTCGCCATGGGACACCACTCGCCCGCCCACTTCGCAGCGTCCCTCATCATCCCGGAAGTGCCCGAAGCGGTCGCCGACCCGGATTCCCGGAAAATCGACCCGGAGGGTAGGCCCCGAGATGTGCTGGACCTGCTGGAGTTCCGCAACGACATCCCGGCGGCCGCACTGGCCGGCTTCCGCGCGCACGGTGCGATCGACGAGGGCGCCGAACACGCGATGATGCCCGTGCGGGTGCTCGCCGAGGAGCACGTGATCAGCGTCGAGCGCACCCGCGTCCTGGCGTCGGTCGTGGCGCAGGGGGTCGTCGCCTACGACCAGTTCCTGCACGGGATCCACCGGCGCTACGACGCCTGGGACGGTCGCCTCGTGCTCGGCCCGGTGCTGGGTGAGTTCTGACCGGTCCCACCGCTTGGCCCCGTGGGTCGTCCGGCTTGACCACGCCGATGGCCCCCTGCTGCTCGGACCGCGACTCCGACTGCTGCGGCTGACAGGGCGGATCGATCCTGCCGGACTCCGGGACCGGGGCTGCGCCGATTTCGTCATCGACATGGATGCGCTGCCCGCAGCGCGGCCGAAGGGGGTGTGTGCGACCGTGGTGCTGCTCGACAACACCGGACGAGGCGCGGCCGCCGACCTCGTCGCGCCGTTGACCGCCCGCGGGTGGTCCGCCACCGTGGTCGATGCGCCGTCCGCAGTGGCCGACGCCGTGGACGCGGGAACGCCGGTGGTCGTGGTGGCGGACCGGGAGGACATGGCCGAGCCGGACTGGCTGTCCGCCTTGGTCGAGCGGCATCCGGTCCTGTGGTCCGGTGAGAGCGTCGACGGCACGCACGTCGGACCCGTGCTGGCCTCCCGCGACGACGTCCGCCGCTACTTCGAGGCGACGACGACGTGGTGGTCCGACCGCGCGCTGCGCGACCTCGGGTTCACCTCGCGCCCGTTGCCGCTGCTGACCGGCCCGGCCCGGGCGGACGCGGTGGCCGCCGCCACCGACTCCCTGCTGCAGGACCGGGTGCCCGACCGCGTGGTCCTGCTCGACGGGGGCCGCATCGCCCAGCTGTGGACAGCGGTTCGCCGCGGACCCCTCGCCGCGGAAGGGCTGCGCGCGGAGCAGTCCTGGGCCAAGGGGTTGATCAAAGACCTGCGGGTGTTCGCCGGGGGGTCACCGGAACGCCCCGTGAGGCTCTCCACGTGCCGCACGCCGGCGGGTGGCGTGGTCCCGGAACTGGAGTCGGCCAGCGGCAAGGGCGCCACCGATGAGGAGGCCGTGACCAGAGCGGTCGGCGAGGCGATCGAGCGGTTCGCCGCGTGGAACGCCAACCAACTGCCCAAGGCGTGCGCCGACGGCACGCGCAGGCTCCGGTTGGAGGACTTCCACCCCTACGGAACGGCCTACGACGAGTACCTGGCGGCCGGCCGGCCGCCGGTGGACAACGTGCGCGGGCTGTCCCTCGTGGACGGCGAGCCGGTCGACGTGCCGTTGGCGCTGGTGGCCTTCCCCTACATCCCCGGACCGGGCGACCGGCCTCGTCCCACCTGGGGCACGACCACCGGGCTCGCCGTCCACCCCGTGCGGGAGGAAGCGGTGGCCCGCGCCCTCCGCGAGGTGCTCGAACGGGCCTCCCTGTACCCGAACTTCCTGTGGCAGCGCCCGGCGATCCGGTTGCCCGACCCGGATCCGGCCACCCGGCTGCTCGTCTACCCGGACACATTGGTACCGGTGGTGCACGCCTTCGTCGTGGACCACGGTGCCGCACGGGCCGCACGCGGCTCGGGCAGCGGGCTCACCTGGACGC
The DNA here is from genome assembly GCF_055603705.1 of Actinosynnema sp. NPDC037264. Taxonomy (NCBI): domain Bacteria; kingdom Bacillati; phylum Actinomycetota; class Actinomycetes; order Pseudonocardiales; family Pseudonocardiaceae; genus Actinosynnema; species Actinosynnema sp. NPDC037264. The sequence goes on along the minus strand of NZ_JBVJVK010000093.1, from coordinate 4,128 downwards.
AGGCGATCGCCGCGGCGGTCGAGGAGGCCGAGCAGATCATGTCGCAGGTGCGGCGCGACCCGCCCGACCACATGGGCGCGGCGTTCCGCGACTGGGCCGACCCGGCCGTCGTGGAGCGCGTGTGGGCCTACGTCGACGCGCACCCCGAGGAGCGGCCGCCCGACGTCGAGCACCGCAGCGCGGCCGAGCAGGTGCGAGCCGTCGCCGTGCGATCGGCCGAGGTCGTGGTGGTCGACCTGCCGTGCGCGGTGCGGGGGTGGACCGCGGTGCGGGTCCTGGTGCCGGGTGCCACCGCGCACCGATTCGCCTCACCCAGCGCCGCCGGCGACCGGTTGACGGGCGCGCCGTGGCACGCCGGCCTGCCCGGCGGCTGACCACACGTCCCGCGGTTGCGCGGGCAACCAGCAGACGACCGATGAGGAGGTGAGATGCATGGCCGAGAACCAGGAGAAGGACGTCCAGCCCGAGGTGGTGGAGACGCCCGAGCCGTTCAAGGTGGAGGCGGTGAAGGTGGACACGGACACCGTCCTGCTGCAGCCCACCTCGTACTGACCGTCATCGCCGTGGTGGGTGTTCGGCACCCACCGCGGCGATGCACGTCCCGACCCTGACCTGATCGGAGCCACGATGCCGGGGGATGCCGTGTTGGACACGTTCGAGCTGGTAGAGAAGGAAATCCTGGCGCTGCACGAGCCGGGCGGCCCGGCGCACCTCGCCGGTGCGGCGGCCGAGGCGTTGCGCGTGCACCGCGACCGCCTGCAGCGGCTCGACCCGGCCCGGCTGCTGGTGTGGGCGCTGGACGCGCCCCTGCCGCCCCAACCGTGGGCGAACCCGTTCGGCGATCCGGCGCTTACCGTCGTGCACAACGAGCACTTCCGGATCGATCTGCTGTACTGGAACCACAACTCGACCCCCACCCACAAGCACGTCTCCTGCGGGGCGTTCGCCGCGCTGCACGGTCCGCGGCTCCACCAGGTGTTCGACTTCACCGAACGCCGGGAGATCGCCCCGTTCGTGTCCACCGGACGAATGACGTTGCGCGAGCGGCACCTGATGGCGCAGGGGGACGTCCACGAGATCCACCCCGACCTCGTCCACGACCTGTTCTGGCTCACCCGGCCCAGCGTCACGATCAGCGTCCGGTGCAACGATCACCCGGGGGAGGTCGAGCAGCCGTGGGAGTTCTGGGAACCCGGCCTGACCTTCCTGGGCATGCACCAGCAACCGAACGCGGACGTGCGCCGCAGGACCGCCGCGATGACGACGTTGCGGCGGGCGGGCGAGCGCGCCTTCGGCTCCGCGTTGACCGACCTGGTCCGCGATGGCGATCCCAGCCTCGTCTACCACGTCGTCATGGACACCCTGGCGTCCGGGCCACCGCGGCGGTGGCTGCCGACGATCCTCGAAGCCCTCGCGGCCCGCGCCGACGGCTTCGGGAGCGTGCTGGGCGACGCGATCCCGCACCTGCTGCGCAAGATCCGCCTCTACCCGGTCTACACCGGTGACGTGAACGCGCAACTCGTGGTCTCCCTGCTGTGGGGCGGGGCGTCGACGGAGGACATCGCCGCGTTCGTGGCGGACAACGTACCGGGGGCGGACGTCGACGCGGTGTTCGCCGATGCGGCCCGGCGGATCGCCGACACCGGCGCCGAGGCGCCCGAACTGGACGGGTGGGCGGGGCGATGACGACGTTGTTCGAGTTCGACGAGTGGTCCCGGTTCACGGAGACCCACTGGGAGCGGCGCCCGGCGGTGCTCCGCACACCCCTCACAGCGGCCATGTCCGCCCCCGACCACTTCGCTGCGCTGGTGTCGGCCGCGGACGCCTGGCGGGCGGGCAGGCTGGTCCGTCCCCGCGACGTCCGCATGCTCATGGGCGACGGTGAGGTGAAGAGCAACTCCATGGCTCCGCTGCTGCCGCGCGCACAGGACGGCGACATCACCTCTTACATCCGGCGGGTCGACGAGCACGCCCACGGCGACTGGCACATCGTCGTGAACAGCCTCCAGCAGTTCTCGTGGCCGTTGTTCAGCGCGGCTAAGGAGATCCTGGACGGCATCTACCGCGCCGCGGGTTCCGTGCCCGCCGGCTTGACGGACTGCCACCTGATCGCGGGGTCGTACGGCGAAGCGCCGACGCGGATCCACAAGGACACCGCGACGGTCATGACCTTCGTGCTGTCGGGCAGGAAGCGCTTCTACACCTGGCCCTACGAAACGCTGGTCCGGTACGCGCGCACCCCCGACCCCCTGCACCACCAGGTGAACCTGGACATCGACTTCCGCGACGTCGTCGACCAGGCCACCGTGCTGGAGGGCGAGGCGGGCGACGTCCTGTACTGGCCGTCGGACCACTGGCACTGCGGTGAGTCCGACGGCACGCCGCACCTGTCGGTGCACCTGGCGACCTACACCGACAACAACCTGGTGCGCACCTTGGACTCGCTCGTGTCCACCGCCCTGGCCGAGCGGAAGGCCGACCACTGGCTCGACGGCTTCCCCTACCCACCGCGGGTCGGGGCCGCTCCCGACACCGTCACGAACAAGGCGATGGCCGAGATGCTGGTGGAGATCGCCGACGAAATCCCCGCCCGGTTCCAGGCCAAGCGCCTGCGTCGCGCCAGCGCCGTCAACTTCGAGTTCGTCCCACCGCCGCGCGGCTCGGCCTTCTCCGGCGACCACGCCCGGGTGGACGCCCGGTTCCCGGTGCTGTTCGAACCCACCGCCGACCACGGGGACGCGCTGCTGATCGCGGTGAACGGGCACGTGTCGAAGATTCCCCGCCTGCCGTGGCTGGAGGACCTGCTGTCGGCGCTCAACGGTGCCGGGTCGTCCGGGCTGGACTACCGCGAGCACCTCGGCCGCACCCTGCCGGCCACCGAAGTCGCCGGTGCGGTGTCCGCAGCGACCCAGGTGCTGCGGTTCATCGACTCGGCGGGTGGGCTGGTCCGCCCGTGACCGAGGTGCTCTCGCTGTCCACCGGGGTGTTCGTCACCTGGACCGGTCACCACGCCCGGTTGGGGGCCGTGGCCCAGCCGCTGCACCTGTGGGACCTCTCACCGGAGCTGGCCCTGTGCGTGCTGCGGTTCACCCGGCCGACCGCGGCGGAGTCCGCCCTGGAAGCCGTCCCGGCGTCCGCGCGCCCAGCGGTCCGGGACTTCCTCGCGGAGCTGCGCCGGCACGGCCTCCTGGTGACGGGGGCGACGCCCGCCGCTGTGCCGAGGACGGCCGAGTTCGAGCTGACCAGGCACGTCGAGGTGTACCGGGACATCGACTCGGTGCACCCCGGCTTCAGCGCGCTCTACGCGGACGTGGCCGAGTACACGTTCACGTCCCCTCCCTTGGCCTACGCCCTCGTCAGCGCGGTGGAGCACGTGGTCCGCAACGGCGTCGACGGCGCGATCGTGGAGTGCGGGGTGTGGCGCGGCGGCAGCATGATGCTGGCCGCGAAGGTGTTGCCCGAACCCAGGGACCTGTGGCTGTATGACACTTTTGAAGCCCGCTGGGAACCGCGCGGGCCGAGCGACGGCTACGTGTTCGCCCCTGGGAGGCGGATCGACGACGGCACGGAGCGCGACCCGGTCGGCGCCGAGGCGAAGGCGATCACGGAGGAGGAAGTGCTGGAGAACCTCGTCGGCACGGGCTACCCGAGGGAACGCATCATCACGGTGAAAGGGCTGGTGCAGGACACCATCCCGAACCAGGTGCCCGAGCGCATCGCGGTGCTGCGACTGGACACCGATTTCTACGAGTCGACCCGGCACGAGCTCGTCCACCTGTACCCGAGGCTCGCGTCCGCCGGAGTTCTGATCATCGACGATTACGGCAAGCACGCCGGAGCCACCAAAGCCGTTGACGAGTACTTCGACCAGTTGCCCAACCCTCCCCTGCTGGTGCGGGTCGACGTGCAGGGAAGGGTCGCGGTGAAGCCGTAAGAGGGCATCTGACCTACTTCTGGCCGAGTATCTCCGCCTTGTCTGGTTCGTTTCGCCAGGTTGGGTGGATTCGCCGGTCAGGACGCGGCTCATCATGTCAGCTTGTCTTTTTAGGTCCCGGTCGGTGATGTCCACCCCGATTGATCATGGAAGCAGCCCTTGGTTGATCATCACTCTTGCGACAGAAGGATGAT
>NZ_JBVJVK010000092.1:14529-24331 GCF_055603705.1 Actinosynnema sp. NPDC037264 | reverse complement strand
CGCTTTGGGGGGCCCCCCGCCTAGCGCCGCCTCGGGGAGCTCCTCGTCGTTGTCGGGGTGATTGTCTTGCGCGCTTTTGCGCCTTTCTCTCCCCCCCCCCCCCCCACCGCGTCGTACACGTAGACCGTCTCGGCGTTGGCGGTCGCGGGGAAGGTGGTGCGGACCGCATAGGTGCTGACCTCGGCGGCGACCTTGGCGAACACGGTGGTGCGCCCCTCGGTGTCCCGCAGGCTGTAGCGGTCGTTCGACGCGTCGTGGGTCAGGCTCAACTCGCCGGCGTCCGGCTGCGGGACCCACGTCCCGTCGACGTCCCGGGTGAATCCCACCGCCGTGTCGTCGGTGCGGACCACCTCGACCGACGTGGCCGACGTGGCGCGGAGTTGGGTGAACTGGCCGACGGCGTCCTGCGAGGTCCCGCCGGAGGTCCAGGCGGGCCCGAACATCGCCACGGTGCCGTCCTGTTCGGCGCCGGCCAGCGGATCGCGTGAGGAGAACGTGCGCGAGATGCCCACGCCGAACGCCGACACGTCGTCGGCGGACAACGCGTAGTCGCCAGTCAGCAGGTTGACGGTGCCAGGCCCGATCTGCTCACTCGCGGCGGCGTCGGCGGCGCGGTCGACGACGAGGTCGACGCCCTGTGATGCTTGCCCGGCGGTGAACTCGGCCCTGATCTGGATGACGCCGTCCGTCGTGAGGGTGCGCGTGACGTCCCAGACGAGGTCGCTCGACACCCCGACCGGCCAGGTGATCTGCGCCCCGTCCGACTTGCGGCGCACGTCGTCCTGTGGGACCGGCTTCCACGTGTCGGCCGCACCGCGCCGGTAGGCGTAGGTGACGGTGGTCAGCTCGGCTCGCGCCAGAGCGGACAGTTGGACCCGCCGCGCTGTGCGCGCGCCCGGCTCCGGGCTCGTCACCGCGCCCGTCCCGGCGTGGAACCGGTACGTCGTCGGCGAGGAGTCGTTGCCGGCTGCGTCACGGGCCCACGCCGTCAGCGTGTGCCTGCCGTCGGACTCCGGTGTGACGGTGATCGTGTGCGGCGTGCCGGAGTACGGCACCTCCTGGCTCGGGCCGTCGTCGAGTCGCCACACCACCCACGAGACGTCGGCGGTCGGCGGGGTGACGGTGAACGACCCGGGCGTGCCGGTGCCGCCGGCCCAGCGGCCTTCCGGGTAGTCCGAGGACGCGACCGCGGGCGCGGCCGGTGCGACGAAGTCGGGGGTGAAGGTGAGCCACGGCGATGCCGCCTCAACGCTGTTCTTCGTCGCCTTGGCCCGGAACCGGTACGCCGTTCCCGCCGTGAGCGGCGTCGGCACCTGCCAGGAGACGGTCGCGTTCGGCGTCGTCGACGTGACGGTGCCCGAGGTGACCGGCGTGCCACCGGCTTCCTGCAGTTCGAAGGTCACCTCGTCGGCGAGGTCGTCGTCGTCCTCGACTCGGGCGTTGAGCGTCGGCCGGTCCGACCGCGTCCACGTCGGGCTGGCCTCCGGAGCCGTCGACGGCGTCACGGCGGGCGCGCTGAGCCGCAGCGGCCACGTGTAGGTGACGTCGAGCCGGGGCCACGCCGACGCGGCGTCCGCCGACTGGAACTTCTTCCAGTCCTTGATGTTCTTCTCGTCGCCCGCCTTGATCAGCGCCGAGTGCAGGTTGTTCGGCGTCGCCAACCAACTCCGCACCAGTTCGGTGGCGTTGAAGTGGATCCACGCCGAACCGCCGCACGAGTTGTGGTGGTGGGACTCGACCTTGACGTCGTAGCGCTGGCCGAGCGTCGGCCGGTTGGCCCACACGGTGGTCGCGTCCGCCGGACCGGAGGTCGACCACAGCTCGACCGGGCGCGGCTCGCACACGTAAGAGTTGTCGTTCCAGACGATGACCCGGGCCTGTTCGACGGTCGCGCCACGCAGCGGGCCGACGTCGAAGTTGAGCAGCGATCGGGCGATCTTCTCGCCGTTGGTGCCCGACTGGAGTTCGATCTGCGTGTGCTTCGGCGTGTTGCCCTGGGTGGTGTCGACGTAGGTGTCGAAGGTGGTGCGGAACACCAGGTACGGGTCGACGGTGACCGGGTAGGCAACGGCCGGATCGGCGAGGAATCCCTGATCCGGGCGCAGGGTCACGGTGACCGCGTCACCGGACTGGTTCACTTCGTGGTCCACGGGCGTCGAGCGCGTGGGCTCACCGAGGCGTTCGTCGCGCTCCGCTCCCCACATCCGCGGCGGCGGCATGGTCGCGATCACGGTGCCGGCGTCGTCCACGAACTCCACCATGCCGCCGGGCGACGTGCGGACGGCCTCGAGCCCTTCCACCGTGATCGGCACCGAGAACGAGACCGGTCCCGTAGGGCGCCGTTTCAGCACGAAGTACTGCTCGAAGCCGGACCGGCGGGACTCCACCACGAGGTCGGTGTCCGGCCGCACGTCCGGGTAAGTGATCTTCACGCCGTCGACCTCGGGTTCGGGCAGTGCCCCCTGCCAACCGATGGTCACGTCGTGGCCGCCGACCTGGGTCGACACCAGCGCTGTCGTCTGCTCGCGAGCGCCCCTCGCACGCGCGAACGTCGCTTCCCACCCCGTCGCCTTCGGCCGGACGCCGTCCCGGTCGACCCGCAGCGCCGGGTCGACCGTGAGCCACTCCCCGTCCTTCTTCGTCCGCACCGGGCCCGCGGCCAACTCGGTGCGGAACGAGCCGTCGGGGTTCGCCCACGTGGTGGACGTTTCCGTGCGCTGTCCCACCACCTCGACCGGCGCGTTGCGCAAGCGCGCGGTGCGCAACGCCGACGTCCCGTCCGGCGCGGGACCTCCGGCGGCCGTCTCCGGCCGTTCCGCGCGCGTCGGGAACACCGACGGGAGGGCCACGACCGATGCCCCGATCAGGGTCACGGTCAGGGCCGCGCTGACCAGTGATCTTCCTTTGAAGAAGGCGCGCAACGGAACCATCCTTCCGGTCGAGCAGAACGCGTACTCGTCGGGCACACGCAGCTTGATCGGCACGTGACGCGGGAACAAGCGCAGGGGCCGCACCAGGGATGGTGGGACGAAATGTAGGCGTTGACCTGCGAGAACGCGCAGCGGCGGGACGCTGCGGCGGTACTGTGGTGATTCCCGTCAGCGGCGGGGATCGGTACTCGCGGCGATGAGAACAGGCTCTTCGGTGACCGTGATCGTGTCTCCCGATCGCACTTTCTCGACCCTCCCGTCGAGGTGGCGCAATTCCTGGCTGCGAGGACCGGCCGTGAGGGTGGCGGTTCCCTCGTCGGTCCAGCGGATCGTGGCGTCGTAGGTCTGGCCGGGCTCGGTCACGGTGAACTCGCACTGCCACACGTTGTCCGGCAGGTTCGCCGGGGCGCCGTGGCCGCACGCACGGCTGTGGGCGTGGTGCAGCCAGCGCTGCAACTGCTCGACGGCCAGCGCCGCGCTCGTCGGCACTCCGCCAACCGGTTGAAGCACGATCGGGATCCTCGTACCGCCCCAGTTGTAGAAGTACATCCGTTCGAGGTTGACCTTGCGCGCGTAGATCCCCACCAGGAAGAACCGCACGGCGTGGTTGCGGGCGGTGGCCTCGTCGAGGGGTTCCTGCAACGCGATCGAGTACGCGGTGCCGGTGCTCCACAACCGCGGGTGGACTCCGGCTCGGTGCATGACCCGATCGATCGACGCGGTCAGGTCCACCATCGTTTCCGGCGGGTCGGACGCCTGTCGCTTGAACAGCTTGATGCCCGCGACGTCACAGTGGTCGTACCCGCCGAGTTCCGCGAAGCGCCGGAGGAAGGCCACGCCCTCGGAAGTCCACAGCTCCCCCATCCCCGGGCACACCACCGTCGCGCCCGGGTCGCTCGACCGGATGATGTCCTTGGCCCGGCGGGTCATCTCGATCAGGGTCTCCACGCTGCCCGCGTAGAACTTGCGGTCGTTGGCCAGGACCCACAGCTCGTACGCCTCGATCCGCCCCCGGTAGCGATCGACCAGCGTCCGGACGAACAGGTCCCAGTCCGCGAGGTCGGTCGGAGGTGCGGCGGTGGCGTCCGGGTACGGCGCGACCGGGCCGTCCGGGGCGGCCCACTTCGGGGTGCCCCCGAAGACGAACAGGGGCGGAACACCCGCCCGCTCCGCACCGCTCACCAGTCGGTCCAGCACCGACCAGTCGAACTCCCCGCGGTGCCGCTGGATCTCGGACCACCGCGTGCCGCCGTCCCAGAACCGGACGGCGCCGACGCGGAACGCGGGCATCGCTCCGGTGGCGCTGTTGATCGTGACGCCGAACAGCGCGCTCGGCACGGGAGCCGGTGGCAGCGTCCAGGCGGGCCCGGTGAGCCGCTGGTCCACCGACCGGTCCGGGGCGGTCGCGGCCAGATGCGTGCCAGTCGTGCTCGACACCAGGATCACGGCCAACACCGCGTTGACGACGGCCAGCACCGTCAGGCGCCGAGTCCGGACCCTCCGGCCGGGTCGTGGGGCCATCGGCGTGACCGGCTTCGGCGGTCCGGGCGAGTGAACGGCCTCGGCGGGCGCTTCTTCGTCGGCACGCTCGTTCGCGGATTCCGTGGCACGCAACCAAAGGCGATGCAGCAGGATCATGTCGTGCCGGCTCGCGCCGCACGCGGACGCGATGCGCTCCACGACGGCGAACTCCTGCGGCACGTTCGCTCCCGTGCAGTACCGGTGAACGGCGGACTTGCTCAGGTGGATCTTCCGACCGATGCTCTCGTAGCTGCGGCCACTGGCGAGCTTGAGTCGCTCGAGCTCATCTCCGAGCTCTCGGGATCGCGAATTCCCGGCCATGATCCCCCGATCACGATCGGCCAGACACTCCGGCCCTTCGACTCGTGTATCGGCGAACCCGCCACTCCCGTAACAGACCGGATGAGGCCGGTTGCGAAACGTCACGGGAGCGTGCCGTGCCACGAGTGCGACCACTGCTTCTCCTTCGTGGTGGACTGGGTCGTGGGCGGTGGGGTGGTGGAAGCCCTGATCGTCGACCGCCGATGACAACCTCATCCGTCCAGGTGGGAAGCGCGAGCGAGACGACATCCACCTACTGCCCGCGCAACTACCCCCGCGAACAGATCACCTGCACCGCCCTCCAGGCCGAAGGCGACAAAGTCGTCCGCACCATCGACATCACAGGCAAGACCGCGGATCTCCGATCACCCAGGTTGAAGCCGTACGCAGCAGTGCTCAATCAAGTGACTGCCCCGCCGCCTGCAGCAGACCGAGCTCGGATGGCTCGGTGGTCGTCCACCGACCGGCCGACGGTGACCCGTCATCGGCGCGGCGGTACCGCCCACTCGGGTCGGTTGACAGCCCTGGCTAATGTCATTAGCTTCTACGTTATAGCCATTAGCCGTGAGGGGATCGACATGACGCAGTTCCTGGAGCTGGACGGCGGCCTGCTCGCCTACGAGGTGATCGGCGAGGGGCCGCTGATCGTGCTGGCCCACGGCATGGGCGACAACCGGGCCGCCTACCGCGAACTGGCCGTCCGACTGGCCGACGCCGGGTACCGAGTCGCCAGTGTGGACCAGCGTGGCCACGGCGAGTCCACCACCGGCTGGGCTTCCTACAGCCGCACCGACTCGGCGGCCGACCTGCTCGCCGTGGTCCGACACCTGGGCGGTCCGGCCGTGCTCGTGGGTCACTCGTTCACCGGCGGCTCCGTCACCATCGCGGCCGCGCAGGAGCCCGAGTCGGTCAGCGCCATCGTGCAGATCAGCCCGTTCACCCGGGCGCAGAAGGTCGACTTCGGCGGCCTGCTCTCCAATTCCCGCTACCGCAAGGGGATGCTGCTGCTCATGGGCGCGGGAGTGTTCCGCAGCGTCGGACTGTGGAAGCGCTACCTCGACCACGCCTACCCCGGCGCCAGACCGGAGGGCTTCGTCGAGCACGTCGCCGCGCTCGACGCGGACCTGCGCAGGCCCGGCCGGATGGCGGTGGTGGGCAGCATGGGCATGTCCGCGCCCACCGACGCGGGCGCCCGGCTCGGCGACGTCCGCTGCCCCGCGCTGGTCGTCGAGGGCTCGCTGGACCCCGACTGGACCGATGCCCGCGCCGAAGGCGAGGGCATCGTGGCGGCCATGCCGCCAGGGCTGGGCCGGGTCGAGGTGATCGAGGGGGCGGGCCACTACCCGCACGTGCAGTTCCCGGCCGAGGTCGCCGCGGCGGTCCTGGCCTTCCTCGGTGCGGGCGCCCGTGGCTAGGGCGGCGCTGTCCGCGGACGCGGTGGTCGACGTCGCGCTGCGCCTGGTCGACGACGAGGGCCCCGCCGCGCTGACCCTGGCGGCAGTGGCCTCCCGCGCGGGCGTGGCCACGCCGTCGCTCTACAAGCACGTCCGCAACCTGGCCGAGCTGCGCGCGCTCATGTCGGTGCGGATCATGGACGACCTGGCCGAGCGGATCGGCCGGGCGGTGCTCGGCCGATCCGCCGACGAGGCGATCCGCGCGCTCATGACAGCCTGGCGCGAGTACGTGGTGGAGCACCCGCACCGCTACTCCGCGCTCGTCCAGACACCCGAGCCGATGGTGGCGCAGGCCGGGGCAAGGCTGGTCGACATCATACTGGCCGCCCTACGCGCGTACGACATGCAGGACGCCGAAGCCATCCACGCGGTCCGCTGCCTGCGCGCGGCGATGCACGGCTTCGCGGTGCTGGAAGCGCAGAACGCGTTCCAACGACCCGAAAAGCTGGACGACACCTACGACCTGCTGATCCACATGGTGGTCACCGGCCTGCGAACACCCCTCCACCGCGCGTGAACCTCACCCACGAGGAACCGAGACCTGCACTTGACGGCCTGGACCGCACGGGCGTGACAAGTCCTGTTAGGACACCGGGTGCGCTTGACCGGCACGTCGACACCCGGCCGCAACCCGCTCTGATCGCATCAGTGGCTCGTCACCCGGCCGGAGCCGGGCGACGAGCCACTGGATCGACCGGTGGTGCGAGTGGTTACGGCGTGGTCGGCAGGAGGCAGGAGTAGCTCAGGGGGAGCAGGTTCACGAAGGTGCCGCCGGCTCCGGCGCAGATGGCACGGGCCTCGGAAACGCGCCGGTCGGTGGACCCGAGTGGGTTGAACACGCAGACGTAGCCCACCGGGTTGACGGTGAGGGTGAGCACGCCACCGGTCGCGATGCACAGCTCGGTCGCGTTGCCCGTGCCCGAGCCCGGTCCCGATCCCGGCGGGGTGCTCGTGTTCTCACAGCTCGCGTGGATGTCGGGGTCCGGCGCGGGTCCCTGGCAGGTGTCGGTGCCGAGGCCACCGTCGAGGCTGTCCTGGCTGCCGTCGTTGGACGCGCCGATGAGCGTGTCGTTCCCGGCGCTTCCCGAGATGGTGTCGATGCCCAGGCCGCCGGTGAGGGTGTCGTCGCCGGTGCCGCCGGTGAGGGTGTCGTTCCCGTCGCCACCGTTGATCGTGTCGTTGAAGTCCGAACCGGTGATGGTGTCGTTGCCACCGTTGCCGTTGATCGTCTTGGCGGGGTTCGTGCCGCCGCAGTCGATCGTGTCGTTCCCGGGAGTTCCGGTGACGACGGTGTCGGTCTGGGTCACGCCGGCGCTCACGACGCAGTTGACGGCGGCGTGAGCCGTCAGAGGGCTGACCGCCCATAAGAACGGGACGGCGAAGACGCCGGCCAGCGTGGCGACGACTCCCCGACGGATCTGGCTCTGCAGGATTCTCATGTTCATTTCCTTGACACGTTGTTGGCGATGATTCGCACAGCGTGATGCGCTGACGAAAACCCGACCTGGCGCGAATCGCGCGCCCCACGGCCCGGCGCGGCCGCCGGTGCCCACTTCCTCCACATGCGAAAAACCTCGGCTCGTGATGCGAACCGCTCATGGCGGCCCGGATCACGTCACCGAGGTCTGGGGTGTGACGAGGAACGTTACTCCTGTTGCAGCAAAGATCGGCGCAACGTCGCCCGAATGGACGCACGGTCCGTACGTCAGCCGGACGGCTCACCGGGTGCGTGCGACGCGTGATGCGATGAGATCCGATCGGACACCCACCGACGGAATCCTTGGCCGGACTCGAACAGCGGCGGCGGTGACGAGAAACACCCCAATCAATGTTTACCGTCGGGCCCGCGCCCGAGGTAGCCAATTCCTCCGTGGCCGGGAATTCCTCGCAACCAGATGACGAACCGCCGTTCCACTTGCAAATATGACGAATGAGGAACAGGGTTGCCCCGGGAGCGCGGCCAGATCCGATGCGCGGCAGTGACCGCCGATGAGATCACACTCAGCGGTCACCCCGGCGAAACGCCCCGGTGGCGGCAGGTCGACCGGAAAGCCGCGTTCTCGCCACGACAGACCTCCTCTGCCCCATCAACGGCACCGAGGAAGAACCGAACCACTACACGATGTGGAGAAAAGTCATGCGATCGACCACGCGCAGCACCACGGCAGTACGGGTTCGACGTGCTCTGATCGGGCTGGGAACCGTGGCGGGGTTCGCCCTGGTGGCTCCCGGCTCCGCCTACGCCGCCGACCCGGCCGGGTGTGTCCGGTCCGGCGAGAACGTGACCTGCACGGCGGGCGTCCCCGCCGGCCAGGTCCTCGACGGCACCGCCAACGCCAACACCATCACGATCACCGGCGGCTCTGTCGCGGGCACGATCAGGGGGTTGGGCGGCAACGACACGATCATCATCACCGGCGCCGCCGGCATCAACGGGGCGACAGGCCCTCCCGGTGCGAACGGCACGGCGGGCACCCCCGCCGGGACCGCCGGCGGCAACGGCGGCGTCGGGACCAGCGGCGGCGTCGGGATCAGCAGCACCGGCATCGTCGACGGCGGTGACGGCACAGACCAGGTCACCGTCACCGGTGGTGGCGGCGGCAACGGCGGCTCCGGCGGCGTCGGCGGCATCGGCCTGAACAGCGGCGCGGGCGGTGCCGGCGGCAACGGCGGCGTCGGCGGCGTGGGCGGGGCCGCCAACGTCGGGTCCGTCAACGGCGGGGTCGGCGGCGACACCGTCAACGCGACCGGAGGCAAGGGCGGCATCGGCGGCGTCGGCGGACTGGGCGGCAACGGTGGGGCCACGGCGGGCGGAGCGGGTGCCGGCGGTATCGGTGGCGCCGCGGGCGTCGGCGGTGTCGGCAACTCCGGGACCGTCAACGGTGGCACCACGGACACCGGCATCGACAACATCACCACCACCGGCGGTGCCGGCGGTGCGGGTTCCTCCGGTGGGGTCGGCGGCTGCGGTAGCGGCGGCGGCGCCGGTGGCGTGGGCGGCGCCGGCGGCGCGGGTGGCATCGGCAACTCCGGGACCGTCAACGGCGGCTCAGGGGCGGACACCCTCAAGACCAAGGGCGGTCTCGGTGGCACCGGCGGCCTCGGCGCCAAGGGCGGCAACGGTCTGAGCGCCACGCAGCCCGGTGGAGCGGGTGGCGTCGGCGGTGCCGGTGGCGCCGGGGGCGGAGGCAACTCCGGGAACGTCAACGGTGACGCCGACAACGACGTCATCACCAACACCGGCGGTAGCGGTGGCAACGGTGGCGCCGGCGGCAACGGTGGCACCGGGTGCGCCGGTCCCGGTGGCGCGGACGGTCTGGGCGGCGCCGCGGGTGCGGCCGGCACGGGCAACGCCGGAACCGTCAACGGCGGCACCGGGGTGAACACCATCACCAACCCCGGTGGCGCTTCCGGTCTGGTCGGCGCCAACGGCGTGGCCGGCGTCAACAACGGTGGCGTCTGCACCTGCTGATCGGCGGCGACAGGCCCGTCACGGGGCCGGGGGGGGGGGGGGGGGGGGGGGGGGGGGAAGGGGGGGGGGGGGGGGGGGGGGGGGGGGGGGGGGGGGGGGGGGGG
>NZ_JBVJVK010000092.1:0-14520 GCF_055603705.1 Actinosynnema sp. NPDC037264 | reverse complement strand
CCAGCCGCTCCCCCCCCCCCCTTTTGTTCCCCCCCCCCCCCCTCTTCCCCCCCCCCCCCCCCCCCCCTCCCCCCCCCCCCCCCCCCCCCCCCCCCCCCCCCCCGCCCCCGGTCGTGGTCGCCGGCGGAGTTCGCGTCCGCCGCTCTCTCAGCCCAACGGCGCGCGGTGTCCGGAGCGCAGGGGCGCGCCGGCGTCGTGCAGGTGGCGCAGCACTTGGGCGTAGGAGGACCGCAGGCCGGCCTTGCTGTAGGGGATGCCGTTGCGGGCGCAGAAGTCCTCGACGACGGGCTGTGCGCGGCGGAGGTTGGGGCGGGGCATGTGCGGGTAGAGGTGGTGCTCCACCTGGTGGTTGAGGCCACCGAGCAGTGCGTCGACCCACCGGCCACCCGTGACGTTGCGCGAGGTGAGGACCTGCTTGCGCAGGTGGTCCAGGCGCTGCCCCTTGGCGATGATGGGCATCCCCTTGTGGTTGGGGGCGAAGGAGCAGCCCAGGTAGACGCCCATGAGGCCCTGGTGGACCGCGATGAACACGACGGCCTTCAGCGGGGACAGCAGCAGGAACACCGCGGTCAGGTAGGCCGCCGCCGGGAGGAGTTGCAGCGCGGCCTCCCGCCAGGGGTGCTTGAGCTCCCCGTGCCACAGCGCCTGCAGACCCGAGATCCGCAGCACGACCGCCTCGACCAGCAGCAGCGGGAAGAACAGGAAGGCCTGGTACTTGGTGATCCACCGGTACAGGCCGCGCTTGTCGCCGGCCTGCTCACGGCTGAAGGCGATGGCGTGGATCTCGATGTCGGGGTCGTGGTCCTCGTGGTTGGGGTTGGCGTGGTGGCGGTTGTGCTTGCCGACCCACCACTGGTAGCTGATCCCGGTGACACCACCGTGCAGGTGACCCACGAGGTCGTTGTGGCGGTGCGAGCGGAAGATCTGCCGGTGCCCGGCGTCGTGGCCGATGAAGGCGAACTGGGTGGAGACCATCGCCAGGAGCACCGCGATCAGCACCTGCCACCACGAGTCGCCCAGCAGCGCCATCGCCGTTCCGGTCGCCGCGAGCAGCAGGACGTTGATCGCCATCCTCGTCGCGTAGTACCCGCGGCGCCGGTCCAGCAGGCCGGCGTCCTTGAGCTGCCGCGTCAAGCGGGCGAAGTCACTGCCCTGCCGGGCATCGGGAGGTCGTGCCTCGGCGGTGGGTGAGGAGGTCATGAACATCTGCTTTCCGGGTGGACGGACGCGTCCGCTCCGCTACCCCGGTGTCCGCGACCTGGGGTGGAGTGGGGCCTGGGAGGGGAGGTGGGCCGGCCGATCGGCCGGCGTGGCCGTTCGCGAGGATCACAAGGCCCACGGAAGTGCGGGCCGTCGGACGCCCAGGGGTTTTCGGTGGACGGGTGCGCAGCAACCGTATTCGCCGTCATCGAGCCAACGCGGCCGACAGTCGGCGGGTTCCCATAATCATCCCCGTGTGCCGCACGGCACATGCCGGTCCGTTCACCGCGAACCTCCCGATCGTGCCTGGTGTGACCACAGGCCGCCGGGGTCCGGGGCGGCATTTTCACTGCGGGCGACGCCGTTGAAATCCCACGGGCGCCACCGCGATGGACCTCCACGGTCGCACCGGCCGCTCGTCTCCGCAAGTGGGGCCGCTGCTCGCCGATCGGACGATGCGCACGTCGAGCGTTCCACCACGACGATTCGAGATCGAATTGAAGAGTCGATGACCGGAACCCGCCGCATTCATACTCGAAAGAGCACATCACGGGATTTCCAGTACCCGCCCGGTGCATGCCTGGCACCTGAGCCGATCCCCGTTCCGGACCGGGTTCCGGCAGCCGACCGGGTGTCGGTGGCCGCACCTCCGGCCGGTTGTGCCACCGCCATCGCCGCCGCGGTCGACAGCGCCAACGCGGCCACCGCGGCAGCCGGCGCCGCCGCCCACGCCACCTCCGCCGGCGCGACCATCGCCGTGCTCGTCGCCTGCGCGCAGGCGTAGCGGACCGACCTGCGCCGGGGTGACCGGAAACGGTGTCGACACCGCGGCGGACGACCGGGCGGGCGGACGACGACCCCGCCGCGAAATGGCGGAAATGACGTCCGGCGATCACCGGTCGCGGTATTCGGAGTACCCTTGAGGTGTCGCCCCGGCCCCCGGCGAAGTCGATCTCATTCGATGTGCTCCCGCAGAACGAGTCGGGAATCCTCCCGCCCGCGGTGCGACATCCGCGACGGCAGCGCATCGGACACCACGCCTCGACCACGCGAAGGACGGACCGATGTCGACGACCCACGTGCTGATCGCCCCCCTGGCACCCGACACCGCGAGGCGGGCCGAGGGGTCCTGCCCCGCGTGCCCGCATCCGGCGGACGCCCACGACGCCCTCGCACAGCGGTTCTGCGCCGCGACCCGGGCGGGTGACCTGCACCGGGGTTGCCTGTGCTCCACCGAGTCGAGCAGCGCGACCTACGGCAAGTCAGGCCAGGGGAACGTCAGCGACCGGGCCTGATGCCGACTGGACCTCGGCGCGCGGAGGACGCCTCAGCGGGACGCCGTGACGGCACGTCGCCGACTCGGGGAAACACCTCGAACTCGACGTCCAGTCCGGTGACGGCCAGCGGCCGCAGCACCGGACGGGTCCGGGCCACGACGTACAGTCCCACCCCGGACGCCGCGGCCGCGACCCTGGCCTCCACCAGGACGGTGAGACCGGCCGCGCCGAGGAAGCCCACCTCGCCGAGGTCGACCACCAGGTCCGGCCCGTGGGGGCTGATCTGCCCCAAGAGGTGGTTGCGCAGGTGGGACGCGGTGGAGAGGTCCACTTCGCCGGACACCGCGCACAGCACGGCGACAGCCGACAGCGGCCGCACCACGACCGCCAGGAGTGGGCCGGGCGGCGGGACCACGACTTCCGGCGACGACGGTCGAGCGGCACTCCGGACGTTGGCACTCACGGGCTCTCCTCGCCGAAGCGTGGTCCGCGGGGTCCGGGCGGCTCACGATATCCAGATATCGAGCGTATCGGCCGACGACATCCCGGCACAAGGCGTTCTCAAACATCATCCGAAGGATTTTCGAGTAATTCGGACTTTTCTGTGCCCCATGCCGAAAATCTCGGAAAATTGTTTCGAGGCGTACACCGGCGTAATGTGGGAAGCACCGAGGGCGCATCGAGCGCCGGCGTTCGAGCCGGCACCGCCTTGGGCGCACCACGATTCCGGCCGGTCCGGCCGGAGGCGGGAACGCCGAGTTGACCTCGAACCAGCCAGGTCCCCCCACCACCCGCCCGATCACAGGGCCTCGACGCCGGTGGGCGGTGAAACCTCGCACCGACCAGCCGGGCTCCGTCGACGGTGGCTGGTGGCCGTGGTCCACGGACCCGGCGACCGAGTTCCCCCCGCTGATCACCGCCTTGGCCGCGCTGGGACTGCCCGTGCAACGGGTTTCCTACGACCTCGACGCGTGGGACGCCGTCGGACTGCGCCTCACCGTGCACGGCACGGTGGTGAGCATGGAAGGTTTCCGCGCCACGCAGCCGCGCACGGTCACCATGGTCGGACCTGACCGCGTCCGGACCCGGCTCCTGGGGATCCCGCCGGCCACGCCGGGTGGTGCCGCACGGGCCGCGATGCGCGCCGCCGCCCACACCGGCTCGACCGCCACCGTCGAGGACATCCTGGAGTGGAACAACGTCGCCGCCCGGCGTGCCGGCACCGCCGCCCTCCCGGGCCGGCGGACGGTCGAGCGCGGCACTCGACGGGAAATGCTCCTTCACGAGGACGGGGTCGCGTCGTGACCGCCCCGTCGGGGCGGACGGCCAAACCTCCTCCAGCGGCGGTGCCCGATCCACCGATCGGCGTCGTCGCGTCCCGCGGGCCGCTGTGGCGCAGGCGTGTCCGGGTGAACGCGAGCCGCCGTCGGCCGCCTCCCGCTCAACGCTGATCGCCCTCGCCTGCCGTCCGGCGGCGCGGGTCGCACGACCTCGCCGCGCATTCGGGTGAGAGTTCCGGCGCCCCGCTCCGGTCGGCGGGTCGCGGGGTTGCGGCGCGTAGAGTGGGACGCTCGTGTTCCACGGTGCGGGAGGTTCGGGTCGTGCCCTGCGACCAGGTGACTGGGAGGTCTCCGGATGGCCCGGTACACCACCAGTCGGTTGGCGCAGGTGAGCCGCTGGATCGCCGAGGAGGCCGCCGACCTGGGCACGCCCGTCTCGGTCGGTGCCCTGTGCCAGGCCGCCGTCGCGCGGTTGGGTGTCAGCGGCGCCGTGCTCACCGTGGACACCTCCGGCTGGCCGGAGGTCAAGTGCACCACGGACGCGCTGGGTGAACGCCTGGCCGAGTTGCAGGTGACCGTGGGCGAAGGACCGGCCGTCGACGTCTGGCGCGGAGGCGGACCGGCGCTCGTCGCCGATCTCGACGCGCCGTCCAGCCAGGCCCGGTGGCCGATGTTCGCGCCGCTGGCCGTCGAAGCCGGAGCGGCCGCGCTGTTCGCGCTGCCGCTGTGCGTCGGCGCGATCCGGGTCGGGGTGCTGTCGCTGTACCAGCTCGCCGTCGGCCACCTCGACGCCGCGGCGCTCACCGACTCGCTGGCGTTCGCGGAACTGGCCCTGCGACTGCTGCTGGACGAGCAGGCCGACCTGAGCCCGGCGGACGTCGCCGAGGACGGCCTCCCCCTGCACAACCCCCACGTGCACCAGGCCACCGGGATGGTCGCGGCGCAACTGGAGCTGGGCATGGCCGACGCGTTCGCCCACCTGCGCGCCCGGGCGTTCGCCGAGCAGGTGCCGCTGAGCGCGCTGGCGGCCGACGTCGTGGCCCGCCGACGGCGATTCGACCGCGACGGAGGATGACCGTGAACATGTACGGAACAAGACAGCGCTCTGAGCACACCAGCGGAGGTGGATGCGATGGACGGTGACCGTCTCGTCGACACGTTCGTCGAGTTGGCCGACACCCTGGTCGACGACTTCGACGTCATCGACTTCCTGCACATGCTCGTGGACCGGTGCGTCGAACTCCTCGACGTCGACGCCGCGGGGCTGCTGCTGGCCGACCAGCGGGGCAGGTTGCAGCTGATCGCGTCGTCCAACGAACAGGCCCGGCTGCTGGAGCTCTTCCAGCTCCAGAACGACGACGGACCCTGCCTGGACGCGTTCGCCACCGGTACCAGGGTCAGCCACCCCGACCTGGCGGAGGCGGGTGAGCGGTGGCCGCGGTTCACCGCGGTGGCCGCCGAGGCGGGGTTCGCCGCCGTGGACGCGGTGCCCATGCGCCTGCGCAGCGAGGTGATCGGCGCGCTCAACCTCTTCCGGAACCGGTCCGGAGAGCTGGACGCCGGCGCGTTGCGCACCGCCACCGCGCTGGTCGACGTCGCCACCATCGGCCTGCTGCAACAACGTTCGATCCACCACCACCAGGTGCTGACCGAACAGCTCCAAGCCGCGCTGAACAGCCGGGTGGTCGTCGAACAGGCCAAGGGGCTGGTGGCAGAACGCCTCCAGGTCGACATGGACACCGCGTTCGCCGCGCTGCGCGGCTATGCCCGAGGGCACAACCTCAAGCTGAGCGGCGTCGCCCACGACGTCATCGCGGGCGACATCGACACCCCGGAACTCCTCACCGCGCCCGCCAGGACCGGTCGGCTTCCACGCTGACCGGACGGCAGCTCGGCCGGTCAGCCGTGCGGTGGCCTGGCCCGGCCGCCGACCAGGTCTCGGAGCTGCGGGGTGGGCGCCAGACCCAGGTCCACGTGGAGGAGGCGGCTGAACCGGTCGAACGCGTGCACCGCCTCGGACTGGTTGCCCTCGGCCAGGTGGACGCGGATGAGGGCGGTCTGCGCGCTCTCCCTCAACGGGTCGGCGCGGACGACCACGCTCGCCGCCGCCGTGGCATCTCCGAAGCGCCTCGCCTCCACCAGGCCGTCCACCACCGCCTCCAACGCGTGGAGCCGGAGTTGGCGCCAGTCCTCGACCTCGAAGGCGAGCCAGTCGTCGTACCAGAGCGGGAGCAGTTCCGACGACAGGGTGGCGACCGCCTCGACGCTCAGGTCCCCCACGGCGTGCGGACCGGCTTCGAGCAGACGGTGAGCGAGCGCCTGGGCGTCGCGCAGGTCGACCGAGACACCGGGCGCGAGCTCCAAGCTCGACGGGGTGACCAGCAGCGTGTCCCGGCAAGCGCGGTTCATGCGGATCAACGTCGACCTCAGGGCCGCGTAGGCGTGGCCTTCGGTGGCGTCCCCCCACAGTGAACTCGCCACGAACAGCCGCCCCACCGCCCGCCGGCGCATCGCCATGAACGCCAGCAGGCGCTCGGCCCCGCCCTGGACCGGAATGGCGTCGGCTCCCCCGGTGAGCCGGAACCCGTCGAGGAGAGCGACGTGCAAGCCTGCTTGGTGCCCGTGGGGCGCGAAGCGCGCTCCCGGCGCCGCGAGTGAGGTCATGAGCCCGGAGTCGAAGTTGTGTCGACGAGGTCCGGAAGAATGATCACGGAAGACCTTTCGGCTTTGACTTGCACGGTGTGCGCGGAGCACGCGCGCTCGCGGCCGAATCGGAGCCGGCTGCGGTGGAACCGTCGACTGACGTCCTGCGGACCAGGTTACCAGCGCGGGCACGGCGAGCGACCCCACTCGGGGGTCAAACCCTTGCCACCGCTCGAATCCGTCATGCGTGAGGCAGGGTGCGCCGCCCCTCAAACCACCCGTTCGGGGGGTCGTTCCCGAGGCCCCCGGACGACACGAGGAGCGACCCGGTCCCCTTCCAGGGCCGGGTCGTCGACGGTCTTTCGTGTTCGCGGGTCATCTCGGTGGTGCCCGAGTGCTACGACTCGCAACTGCTGCGGAGGTCCGGCGGCACGCCGACGGGTCCGCAGGAATCGGTGTCGTCACCGCCGTTGAGGGTGTCCTGCGCGGCATCGGTGCCCGGACCGCTGAGCGCGTCGTCGCCCGCGGAACCGTTCAGCGTGTCCGTGCCGAGGTCCCCGTAGAGCAGGTCGTCGCCGACCTGGCCGGTGAGCGTGTCGTCGCCCGCGCCGCCGTGGATCGTGTCGATGTAGGCGGTGCCGGTGATGGTGTCGTTGCCACCGCTGCCGTAGACGGTCTTGCCCGGGTTGGCGCTGGTGCAGTCGATCGTGTCGTTCCCACCGGAACCGAACACCGTGGTGTCGTTCTGCGTCACGTTGGGACCGATGGTGCACGGGACCGCCGCCGAGGCGACGCCGGCTCCCGTGAAACCGCCCATGACCAAGGCGCCTGCTGCCAGGATCGGGTAGAGCTGTCGAGTTCGCATGTCGTCCTCCGCTTCATCTCCGGGAATTCGGATGACCACAGCGTGTTCCAGGGGGCGTTACCGGCGCGTGACGCCGTCGCGGTGCCCGCGGGGGAATGGCGGAGTCGACACTTCGTCACGTTCGGCGCGCGGGGCGTTCGCGCGTCGCGCCGGTCGGGCCCCGGGCTCGCGGCGGCGTGGCCACGAGCCCGAGGCCCGGGTGTTTCCGCGTGACCGCGGTCGATCAGCAGGAGCAGACCCCGCCGTTGTTGACACCGGCTACGCCGTTGGGTCCGACGGAGCCGCTGTTGCCGTTGACCACGGTGGCGCCGGCTTCGACGGTACCGGTGTTGCCCAGGCCGCCCGCGCCCGCGGCGCCGCCGAGGCCACCCGCGCCGCCGGGACCGCCGCACCCGGTGCCGCCGTTGCCGCCCGCACCGCCGTTGCCACCGTTGCCACCGGTGACGGTGATGGCGTCGGCACCCACTTCACCGTTGACGGCTCCCGAGTTGCCGACACCACCGGCGCCGCCCGCACCCCCGACGCCACCCGCGCCACCGGGCTGGGTGGCGCTGATGCCGTTACCGCCCTTGCCACCGACGCCGCCGGCTCCGCCGACGCCACCGTTGGCCTTCAGGGTGTCGACTCCGGCACCGCCGTTGACGGTTCCGCTGTTGCCGATGCCGCCCGCGCCACCAGCGCCGCCGACGCCGCCCGCGCCACCGCCGCTGCCGCAGCCGCCGACGCCACCCGCGGCGCCGGATCCACCCGCGCCACCGGTCGCGGTGACGGTGTCGAGACCGGCGTCGGTGGTGCCGCCGTTGACGGTTCCGGAATTGCCGGCGCCGCCGACACCCGCAGCACCACCGATGCCGCCGGCGCCCGCGCCTCCCGCGACGAGGCCGCCGTTGCCGCCCAGCGCGCCGAGGCCGCCGTTGCCGCCTTTGCCCCCGGTCGCGTTGACGGTGTCGCTGCCCGTGCCACCGTGGATGGTCCCGGCGTTGCCCGCCCCACCGACACCGGCTACGCCACCGTTACCGCCGGCACCACCGGCACCACTGTTGAGGCCGGTCCCGCCGTTGCCCCCGTTGCCCCCGTTGCCGCCCGCACCACCGGTGACGCTGATGCTGTCCGTGCCCGGGCCGCCGTCGATGATCCCGGTGCCGCCCACGGCGACACCGCCGCCGGTGCCGACGCCGCCGTTGCCGCCCGCGCTGCCGGCCGGGGTGCCCGCGGTGCCGTTCGCACCAGGGGCGCCGTTCGAGCCGGCGACGCCCGCGACGCCGGTGACGCTGATGGTGTCGTTGCCGGCGAGCGAGTTGACGGTCCCGTTCACCGGTCCGCCGGTGATGGTGATGATGTTGTTCGCCGTGGTGCCCGTGAGGACCTCGCCGGCGGGAATGCCCGCGGTGCAGACGAAGTTGTTGCCGGTCTGCGTGCACCCGACCGGGAGAGCATGGGCTGTGCCCGGCGCCACCAGTGCGAAACCGGCCACCGTGCCCAACCCGACCAGGACGCGACCCAAGCGGCCGGCCGTGCCGGCGCGCAACGTTGATTTCATGATCAATCTCCACCCGTGAGGTGGGTCCGAGCCGATGCCGCGGACCCCGCGGGGGGGTGATCGGATGACCGGGGTCCGGGGTCACGTATCCGGTGCCGATGAACGAGAGCACCGGGACGACCAACACCCTCGAAGGCTCAGCGTGCGCGTCTCTGCGGGACCGGCGGAAGGCACAACGCCGCCGGCCACCCGAATGCGAGGCGCACTCCCCTGAACGCGAACGAGTCCGCAGTTCGAGGGTTGTTCCGACTATCCGTGCGGATGAATACCGCACGTCACCCGGTCAACAGGTCATGGGTTCACGGGTCGGGTCGACCTGTTCCGAATCGCGCGTTGCTTCGATCACCACCGATCAACAGCTGGACACCGCAACTGTGGGACAGTGGGGTGTTCTGGTCGTTCGCCCCGGACCCCGGTGAGCCACCGTCGTGTCGGCGACCGCCGGAGGCCCTCTGATGCAGCCTGACAGCACGACGCCCGGCGAGGACTCGGGCCCGGATCGACCGTGGGACGTGCGGGGACGGGTCGTCATGGCCGACGTCGACTCCGTGGTGGCGTTCACCGCCGTCCACCGCGCACTCGACCACCGCCACGGCGGAGGCCGCTGCCGCGAGGCCGCCGTGTCGCGCCTGCCGTCCGCACTGGCGCTGCTCGAACACCCCGGCGCCGACGACGTCTCCGGGCCGCTGCACGCCGCCGTGGCCGACTTGCACAACCTCGCGGGCTGGTCCTGCTTCGACACGGGGTTGCCGCACACGGCGGCGCGGCACTTCCGCACCGCGCTGACCGTCGCAGCGCGGGGTGACCACACGTCGCTGGCGTCCAACGTCTACTACCGGCTCGGGCGGTTGTCGCTGCACCACAACGACCTGGGGCGGGCGATGGCCGAGTTCCAGCTCGGTGAAGGGGCCGCCGCGGCCGGCGGCTCCGCGCTGGCGGGGGCGGTGATCTTCGCCAACCGCGCCTGGGCGCAGGCGCGGATGGGGCGTCCGGACGACGTCGCGATGTCGTTGGCCCGCGCGCGGGACGCCTTCGTGCGGGCGTCGGACGAGCCCGTGCCCGCCTGGGCGGCGTTCTTCACCGCCACCGACTTCACCGCGATCACCGGTGTCGTCTACACCGAACTGGCCCGTACCACGGACTCGCGGTACGCCGAGCTCGCGGCGGCCGTGCTGTCGACCGCCGTCGACGGCTACGGGCCGGGCATGGCGCGCAGCCGGGCGTTCAGCCTCATCTCCTTCGCGATCTGCCACCTGCTCGACGACCAGGTCGACGCGGCGGTCGAGCTGGGCAACGAAGCGGTCGACCGGTGCGAGGTGCTGACCTCGACCCGAGCGGTCGAGCGACTGCGCCCGCTGCGCGACGAGGCGGCACGCCGCCGCCGCCACCCCGGCGCACTCGCGCTGGTGGAGCGGATCCGCGCCTTCCGCCCCGCCTCCGCCGCCCTGGGAGGGGCGGCGACGTGAGCCGGCGGGCCGATCCCGTCGGCACGTCGCGACGCCGACGACCGTTCGGGTGAACGAGGAGTCGTTCGTTCGGCCGATGGTATAGATTGGGCATTGTTACCCCGGACCCCGGTGGCGAAACACCTCCCGCACTGATCGCAGAGGTGTTTTGGGCGAGCCGGGGTTTTTGCACGGGGCGAGAAGCCACCAGCCACTCGAATTGCGGTGGCCCCCGGGCGAACCGAATGCACCGGCTCCGCCGCGCCACGCCGGTCGCCCTCAATCCTGCTCCAGGAAATGAATTCCGATGCGACACATCCGCACCACCGTCAAAGCCTTGATCGGCGCCACCGTCATGACCGGGGGCCTGATCGCCGTCACACCGGCGGCGCAGGCCATCACCATTCCGGTGGCGTGCGGCGAGAACGCCCTGGTCGCGGCGGTGAACCTGGCCAACTCCACCCCCACCGCCGACACCCTCGTCCTGGCGGGCGGCTGCACCTACGGCATGACCGCGGCGCACGGCGGCGCGTCCAACGCGCTACCGGTGATCACCACCCCGATCGAGATGATCGGCCCCGCCACCGTCACCAACGCCTCCCCGACGGGCCTGGGGCTGTTCCGGATCGCCGAGGTCGGCCCGACCGGCCGCCTCACCCTCACCACCGGCGTCGCGTTCACCCGCGGCAACGTCGTCGGCCACGGCGGCGGCATCCTCAACCGCGGCGCGGTCACGCTCACCGGCAGCACCCTGACCGGCAACACCGCCTCGGGCAACGGCGGCGGCCTCGCCAACGCCGACACGCCGTCGGGCAAGGCCCCTGCGGCGACGTTCACCAACAGCCCGGTGTCCGGCAACACCACCCTGCTCGGCGAGGGCGGCGGCCTCTACAACGGCCTGCGCGGCACCCTCACCGTCACCGGCGTGACCGGCAGCCCGCTGTTCATCACCGGCAACAGCGCGGGCCGCGGCGGCGGCATCTCCGCGATCAACTCCACCGCCACCACCCTCACCCAGACCGCCGTGACCGACAACCACGCGCTGGCGGCCCTGGGCCAGTCCGGCGGCGTCTACCGCCAAGGCGGCACCATGACCACCACCAACTCCCCCATCACCGCCAACACCCCCAACAACTGCGTCGGCAGCACTCCCGCGGTCCCCAACTGCACCGGCTGACCGCTTCCGGTGGCACACCGGGTGAACGAGCCAGGCCGAGGCCGGGCGGAAGGTCGATCGACGGCCTCCCGCCCGGCGTGCGTCGTCTGGGAGGGGCCGTTCGTGGCTTCGCCCACTCGTGCTCGCCGCGGGCCAGTCCCGCTTCGAGGACGAGGCGACGAGGTGCGGGCGAGGGCTCCGGTTGATCCAGCACTCCGGGCCCAGTCGTGCTCGGACGCGAGGAAACCGGTCGCGAGCTGAAGGCGCTGAACGATGACCGTCGCGCCTTCGGGGGCGCCATGCGCTGTCCATCCTTTGTGGATTGCTGTCGTCGTCGACCGGGGAACCGGTCCGCGGTTGTCAGGCCTCGTGGGTCCGGGCCGGCCGCGGCCAGCGGACGTTGGTGGCCCAGCCGAACACCTCGAAGACCCGGATCAGCCGCGCGGAGATGTCGATCTGGCCGCGTCGCACGCCGTGGCGGGCGCAGGTGGGGTCGGCGTGGTGGGAGTTGTGCCAGGACTCGCCCATCGACAGGATCGCCAGCGGCCAGAAGTTGGCGGACTTGTCGCGCGAGGCGAAGGGGCGGTCACCGATCATGTGGCAGATCGAGTTCACCGACCACGTGACGTGGTGCAGCACGGCGACGCGCACCAGGCCGGCCCAGAAGAACCCGGTCAGCGCACCCCACCAGCTCCACGTGATGAGGCCCCCGGCCAGCCCGGGCGCGAGCAGCGTCACCGCGGTCAGCGCGGGGAACCAGCGGTTGACGCGCCGGATGTCCTCGTCGGCGAGCAGGTCCGGGGCGAAGCGGGCGGTGTTCGTCAGCTCCCGCTGGAACAGCCAGCCCATGTGGGCGTGCCAGAAACCCTTGGCCAGCGCGCCTGCCGACGTCCCGAAGAGCCACGGGGAGTGGGGGTCGCCTTCGCGGTCGGCGTAGGCGTGGTGCCGGCGGTGGTCGGCGACCCAGCCGACGACCGGGCCCTGCATGGCCATGCTGCCGACCACCGCGAGCGCGATCCTCAGCCCGCGGGTGGCCCTGAACGCGCCGTGGGTGAAATAGCGGTGGAACCCGATCGTCACCCCGAGGCAGGTGAGGGTGTAGAAGAAGACGGCGAGGCCGAGGTCGACCCAACCGAGACCCCAGCCCCAGGCCAGCGGAACCGCCGCGGCGAGCGCCAGGGCCGGGATCACCGCGAACAACTTGACCAGGAACATCTCAGCCGGTGACTTCACTCCGGCCAGCACGGGCTGCGGCGCCTTATCGGCTCGCAGGACGTCCGATCGGACTTTCGTGCTCATGTTCGTGCCTCCGGCAACGGCGTTGTACTCCGTCGCCGAGGTCCGGGGCGATCGGTGTGGGGGGTTGGGCGGGTGCCGCGACAGGCAGCCGCCGAATCGGTCGGGTACCCGTGGCACGGCGTTGGCAAACCGGCGTGGTGGCACCGGCGCCCCGGCGTTCGAGCACGCTGGGGCCGCCTGGACAACTGTCGACCCATCGAAGATGGATCGCCGCCCCTCCAGGACCGAAATCGCCGGTAATCTTCCAGATATTCTTCGACCGTGAACGGCACCAGCCGCAAACCACTCGACACCATTCCGATCGATCATGCCAAAATGGGTGTAGGTTGGAGTTGTCGAGAACATCCCGCACGTGGGCGGTCAAGCCCACGTCGTACTCGGTGAAAACTGAAACCGGCCTTTTCCGGCCGGAGACGGGAGTCCGACGTGACGTCGGCACCCCACCCTCTCAGCACCGCTGTCACCGAGCAGCCCGCGCACCCCCGGCGACTGCGGCTGCGGCCGAAGGCCCCCACCACGGGGCACGTCGACGGCGCCTGGTGGCCGCGTTCCCGGGACCTCGTCGCCGAACTCCCCGCGTTGCTCGCGGTGCTGGCGGTTCGGCTGGGCGACGTCATGCGGGTGAGCTACAACCTCTCCGAGTGGAGCACCGCGCCGCGCCGCGTGACCGCCGACAGCGGTCAGGTCCGGCTCGACGGGTTCAACTCGCGATCCGCCCACACCGTCGACCTGGTCGCAGCGGACAGGCACCGCCTCACGCTGCTCGTCGTGCCGTCGGACACCGACCCGGTCGCGGCGCACCGCACCATGGCGCTCGCGGCGGATCGCGACAACGTCCAGACCGCGCACGACCTGCTCACCGCAGGGATCACCACAACCGCACCGACGCGGCAGACGACGGACCTGGCCCGCACCGCGCTCCTGAGCTGGGAAGCGGACGGCGGCCGGGTCCCCGAGCAGACGAGCAGGCGCACCTCATGACGACACCGACCTACTCGTCCTTGTACGAGCGCAGGGTCGAGCTGGTGCAGGACGTGCTGTCAGCGCACTCCGGCCTCAGCCGGAAGGACGCACGGGGTCTCGCTGTGCACGTCCTGCACGCGCTGGACCGCATCCCGGAGAAGGTCCGCTGACGGACCCCGACGACCGTCCACGCCGCAGAGGGCTCCCGAGCCTGCCCGGCGGTGACGCGACGCCGGCGCGCCCTGACGCGCCGAACGGCAGAGGGCTACCAGGCGTCTCTCAGCAACGACGGTCCCGGCTCGTCATCGTCGTCGTCCCGGGCAGTCCCGCGCGGCGGCGGCGTCAGCTCGGCCTCGACGTCCAGGTTCGCGAGCCCGGCGATGTACTCGTCGAGGAACGCCGCCCCTTGCCCGACGAGCGCGGCGCGTTCGGTTTCGGGCAGGCGTTGGAACTCGTCGATCGCGGCGAAGGCCTTGTCCGCCACCGACTCCACCGCCCACTGCTGGGCGAGCAGGTCGCGCGGGGCCGAGCGGCCGGCGACGACCTCCTTCGCGAAGTCGGAGATGGCGCCGTCGTCCGCCGCGGCGAGCACGCGGAACAGGTTGTGCTGCGCCTGCACGCCGTCTGCGGTCGCGAACGGGTTCGTCATCACGCTCCCGGGTGGTCGAAGTAAGACCACGGCCAGATCGCGCGCACGCCGTCGCCCTGCGCCCGCGCGGCCTGCACGACGGCGGCGAACCCGTGCACGAGTGCCCGAACCTGGTCGACCGCGGACTGGATCTGGTTGGCGATGCCGATGATCGAGCCGAGGAACTTCGCCGCGCCACCGGTCGCGACGTCCGCGATCGTGCC
>NZ_JBVJVK010000091.1:14489-26540 GCF_055603705.1 Actinosynnema sp. NPDC037264 | reverse complement strand
GGGCCGACAGATCCCGTTGAGGACCCGAAGTCAGTCAGTCCTGGGGTCAGACCCCAGCCGGGAGGTGCTCACCTACATCCTCACTGTCAGTCCTCGGGCAGCACACCGCGCACGAAGGCGGCCTGACCGACGTGCTGGAGGTCGTCCTCGATCACGCTGAGCAGCCGCACGGCCAGCGTCACGGGTGGGTCCCACGACTCGTCGACGACCCGCGTCAGGTCGTGACCGCTCAAGCCGCGCAGGTACGCCGCGGTGCGCTCGTGCACCGCCCGGTGGTAGTCGCGCAGCAGGGCGGCGGGCGCGTCCACGGCGGCGACCCGCTCGCCGTCGTGGCCGTAGCCGGTGTCGTCGGCGGGCAGCGGCAGGCCGAAGCGCTCGACCCAGCCGTCGGCGGTCCAGACCTGCTCGTCGCCCGCGACCTCCGCCACGTGGTCGTCCTGCACCCGGGTCAGGTGCCAGACCAGCCACGCGATCGAGTTGGCCGAGCCACCCACCCGGTACGTCAGCCGCGGTCCGGTGAGGCCGTCCAGCACGCGTTCCACGGACTCCCGAACCCGCCCGAACCCGTCCAGCAGCACGTCCACCGCGGTGACCTCGGCCATGAGCCGCCCTCCGTCCTTCGATGCCCGGCACCGGCACGCTACCGCCCGTCCGCGAACTCCGCGGGACGGGCGGCAGCGCGGTGAGGGGACCGGTGATCGTCGAACGGCTACTCGAAGAACTTGAGGCCCCACCCGGTGTCCGCCGTCGCGCCCGGCACGTTGGCGCGGCGGTAGGTCGTGTTGCCCCACCACACGAACGTGCCGGTGTACCAGTAGCGGTTGTCCCAGTGGTAGGGCGTGCCCTTCGGCACCGCGTGGTACACCATCGGGAACTTCGGGCCGGCCGGCGGACTGGTGGCGATGTCGCCGTCGAGCAGCACGAACGTGTGGTGGCCGGGCCCGTTGACGTGCAGGGTCGGGTCCCAGCCGGTCATCATGGTGGCCCGGTTGGAGCCGAACAGGCAGCCGTTGGACTTGTACCAGTCCCACACGTGGGTGGGGTCGCCGCCGGCGCGCAGCCGCAGGTCCGCCAGGCAGTACTGCTCGCTCCAACTGCCGTTGGCCGAGTACACCACGTGCAGTTGGCCGTTGGGGTCCTTGATGACCTCAGGCGCCTCGTTGATGAACGGGTTGCCGACCACGCGTTCCCACGGCTCGCGCGGCTGGGAGATGACGTAGCGGTTGCCGACCGCCGTGAGCGGGTCGGACATGCGGGCGATGTAGAGGTTCTGCTCGACGTTGGTGGTGCACTCCCACCCCGACCAGATGAAGTAGCGCTGGCCGTTGAACGTCACCGGCACCCCGTCGATCGCCCACCGGCCACCCGGCAGGGCGAGGGAGACCTCACCGGTGTAGCCGGAGTCCGGCGAGGCGGAGCTGATCGCGTACATGCGGTGCGCCGCGTCGTGGCCGGCCGTGAAGTAGATGTAGTACCGACCGCCGTCGCGGACGATCTCGGGCGCCCACACCGAGCCGAGGTTGCGCGCGTCGCGCCACACGAGGCGCGCGGGCGCGGCGGCCAGCCCGTCCGGGGACGACGCCTGGCGGACCTGGATGCCGCCACCGCCGACCTGCGCCGAGACGTAGGTGCCGCCGACGCGGATCACGCTCGGGTCGGCGGCGCGCAGACCGGTCTGGCCCAGTGCGGACACCTGGCAGTCGGCGGACGTGGTCGGTTCGGTCGCGGAAGCCGTCGGCGCGGCGAGGGCGAGGGTGGCGATGACGGCGGTCGCGGCCGCCGTGAGCCGCCTGGTCCTTGTCGTGGACGTTCCTGCGGGTGTTCCTTCGGTGCTGGAGGAGAAGCGCATGGGGTCTCCTTTGCGGTGCCTCGAAGGCGTGGTGGGAACTCACCGTGAGAGCGCTCTCACACCTCGAGGCTAGTACGGAGACCACCTGCCGGGAAGGGGCGCACCGCAGGATCGAACCCGGCGCCGGAACCGGGGTGACAGGCCAGGCGTGCATCGGCAACGCGACGGGGGGACGGCGCCGCAACGCCGTCCCCCCGTCGTCGAACCCGCTACGCCCGCCGGGACTCCAGGGCCTGGATGATCCGGGGCCGGAGCTCGACGGCCGGGATCACGGCGTCGACCGAGCCGACCTCGACCGCGCGGCCGATGCTGTGGATCCGGTCGAACTCGCGCGCGATCTCGCTCTGCTTCTCGGCGCGGACCGCGGAGCGCACCTCGTCCAGCTCGGCCGTCAGCGCGGCCCGGTCGGCGCCGGTCGCCGCCGCGCTCCTGGCCTCCAGGTCGCGGACCCGGGAGTCGGCCGCGGTGCGGGCCGCGACCTCCCGCGTGAAGACCACCGCGGCCGCGGGCGCGCCACCGAGCACGGAGGCGAACGAGCCCTCCACGGCGAGCACGGTCATGTTCGGGTTCAGCGCCTTGGAGAACACCACGAACGCGCCACCGTGGTACCGGGAGATCACGCAGAACAAGATCGGACCCCGGAAGTTCACCACGGCCCGGCCGATCTCCGCCCCGTACTCCAGCTGGAGCGCGCGCATCGACTCGGGCGAGCCGTCGAACCCGGACAGGTTCGCCAGCACCACGACCGGCCGGTTGCCGCTGGCCGCGTTGATCGCCCGCGCCACCTTCTTCGACGACTTCGGGAACAACGTGCCCGCGGTGTAGGTGTCCGGCCCGTCGGTGGGCGGGAAGCCGCGCCGCTCCACCGGACGTGACTCGATGCCCACCAGGGAGACCGGGATGCCGCCCAGGTGCACGTCCTGCACGACCGCCGTCCCGGCGTCGGCCATGCCCGCCCAGCGCTCCAGCACCGGGCGGTCCTGGTCGGCCAGCGCGCGCATCACGACCCGGATGTCGAACGGCTTCTTGCGGTCCGGGTTGTCCTGCGCGGAGAAGATCTGCCCGACCGCGGTGAAGTCGCTGCCCGCCGCGTGGTGCGGGTAGCCGGTGACGTCGCGGTCGTGCGGGTCGGTCGTCGCCACCCGGCGCGGCCCGTCCTCACCGGGTGCGACGTAGGTGTGCTCGTAGTACGCCATCAGCAGGTCCCGGGCCGACGGCAGGTCCGGCGCCCAGTACTGCGCCTGCCCGTTGGGGCCCATGACCCGGTCGTAGCCGCCGATGCCGAAGTTGTCCTCGGCGGACACGCCGCCGGAGTAGTCCAGCGACTGCTTGCCGGTGAGCACCATGGCCGAGTCGGGCGTCATGATCAGGACGCCCTTGGTGTGCATGAGCATCGTGGCCTCGGCGTTCCAGTACGGCTGGGCGCCGACGTTGATGCCCGCGACCACCACGTTGATCTCGCCGCCGCCCTGGGTGAACTCGACGATCCGCTTGAGCGCGGCGGCGACCCAGTCCATGTTCTCGGTGCCGGACTCCATGGAGATCCGGGCGCCGGCGGACAGCGCGTACCACTCCACCGGCAGCTGGAGCCGTTCGGCCAGGTCGAGCGCGGCGATCACGCGGCGGCACTCCGGTTCGGACAGCGCGCCGAGGGAGTCGGTCGGGTCGCCGAGCAGCACGACGCGCTTGACGCCCTCCGGGTGCCGCGCGGTCGGCGTGCTGACCACGCCCGCGACCATGGCCGCGGTGTTGCGGCCCTTCGGGCGGTCCACGGGCACCAGCGCCTGGGTCTCGTCCAGGTCGTACTCGGTGAACTCGCCGATCATGCCGGTGATCTCGTACGGGTACGCCGTGTTGCGGCTGCTCGCCCGCAGCACCTTCTGCCGGTAGCCGTCCAGCGGCAGGATCGGCGCGTCGGACGGCTCGCCGAAGGAGAACGTCGGGGTTCCGGTGGTGTCGAAGGAGATCCGCAGCGCGACCCGCACCAGCTCACCGGACTCGTGCCGCTGCCGGAGGATGAACTCGATCTCCTCCAGGCCCGCGCCCGCCGTGGTGGGCAGGATCCGCTTCGCCAGCATCTCCAGCTCCTCGCGGGTGATGTCGCTGGCGGGCCAGACGTAGACCACGATGCGGTTGGTGTTGAACCGCGCCGACGACGACCGCAGCGACTGGGCGCGCCGGATCGAGTCCAGGCAGGTGGCCAGCGTGTTCTCCGCGGTCGGCAGCGCCGCGAGGCGGCCGTCGTGGTCGCGCAGGGCCACCAGGTCCCGGATCTGGCTGAAGGCCACGATCCGCTCGTCGGCGCGGTTGTCCCGGGCGACGCAGTGGAACAGGTAGACGTCCTCGTCGGAGGACGGCTGCCGGGTGAGGTCGAACTCGCGCAGCCGCTCCAGCTGCATCCGCTGGGCGATGTAGGGGTGCAGCCCCCGGATCAGCCGGTCCTCCGCCATCCCGGGACCGGCCGGGCGGAACGTCACGTGCTGGTGCCCGACCGAGCCGCCGCGGCCCGCGACGGTGAGCGTGAGCCTGCGGACCTGCTCGGGCAGCGGGTGCGCGCCGACCACGGCCGCCAGCGCGGCGGCCAGTTCGGCGGCGTCCTCCGGCTGGTCGCGCCACGCGAGGTAGACGTCGGCCTCCAGCGTGCCCGTGCCGGCCGCCAGGGTGCCGAGGCTGCGCAGCGCCTCGCCGAGGTCGTCGTGGCTGGTCGCGGTGGACACCACGGTGAAGTCGGTGCGCTCGGCGGTCACGAAGGTGCGCTCGCCGATCGTGCTGGTGCGGATGTCGACCAGGCGGTTGTTGCCGTAGTACCGCCGGGTCAGCACTTCCAGCATCAGCGCGTTGTCGAGGGGGCTGCGCTCCAGGTACTGGCTGAACAGCCGCACGAGCGGTTCGGTGGTCCGCACCATGCGGGCGACCCGCTCGTCGCGGTCGGGCGCGTCCGGGTGCTCGGTCAGGTACCGCACGTGCTTGCGGACTTCGGCGTAGGTGCGGGCCCGGTTGCGGCGCAGCAGCGGCTGGCCGAGCCAGGCGAACACGACGCCGCGCGCGAGGTCGGAGACCGCGGGGAACCGCACCTGGGTGGCCGAGACCAGGTGCTCCAGGGCGAGCCCGACCGTGTCGCGCAGCGCGTCGTCCGGCGGCGCCTCGTTCAGCCAGGACCGCAGGATCGCCGCGACGACCCCCGCGTCGGCGGTGGCCCGTTGCAGGGCGAGGAAGATCCGGAAGACGGCGGCTTCCAGCTCCGGGGTGCGGTCCAGGCTGGTCACGCCGTAGTGGGCGAGCGCCGTGGCGAGCTTGCGCTGGAAGCGCTCCGGCAGGCCCGAGCGGTCCACGTCCAGGCTCTGCAGGTAGGTGTGGAAGAACTCGCGGGCGCTGTGCACGTGGCCACCGCCGCCGGTGTCCTCGCCCGCGGGGCGGTTGCGGCTCAGCTCGGCCAGGTCGGCGAACGCCGTGAGCAGGGCGACCTCCCCGGCCAGCGGACGCCGGCCCGCCGCGGTGGCCTCCTGCCGCGCGTCGAGGTAGTCCCGCAGCACCCTGGCGTCGTCGTGCGGGTCCACGTCGAAGCCGAGCAGCTGCCCGCGCAGCTCCTGCAGGCCGCGCTCGACGCGGTCGGCGGGGGAGGCGTCCGGGAGCGGGGCGAGGTCGAGCTCGACCGGCTGGTCGGCGGCGGTGTCGGCGACGTCGTTCTCGGCGAGGGGTTCCAGCCGCAGCAGCGGCGCGCCGCTGGCCACCTGGCTGTTGACCGCCACCGCGCACTCCTTGACGCGTGCGGCGAACGGCGCGCGCAGCACCGTCTCCATCTTCATGCTCTCCAGCACGAGCACCGGCGCCCCGGCCTCCACCTCGTCGCCGACCCCGACCGGGGTGGCCACGACGAGCGCGGGCGCGGGGGAGCGCAGCACGCCGCCCTCGTCCCGGCTGACCCGGTGCGCGACGCCGTCCACCTCGACCAGGACCACCGGGCCCGTGGTGCCGATGAGCAGGCGGTGGCGGGTCCCGTTGACCCGGATCTGCCCGGAGTGCGGGTCGAACCGGTCCAGCTCGACGTCGGCGGCGCCGACCTGGCCGCCGGCCTCGATGCCGACCCGGAACCGCTGCGCGCCGACCCGGGTCACCCGGACCCGGTAGGTGACACCGCGCAGCTTGAAGTCGAGGCTGCGGCCGTGCTCGTGCCGCACCTGCGGCCGGCCGCCGAACGCGGTGGACAGCAGTCGCTGCTGCTCGGCGCCCTCTTCTTCCTCGTAGGCCTGGATCGCGGCGGTGGCGACGGCCACGGCGGCGTGGCGGTGCGCGACGAGCCTGCCCTCGCCGCGGACCCGG
Organism: Actinosynnema sp. NPDC037264; assembly: GCF_055603705.1. Taxonomy (NCBI): domain Bacteria; kingdom Bacillati; phylum Actinomycetota; class Actinomycetes; order Pseudonocardiales; family Pseudonocardiaceae; genus Actinosynnema; species Actinosynnema sp. NPDC037264. The sequence continues at coordinate 20,371 of NZ_JBVJVK010000091.1, read as the reverse complement.
TCGATCCAGCCGGTGTCCGCGCTGCCGTCCAGGACCTCGGGCTGATCCAGCAGGTCCAGGACGAAGCTCTTGTTGGTCGCGCCGCCGTCGATGACCACGGTGGTGTTGCCCATGGCGCGGCGCAGCCTGCCCAGCGCCTCGGTGCGGTCGCGCCCGTGGGCGATGATCTTGGCGATCATGGAGTCGAAGTCCGCCGGGATGGTGTCGCCCTCGCGGACCCCGGTGTCCACCCGGATGCCGGGGCCCGAGGGCAGGGAGAGCCGGGCGATGCGCCCCGGTGACGGTGCGAAGTCCCGGTCGGGGTCCTCGGCGTTGAGCCGGGCCTCGACGGCGTGTCCGCGCTCGACCGGCGCCGCGCCCTCCAGCCGGTTGCCCGCGGCCACCCACAGCTGGGCCTTGACCAGGTCGAACCCGGTGGTGGACTCGGTGATGGGGTGCTCGACCTGCAGGCGGGTGTTGACCTCCAGGAAGGCGAACGTCCGCTCGCCGGGGTGGTAGAGGAACTCCACGGTGGCCGCGCCCCGGTAGCCGACCGCGTTGGCCAGCCGCTCGGCGGAGGCCTTGAGGTCAGCGGCCTGGTCGGCGCCGAGCACCGGGGACGCCGACTCCTCGATGATCTTCTGGTTGCGCCGCTGGACGGAGCAGTCGCGCACGCCCAGCGCCCACGCCGTGCCCTGACCGTCCGCGATGACCTGCACCTCGACGTGGCGGGCGCCGGTGACCAGGCGTTCGAGGAACACGACGCCGCTGCCGAACGCCCGCGCGGCCTCCTGGCTGGTGCGCTCGTAGGCGTCGGTCAGGTCGGCCTCGTTGGTGACGACGCGGATGCCGCGACCGCCGCCGCCCGCGGTGGCCTTCAGCATCAGCGGGTAGCCGATCCGGGCCGCGGCGGCCAGGGCCGCGTCCAGCGACTCCACCGGACCCCGGCTCCACGGCGCGACCGGCACGCCGACTTCCTCGGCGAGCAGCTTGGCGCCGATCTTGTCGCCGAGCCTGCGCATGGCCTCGGCGCTCGGGCCGACGAACGCGACCCCGATCTCGTCGCACAGGGAGGCGAACGCCGGGTCCTCGGCGACGAAGCCCCAGCCCGGCCAGGCCGCGTCGGCGCCGGTCTCCACCAGCGCCTTCTTGAGCACCTTCAGGTCGAGGTAGGGACGGGTGGACGCCGGCCCGAGGTCGTAGGCGACGTCCGCCTCGTGGACGAACGCGGCGCCGCGGTCCACGTCGGTGTGCAGGGCGATCGTCTCGATCGCGGCACCTGTCTCCTCGGCCAACTCCCGGGCCGCGTGGATGAGCCGCATCGCGGCTTCTCCTCGGTTGACGATCGCGATACGGCGGAACATCCGACCGGTCATTCCCTTCTGTACGTGCCCTCGAGCCTGTGGTGCCGATCCGGGCCGCGTCCGTGCTCTTCCCCGGGCCGACCCGCGCTGTGCCGCGGCCGGCCTGGGAAGACTACGGCCACCAGGCGGCTCGTACCCCCACGGGAAGGGCATTCTCGTCGCCACGAACGCCCTCACCTGCACTTTTGCCACGACCGAGGTGCGGCTTCGCGCCCCGTGCCACCGCGAGAACCACACCCGACGAACATTCGCGTTTCGTGATCCCCGTTCGGTGAGCGGTGTTCACCTGATCGAGGACGGCGGGCTGTCCGGGGCCGAATCGGAGTTGGCCGCCTCGACGGACGATGTGTGCGATATCGCTCGGGCTCGTCGAATGGAATTCGGCGGGCCGGTGACGATCAGCGCTCGAAGTCGACCCGCATGACGACCCGGCGCAGCGTCGGGTGGCTGACCTGGGTGAACCCGGCGTCCTCGAACACCTGGCGCGCGCCGACGCGCATCTCGCCCCAGATCACGTCCCGGCCGGGCTCGGTGATCATCGCGTAGGCCTCCAGCGCGCGGGCGCCGCGACCGCGGGCGAAGTCGACCGCAGCGCGGGCCAGCAGGTAGGTCAGACCGCGGCCCCGGAAGCCCTTGCGGACCACGAAGCAGGTCACCGCCCACGTCGTGCCGTCGTCCTTGTCCTCCTCACGTCCCTTCCACGGGATGCGGGACGTGCGCAGCTTCGGGTACGCCGTGCGCGGCTCCACCGCGACCCAGCCCGCCGCCACCCCGTCGACGTAGGCCACCAGACCGCTCGTGACCTGCGCGTCCGGGGTGTCGCACGCGGTCTGCTCGCGCAGCATCGCGGTGCGCTCCTCCTGGGTGGTGTCGCGCCAGAACCAGCCGACGACCTTCAACCGCTGGCACCGGCACTGCCCCGGCTCGGAGGTCCCGAACACGTCCCGCAGGTCGTCCCACGACGCCTCGTTGGCGGGCACGACGTGGACCTGCCCCTCGGTGATCGGGCCCGTCGTCCCGGCCCCCGGCACGCGCAGCGAGGTGTCGTCGGTCATGCGGGCAGGCTAACCACGGTTCCGGACGTTCTGCTTCCGCAACCGGCGAACCTGGGACCGGTAGGGCGCCTGGTCCGCCGCACGCTGTGGTCACCACGTCAGCGGCTCGGAAGGCAGGACACCGTGTTCAAGAAGCTTCGGGACAAGATCGACAACGCCACGCGGCAGGCGACGGCGCGCGGCGAGCAGGACTTCCAGCGGCACGCGGCGCAGTTCCAGCGGGAGGCCGCCGCGGAGGGGCACGACATCCGCCCGCAGCTGCCGACGCTCGGCATGGTGTCGCACGCGTTCGGCACGATGACCGACGACCCGGCGATGGCCGCGTTCCTCGCGCTGCCCGGCGAGGAGCAGTTGCGCCAGCAGCGCGAGGTCAACGAGTACGGCCGCAACCTGCGCAGGCTCCACGAGTCCGGCGAACCGGCCACCGCCGTGGTCCGCACGCTCGAACCGACCGGGAGGGCGGTCGCCGGCCAGCTCCAGTACACCTCCGCGCTCGACGTGACCCGCGCGGACGGCACGACCTACCGGACCACGATCACGCACCTGGTGCCGACCATGGCGTTCTCGCAGTACACCCCGGGCACCAGGCACGAGGCGCGGATCGACCCCGCCGACCCGGCCAACGTCGGGGTGTTCGGGCTCGTCGACTGAACCGCCCGCGGGGACACGGACGAGGAGATCTCATGTTCCCCTACGGGAGGTTCTGGTGGGCCGGTCTGGGCCTGCCGGAGGACCCGAGGCGGGACCGCGAGGCACGACGCAAGGTGTGGCTGCTCAGCGCGCCGACCTCGCTGAGCTGGGCGGTGGTCGGGTGGTCCGGCGCGCTCGGCCTCCTCGACGGCTTCCGGCTGATGGCCCTCGACCGGGTCGACGCCTGGGGGCGGGGCCCGTCGACGATCTCGCTGATCGTGGTCTTCGGCGTCTTCGTCACGATCGCGTCCACGCTCGGGTTCGCCATGAGCTGGGCCGACTGGGGCGCCTCCTGGTGGTCCGGCACGGGGTCCGGCGTCGGCCGGTTCGCCACGTTCCTCGGCCTGGCGATCGGCACGGCCCTCGCGGCGTCGTCCTGGACGGTCCCCGAGGCGGTCGGCGGCCGTCCGGCGGCCGACGGACGGCCGGGGGAAGCGTGGATGCTCGTGGACTGGGTCGTCTACTACGCGCCGTACCTCCTGCCCGGCGTGTTCGCCGAGCTCACGGTGGTGACCGGCGCACTGCTCGTGCACGCGGCGCGGAAGACGGCGAGGCAGGACGCCTCGCCCGACCTCGAACACACGGGGTGGCGGGTCACGGGGCGGATCGACCACGTCGAGTTCACCCACGACTGGGGGATGGGGAGCCCGCGGTTCGCGGTCCGCATCACCTACCAGGGCACGTCCGGTCCGCGCACCGCCGTGGCCACCATGATCACCTCGGTGTTCGCCGCGCCGGTGGTCGGCGCCGCGGTCGACGTGTTCTACGACCCGGCCGACGACGAGTCGATCGTCGTCCGAGCACGGCACGACCAGTCGGCGCGGTTCCCGTACTGATCGTCGCCGAGATCACGGGCCCGCGAAGGCTCGATAGGGTCACCGGGTGCCCTCGGTGAACCTGCGCCACTCGGTTCGCGCGGTCGTCCTGGACGAGGACGACCGCGTCCTGCTCTGCCGCCACGCCGTGCCCGGCCCGGCCGGCACGACGGTGGTGTGGGCCGCTCCCGGCGGTGGCGTCGAACCCGGCGAGACCCGGCTCGCGGCCCTGCGCCGCGAACTGCGCGAGGAGGTCGGGCTCACCGCCTTCGACGCCGAACCGCTGCCGGCCTGGCGTCAGGAAGCCGTCGGGCCGGACTACGCGCCGGGCCACGACGGCGTGGTGAACGACTACTTCCTCGTCCGCACCCGGTCGTTCACGCCGCGCGGCGCGATGTCCGACGGCGAGCTGGCGGCCGAGCACATCACCGGCCTGCGCTGGTGGTCGTTGCCGGAGGTCGTCGGCTACCGCGGTCCCGACCTGTTCTCCCCGCGCGACCTCGCCACACCGCTGGCGGCGCTGATCGCGGACACGCCCGCGGCGCCCGGGCCCTGAGCCCCGGCACTCCACGTGCGTGGCCGGAGGCATGCGCCAAGATGTCCGGATGAGCGCACTAACCTTCGGTCACGACGACGACACGTTGATCATCGTCGACGGTCAGGTCCTGGAGGTCTTCCAGCGTCGCACCGAGGGCTCCCTCCGGGTTCCGCTCGCCTGGCTCGGCGTCTGGCTCGAAGCCGACAAGCCCGGCCGGACGCGGATCGTGATCGGCGCCCGGACCACTCCCGGAGGGCCGGTCTACTCCGAGCAACCGCAGGAGCTGTACCCGTTCCGGAGGCTGCCGGTGAGCGCGGAGGACGTGACGCGGTACCGGGCGTTCTTCGTCGACGTCGCCGCTCTCGCGGGCCGGTCCTCCGCGTGACGCGCCGGACGACGGGCTGATCGGATCGGTTCGCCGCGGTCGGGCGCGGTCGGGGTGGCCGAGGGCAGGGTTGACGTCGAAGGGAGGCCATCGTGATCTCGGCACTCAACCGGCTCGTCGACCTGGTCGAGGAGCACCTCGGCGAGGAGCTCGACGTCGACGGGTTGGCCAGGCGGCTCGGCACGACCGGGTACCACTTGCGCCGGATGTTCTCGTCGTTGGCGGGCATGCCGCTGTCGGAGTACGTGCGGCGGCGGCGCATGACAGTCGCCGCCGCCGACGTCGTCCGCGGCGAGGGCGACCTGCTCGACATCGCCGTCCGGCACGGCTACGGGTCGAGCGAGGCGTTCGGCCGCGCGTTCCGGGCGGTCCACGGCGCCAACCCCGGCGACGTCCGCCGCGGCGGAGGTCCCCTTCGCGCACAACCGCAGCTCAGGTTCCGCCTGACCGTCGAAGGGAGCACCCCCATGGACACCCGCATCGTCGACCGCCCCGCGTTCCGGCTCGTCGGGCACGCGACCCGCGTCCCGCTCATCCACCACGGCGTCAACCCGCACATCCAGGAGCACATCACCGCGCTGCCGCCGGAGGAGCACGTGCGGCTCAAGGCCCTCGGCGACACCGAGCCCCAGGGCCTGCTCCAGGTCTGCGACGACGTCGACCCCGACGGCGCCGAGGGCAGCGAGCTGACCTACCTGCACGGGGTCGCCGTCACCCGGGACACCCCGGCCCCCGACGACCTCGACGGCATCGACGTGCCGGCGGGCAGGTGGGCGGTCTTCCGGACGGCCGGGGCCTACCCCCAGGCCTTGCAGACGACGTGGGCCGCGACCGCGACGGAGTGGTTCCCCTCCAACCCGTGGCGCCTGCGGCCTGGACCCTCGATCGTCACCGTCCTGGACCGCGCCGACGACTTCAGCACCGCCACCTGCGAGCTGTGGCTGCCCGTCGAACCGGGCTGAACGGCACGTACCGTCCACAGTGGAGGGGGGGGGGGGGGGGGGGGGGGGGGGGGGGGGGGGCGGCGGGGGGGGGGGGGGTGGGGGGGGTTTCGTA
>NZ_JBVJVK010000091.1:0-14479 GCF_055603705.1 Actinosynnema sp. NPDC037264 | reverse complement strand
GCCCCCCCCCCCCCCCCCCCCCCCCCCCCCTCCCCCCCCCCCCCCCCCCCCCCCCCCCCCCCCCCCCCCGTTCCGCCCCCCCCCCCCCCCCCCCCCCCCCCCCCCCCCCCCCCCGGCGCGGGGTCGATTGCGACCGTCGTCACGATGGGTGGATCATGTGGGCGTGGGAGCAGGCGGGCGGGCGTCCAGGGGTGGCGGGCGGCGGATCAGCATCGTGGACGTGGCCGCGGCGGCGGGCGTGTCCCGGCAGACCGTGTCGAACGTCCTCAACGGGCACGACTCGTACTACTCGCAGGTCACGTTCGAGCGCGTGACCGAGGCGATGCGGTCGCTCGGCTACCAGCCCAACCGAGCCGCGCAGACGTTGCGGTCGCGGCGGACGATGCAGCTCGGCTACCACATCTTCGGCGAGCAGCTGGAGACCATGCAGGGCTTCACCCTGCACTTCCTGCAAGCACTGGTGAAGGCCGCCGCCGACGTCGACCACCAGGTGCTGGTGTTCACCCACCGCCGGGACGACCCGCTCGGCGTGTTCAAGGACCTGGTCGCCCGGCGCGCGGTCGACGCGATGATCCTGTCGGAGTCCCGGGTCGACGACGAGCGGGCCAGGTTCCTGGCGGACAGCGGCATGCCGTTCGCCTGCTTCGGCCGCCTCGCGCCCGACCTGCCGCAGCGGTGGGTCGACGTGGACAACGTCGCCGGCGTGCGGCCGATCGTGGACCTCCTGGTGGCCGAGGGGCACGAGCGGCTGGCCTACCTGGGGCTCGCCGGCGACGAGTACTGGAAGGTCGAACGGCTGGAGGGCTTCACCGCCGGGGTGGCCGGGCACGGCCTGCGCGTGCCGAAGGCGTCGGTCTACCTGGGCACGGACGCGGGGATCCGCGCCCGGGCCCGCAGGTTGTTGACCGGGAAGAACCCGCCGAGCGCCATCGTGACCGGCAGCGACTCCGTCGGCGCGGTGGTGGTGAACGTGGCGCACTCGCTCGGGTTGCGGGTCGGCTCGGACGTCGCGGTCACCGGGTTCGACGGCGGCGCGGTCGGCTTGGCGACCGAACCGACCCTGACCAGCGCCCGCATCCCGGTCGAGCGGATCTCGCGCGAGCTGGTCGCCCGCTGCCTGCGCCAGGTCGAGGGAGGTCCGGACGACGACGCGGGCCTCCTCGTGCCGACCGAGGTCGTACGCGGCGGCAGCGCCTGAGGAGCACGCCCGCGTCACGGCCCTGGCCCTCGGTCCGCAACGTCCACTCCGGACTGCGCCTCGACGGCCAACGGCGCCGTGCTGATCCTATGGACCTGCCACGGTGGCGCGAACCGGCGTAGGACGACGGCCTGACCACCAGCCTGGCCGCCCCGCTGCCGCAGCCGGGTCGTCGCTGCGGCAGCGGGTCCCGCGTCAGGCGCGGCGGCGGGCGAAGCGCTGGTTGGGACCCCCGCTGTAGGCGTATTGGGAGATGCGGGCGCCGTCGGCGGTGGAGTGTTCCCAGACGTCCATGGCCAGCCCGGACCGCCGGTTGACGAGGCTGATCACGTCACCGCCGTGGTCGACGACCCGCCAGTGCTGGTCGGTGGCGCCGGTGTCGGGCTGCTGGGTGACGTCGGAGCCGCTGCCGGCGGCCTGGAGGTACAGGCCGCTGTGGCGGGCCCTGATCCGGACGTGGCCGTCGGCGAGGTCGACGAACTCGAACTGCTGGTTGGGGCGGCCGTTGGTGGTCCACTGGACGAGCCGCGCGCCGGCGGCGGTGGAGGCCTCGTTGACGTCGGCGGCCTTGCCGCTGTGCTGGGCGGTGAGGGTGTAGGCGACCGGGCCGCCGGGCGTGTCGCCGAGTTGGGCTTCCCAGCGGGTGTTGGATCCGGAGGCATCGGCCGGGAGGCGGTCGCGGGCGGCGGTGTCGCCGTACATGGTCCAGCGGGCCCAGTCGACGACGGTCCTGGGGAAGCGCTGGTCGCTCCAGAAGCTGGTGTGGCTGCCGCCGACGAAGGTGAGGAACGCCTTGGGCCAGGTCAGCTCCGCGTACGCCTGCCGGGCCGAGGAGTACTGCGTGGTCGAGTCGCGGTCGCCGTGGACGAACAGGACCTTGGCGTTGACGGAGCCGGCGGGGTTGCCCATGTCCACGCAGGACTGCGGGTTGGCGGAGACGATGCGGCTGTCGGGCCAGGAGGTGAGCAGGCCGTGGGTGGTCATGCCGCCCAGCGAGTGGCCGGAGACCCCGACGCCGATGCCGGTGTCGATGTGCCCGGCGAGTGGTCCGCTGGTGTTGAGGGCGAGGGTGTTGGTGAGGATCTGCGAGACGTCCTTGGAGGTATTGCCGTTGTTGACGTCGGCGAAGTTGTGGTTGAAGTGCGGGGCGGGGACGATGAACCCCGCCGAGGCCAGGGCCCGGATGATGAACAGGGAGTTCTGCGGGCTGCTGCTGTAGCCGTGGGTGAAGTTGTAGACCGGGAACACGCCGTTGGCGACGGGGGCGTCGGTGACCGGGGCGCCGCCGACGGTGCCGGTGGCGGCGGGGTAGTAGACGTAGGTGGTGCACGGGCGGCTGCCGCGGGTCCAGTTGTACCGGCGCACGCCCAGGGGATACGTGGTGGAGGGCGCGGGATCCGCGAACGCCTGCCCGACGCCGAGCAGGGACAGGCCGACGCCGACCGCTCCGGCCGCGCTCGCGCCGAGGAACGTCCGTCGTTGCATGGTCATGGCTGACTCCTTGGTGCAGGGGGATGGCACCTGACACGAGGACCGATGGGAGGTGCCGCGAGGGGAAGGCGGCAGGCGGCTGTGAACGTGCACAGTAGCGAGCCGTGTCACATATGTAAACACGTCAAGTGTGTTGGTATTGCTGTACATCAGCCTCCGAAAGTACTGTGCACGTTCCCAGTCGATCCGCCGTCCGGTGGAGCGCCACCGAGGCGAACGGCGGCTTCTCGTCGAACGTTCGACGAGAACTGCGACACGGGAGTGCCCGATCGGGCGTGGACCGATCAACGTCGGTCGGTCCGTCCTCCGTCCACAATGTCCCGGGTGGCGCAACCCGGGGCGGCGCAGGCGGTTCGTGACGTCTCGCGGTCGAGGTGGTCGCCGTTGCTGGACCGTTCGGGCGATGCCCGGACCGCGAGCGAAACTTTTTCGCCCGGGCTGTTGACACCGGGGTGGCGGCATTCGTAGCGTCGCGGTCGGACCGGTGTGCGACCACGACCTGGATAGCGCTTTCCACGGCGCGGCGTCCGGGTTGTCGGGCTATCTGTGCATACCGGTTCGTCGAGTGCTGACCTGTTTGTCCACTAGTGCGGATGGCGGACGTGCCGGAAAAGGCAATACGCCACTCCGTCGAATATTCGACGGTCCGCTCCCATACGAGATGCGGCCATTGACGGCGGTGGGAAATCGGCGCGACTATCGCACCGGAAATGTCCTCTCATCCCGGCGGCTCCGCCGCTGTGCCAACTCCAGGTGAAAGGCACGTACATGACATTGTCGTCATGCGGTGCGGTCGTGCGGTCCGTGCTGGTGGCCGCGGTCGCGGCGGTCGCGCTCGCACCGGTCGCGCCGTCGGCCCAGGCCGCCACCCTCGACACCGCGGCCACGTACGTGGTCGTCGCCCGCCACAGCGGCAAGGCGATGCAGGTCCAGTCCACGACGGACGGTGGCGCCGTGGTGCAGGCGACCAGGACCGACTCGTCCGCGCAGCAGTTCCAGTTCGTCGACTCCGGCGGCGGGTACTACCGGCTCAAGTCGCGCCACAGCGGCAAGGTGGTGGACATCGCCTCCGCGTCGACGGCCAACGGCGCCGAGGTGGTGCAGTGGACCGACCGCGACGCCGCCAACCAGCAGTTCGGCCTCGTGGACACCGACGGCGGCCACGTCCGGTTCGTCAACCGCAACAGCGGCAAGGCGCTGGACGTGTGGGAGCGCTCGACCGCCGACGGCGCGCGCGTCTCGCAGTACGACATCAACTCCGGCGCCAACCAGCAGTGGCAGCTCGTCCGCCTGGGCGGCGGCACGCCGGGTGGCACGGGCGCGCCGACCGACCCGAACGTCAAGTACTTCGGCCGGTGGAACACCGCCGACCCCACCGCGTACGTCTCGGAGTGGGCGGGCGCCTACGTGACCGTCGGGTTCACCGGGCGGACGGTGCAGCTCAAGCAGCGCAACGCGATCGACTTCTACGTCAGCATCGACGGCGGTCCGGACGTCTCCTACGTCAACCGCAGCGGCACGGTGAACCTCACGCCCACGCCGCTGGCGGCGGGCAACCACACGCTGCGGGTGTCCTACCGGCCGATCGCCGGCTCCTACCGGGGTGACGCGGTCTACCGGGGCATCCAGCTGGACGCGGGCGCGACGACGTTCGCCCCGCCCGTCCCCGCGAAGCTGATCGAGTTCGTCGGCGACTCCATCACCGTGGGCCAGCAGTCGTCCAAGCAAGCGCTGACCGCCTACGGCTGGCTGGTCGGCGAGCGCCTCGGCGCGGGCCACACCCAGATCGCGGTGGGCGGTGCGTGCCTGGTGTCGGCGGCCGACGGGTGCATCGGCATGAGCGACCGGTTCCTGCGCACCGGGCTGCAGGCCGACGCGTCGAACTGGGACTTCTCCCGGTACCGCGCCGACGCCGTGGTGATCAACCTGGGCACCAACGACGTCGGCCACAACGTCACCAAGGAGCAGTTCCAGAGCGCCTACGTGACCCTGATCCAGCGGGCGCGGCAGAAGTACCCGAACGCCACGGTCCTGGCGCTGCAGACCTTCCGGAAGCGCTTCATCCCCGAGACGCAGGCCGCCGTCGGCATCGTCAACGACCCGAAGGTGCGGTTCGTGGACACCACGGGCTGGATCGTGGAGGCCACCGACACCACGGACAACGTGCACCCGAACGACCAGGGCCACCGCAAGATCGCCGACCGGCTCGCGCCGATCCTGTCCTCCGCCCTCTCGGCCGGCTGAGCCGCGCCCCGGTCACCCCTGCCCGCTCCACGTCCGGGACCGCCTCCTGTCCCGGACGTGGAGCGGCCTCCGGCGCGCCCGCGCCCCACCCGCTCACCCGCGGTCGAACCGCAGCAAGGAGCACACCCATGCCCACCTTCACGACCGTCCTCCGCGCGGCGCTGGCCGTGACGCTCGCGTCGGGCGCGCTCACCGCCCTCGGTGCCGCGCCCGCGGGCGCCGCGCCGGCCAACTGCACCGGCACCGGACCGATCACCTGCCGCTACGACGTCGCGCCAGGGCACTACGACGTGACCGTGCGGCTGGGCAGTTCCTCCCGTGCGGCGAACACCGGCATCACTGCCGAGGCCCGCCGGCGGGTGCTCGCCGCCGTCGACACCGGCGTGGGCCAGTTCACCGATCGGGTCCTCACCGTCAACGTGCGCAATCCCGAAGGGCAGCCGACCGGTCAGGGTGGCACCGGCACGCCGGGGTTGACCCTGGTGTTCGACGGTCGCGCTGCCGCGGTCGAGGCCATCGCGGTCAAGCAGGTGAGGCCGCCGGCGTTGTTCCTGGTCGGCGACTCGACCGTGTGCGACCAGCCCGTCGCCCCCTACGCCGGCTGGGGCCAGGCGCTGCCCGCGCGCCTGCGCGAAGGCCTGTCGGTGGCGAACTACGCCGACTCCGGTGAGAGTTCGGGTTCGGTGCTGTCCAACCCGGCGCTGTTCCCCGCGGTGCGGTCGCAGACCCGGGCGGGCGACACGGTCGTGATCCAGGTCGGCCACAACGACAAGCAGACCTCGGCCACCGCGTTCCGCGACAACCTCACCCGCATGGTCCGCGACGTGCGCGCGGCGGGCGGCGCGCCCGTGCTGGTGACGCCGCCGGTCCGCAGGCTGTTCGACTCGTCCGGTCGGCTCACCGGCACCGCGCGCCACGTCAACGGGGTCGGCGTGAACCTGCCCAATGAGATGAAGACGGTCGCCCGCGCGCAAGGAGCGCCGCTGATCGACCTCACCTCGCTCTCCGCCACCCTGGTCGAACAACTCGGCGTCACCGCGTCCCAGAACCTCTTCCTGACCCGGGAAAAGGGCGACAACACCCATTTCTCGGAATTCGGCGCGGCCACCATGTCGAACCTGGTGCTGAACGAGGCCGTCCGGCTCGGCGTGATCCGCTCTACGCAGGTCCGCTGACGTCCCGAATTCCGTCGCAACGACATGGAGGATCAATGAGGATCTCGATGAGGAACAGGTGCCTCGCGGTCACGGCGGCGGTGTGCGCGGCGATGGCGGTCGTGGTCGCGCCGGCCCAGGCCGCGCCCGCTCCCGCCCCCTGCGCCGCGCCACAAGCCGCCGGCCCCGGGACCGCCGCCGCGCCGTTCAAGGTGTGGCTGGCCGGCGACTCGACCATGGCCAACGGCAGCAGCACGTGTCCGGTCGGCTGGGGCCGCGAGTTCGACCGGCTGTTCAACGACGACGTCACCGTCGTCAACAACGCCGTCGGCGGCCGGAGCATCCAGACCTGGCTGTACGAGTCGAACGTCAAGAGCACCAAGGACTCCGCCGGCGAGTGCGTGGTCAGCCCGCGCACCTACGCCTCGCGCTGGGCCAACATGCTCTCGACCACCGGCATGCAGGCCGGCGACTGGCTGATCATCCAGTTCGGCATCAACGACGGCGACCGCAACTGCCCGCGCCACGTGGGCACCACCCGTTACCGCGAGCTGATGGCCACCATGGGTCGCGAAGCCAAGGCGCGCGGCGTGAAACCGATCTACGTCACGCCCGTCTCGGCGATCCGCTGCTCCGGTTCGACCGCCGTGGCCACCCGCGGGTTCGTGAACGAGACCATCGCCCAGGGCCAGGCCGACCAGGTGCCGGTCATCGACCTGCACAAGCGCAGCATCGCGCTGTACAACACGCTGGGCCTGTGCCCCAACAACGGCGACTACAGCCAGGGCGCGGTCGGAGCCTTCTTCTGCAACGACCACACCCACTTCGAGGCCGCCGGAGCCGCCCGCATCGCGGAGACGGTCGCCAGGGCACTGCGCGAACAGGGCATCGGCCTCGCGTCCTCCCTGCGCTAGCCGGGAGCGCCCCCAGCTGCGACACCTGCCTGACCTCGTGAAAACGTTTACTCAACGTGACCACGAGGTCAGGCAGGGCCGCGTGGCGGCAACTTCGGTCAACAGCGGCACTTCCGTCCTGAGGCGCTGTTGACAGCGGCGGGCGATCCTCTAAGCTGAGGCCAAAGGTGTAAACGTTTTCACCCTCGGTCGGCATCGACTGTGCACGTTCACAGTCCCCTCTGGCTCGTGACAGGGATCCGAGAGCTTCCTCGGCGCGTGACGCCACAAGGCATCCACGGAGGCACCCAAGATGACCCGAACACCACGCACTTCCTTGAAGCGGCGGGCGATGCTCGTCGCGGCACTGCTGTCCGTCTCCGCAGTGCTGCCGCAGGCGGTGGCGGCGGCGCAGGCCGCGCCCGTCGTCGACACCGCGGCGGCCGACCCCCACGGTCTCAAGACGACGGTCACCGACTACCGGACCCGTGTCCCGGCCAAGTACACCACCGACTCCTGGAAGCCCTTCGCCAAGGCGCTGACCACGGCGGAGGAGGTCGCGAAGAACCCCTCGGCGAGCGGGACGGAAGCCGCCGCGGCGAAGACGGCCCTGGTCGCCGCCGCGGGCGGCCTGGAGGCCGCGGACGAGGGCACGTTCCAGACCATCACGAACAACACGTTCTGGAACGACACGAGCGGCAACCCCATCTACTCGCAGGGCGGCGGGGTCTTCAAGTTCGGCGACACCTACTACTGGTACGGCGTGCACTACCTCGGCGCCGAGAGCTACCGGGCCAACCCGACGCGCAAGTACGACAACGAGGTCTCGTTCGTGTCGATCCCGGTGTACTCGTCCAGGGACCTCGTGAACTGGAAGTTCGAGAACCGGGTCGCCACGCGCTCCACCCCGATCAACAACGGCGCCACGCTCGGCCAGGCCGGGTGGGTCGGAAGGCTCGGCGTCTCCTATAACGAGAACACCGGCAAATACGTGCTCGCCACCCAGGTGTACGTCGGCGGCGGGCACGGGGTGCTGCTCCTGCAAGGCGACACCCCTACCGGCAACTTCACCTACGGCTACTTCCAGACCCAGATCGTCAACTCGCCGACCACCGGCACCGGTGACCAGACCGTGTTCACCGACGACGACGGCAAGGACTACCTGATCTTCTCCAACCGCGAAGGACGTTCCCGCGGCTTCGTGGCCAAGTTCCGGGAGTCCGACTCGCTGCGGATCGAGCCGGCCGTGGAGATCCGCCGCGGCGACGGCCGCGAGGGCAACGCCATGTTCAAGCTCGACGGCAAGTACTACCACGCCGCCTCGGCCCTGCACGGCTGGAACACCTCGGTCAACTACGTCAACGAGTCGACCAGCGGCACTGTCCAGGGTTCCTACTCGAGTGAGTTCGTCCTCCCCGGTACCGAGCTGGACTACAGCCACGTGACCCAGACCGGGTTCTTCGTCACCGTGAAGGGCAGCAAGCAGAACACGGTGATCTACGCGGGCGACCGCTGGGCCGACTTCGCCTGGAACGGCATCGGCTACAACCAGTGGGTGCCGATCACCAAGCCCGGCGCACGGCCCCAGTTCCACTCGGTGAGCCAGTGGCAGTTCAACGTCACGACGGGGGAGTGGCGAGTGGGACCGGACAACAACTTCGTCCTCAACCCCGACTTCCAGGCCGACCGCGTCACCGTCTCCACGCTGACCGGCTGGACCAACTTCCGCGAATCCGGACCGACCTCGTTCGTGACCAACGTGGCCGGCGCGAACGGGTCCCGCTTCGCGCTGCAGATCGGCGCGGGGCAGTCGTACGCCGGTGGTGTGCGGCAGCGGATCACCGTGCCGGCCGGCAACTACGAGATGTCCTTGTACGCCAAGACCTCCGGCTCGCTCAGCGCAGCGCAGCTGACCGTCACCGACGCCGCCGGCGCCTCGCGCACGCTCAACATCCCGGCCTCCAGCGGCTTCACCCGCCGTGAACTCGCGAACATCCCGCTGTCCGCGGGCGCCGCCACCGTCACCATCCGGGCCGCCAGTGGCAACGGCTACCTCGCCGTCGACCAGCTGGCGCTCGTCAGGGCTGATGGGACGACACCGGTAGGCCGGCGCTACGAGGCGGAGACCGCGCCGGCCGTGTGCCAGGGCACGATCGACTCGAACCAGGCCGGCTTTTCGGGCACCGGGTTCTGCAACGGCTACGCCGCGGTGGGTGCCTACGTCCAGTTCACCGTCGACGCCGTGCAGGCAGGTCCGGCGGCGCTGGCGGTCCGGTTCGCCAACGGTCACAGCACCGGCGCGCCCCGCCCGGCGAACCTGGTGGTGAACGGGTCCACGATCGGCACGGTGTCGTTCGAGTCCACCGGTTCCTGGACGACCTGGTCCACCAAGTCCCTCACCGCCTCGCTGAACGCGGGCAGCAACACCATCCGGCTGGAGCCGACCACCGCGGACGGCCTGGCCGACATCGACCGCCTCGACGTGGGAGTCCCGACCGCATGAGCAAGGATCCGAGAACCAAGCGCCCGGCCCGCGTCCTCGCCGGTCTGACGACCCTGTCCACCCTGGTGGCCGCGGGGCTGGTCGCGGGTGCCGCGCCGGCCGGTGCGATCTTCGGAACCGCGGACATCAAGCCGATCGAGAGCGACATCGCCGCCAAGCCGTGGTCCTCTGCGACGGCGGGCAGCGGCTCGTCGACCGCCGGACTGGCCATCGACGGCGACCCGACGACGGCCTGGCGCCCCGACCGCGGCGGCGCCCGGCAGTGGCTCACCGTCGACCTCGGTGGCGCCTACGACAACCTGCGCAAGGTCAAGGTGGTGTTCCCCGGGCGCGGCGCGGCCCACCGGTACGTCGTCGAGGCCTCATCGGACGGTCGCCGGTGGCAGGCGATCGCCGACCGGTCCCGAAACCGGGCCGTGTCGCGCGGCGAGGTGCACCTGTTCACCCGGCCGGGGACGCGGTTCGTCCGGCTCACGTTCACCGGTGCGCCCGGCCGCGCCGACGCCGGTGTCAGCGAGCTCCAGGTCCTCAACTACCTGCGTGACGACCTCGTCCTCGGCGCGGACCTGTCCTGGGTGGACGACCACCAGTCCCGGGAGTACTGGGTCGACCCCCTGGCCGCCGACCGGGGCGCCGGGCCGCACCAGCTGGACGTCGTCAAGGACCGCGGCATGCGGCACGCCCGGCTGCGGGTGTGGAACGAGCCGCGCAGCGAGAGCACCGGGCAGCCGACCGCGGTGCCGCGCCAGGGCCCGGAGCGCACGCTGACCTCGGCGCGGTGGATCAAGCAGCGCGGCCTGGGCCTCGGCATCGACTACCACTACGCGGACTCGTGGGCCGACCCGGCCAAGCAGCCGAAACCACGCGCCTGGGCCGGGTTGGAGTTCGCAGACCTCAACCGGGCGGTGTACGACTTCACCGCCGATCACCTGCGCCGGCTGATCCGGCAGGGCACCACACCGGACAAGGTCGCGGTCGGCAACGAGGTCATCAACGGGTTCATGTACGGCAGCGAGGCGGCGCTCATCGGCACGACGGATCCGAAGTACTTCGTCGACCAGGCCGACCTCTACCAGTCCCAGCCCGGCGGCGGCCTGCTCTGGCGGTACTGGGGCTCGACCGACCCGGCCGAGCAGAAGCTCTACGACGAGGCGTGGGACCGGTTCACGACCCTGGCGGCCTCCGGGATCAAGGCGGTCCGCGACGCGTCGCCGAAGTCCGAGGTCGAGATCCACGTGATCGTCGGCAAGGACCGCCTCGCCAAGACCATGGAGTTCTGGCACCAGTTCCTCACCCGGGTGAAGGCCAAGGGCCAGGACCCCGATGTGCTGGCCATCTCGTACTACTCGGAGTGGCACGGCACGCCCGAGGCGCTGGACGTCAACCTGCACACCATGGCCACGACGCACCCCGGCTACAAGATCGACATCGCCGAGACCGCGTACCCCGCCTCGGGCGGTGACGGCTCGCCGATGCCCAACTCGCCGTTCCCCCGCACGATCCAGGGGCAGGCTGACGCCATCCAACGGGTGTTCCAGGCCGCCAACGACGTGGTCGACAACAAGGGCGCCGGGGTGCTGGTGTGGGAGCCGGCCGGCTTCCAGGCGATGTTCCGGGCCGTGCCCGGACTGCCGAACACGTGGGAGCCGCACGCGTCCATCGACGTCTTCAACGCCAGTCGCGCCGAGCACGTCCTCCAGGACACCGTCCACACCGCCACGACCGTCGGCGCCGCACCGAAGCTGCCCGCCTCCGTCCGCGTGCTCACCACCGCCACCGACAAGATCACCAGCACCCCCGTCCGCTGGCAACCGTTGCCGCCGGGCGCCACCGACGAACCGGGGGAGGTGACCGTCACCGGCACGACCGCCCACGGACCGGTCACGGCGGTCGTCGACGTCCTGCCACGACGCGGCGACCACGTGCCGGGCTCCTAACCGGCGGCCCCGTGGAAGCTCCCGGCTCCCAGGACGTCCAGCAGGGCCAACGCCTCCGCGTCACGCGATCCCGCCGGCGCGCTGTAGAGCACGAGGTGCTGGTCGCGGTCGGCGAGGGTGAGCGAGTCGCAGTCGACGGTGATCTCACCGACGACCGGGTGGCGGAAGGTCTTGGTGAGCACCGGCGCCGCCTGCACGTCGTGCCGCTCCCAGAGCCGGGCGAACTCCGGGGCGGCGTCGCGGAGCTCGGCGACGAGACCGGTCACGGCGGGGTCGGCCGGGTACCGGGCGAGGGTGGCCCGCAGCTCCATGACGACGTGCTGCCGGAACTCCGCGACGTCGGAGATCCCGTACAGCGTCGACCCGCCGTGGGCCGGGGCCGGGAACGCCCGGCGCGCCAGGTTGCGGTCCTGCGGCGCGAGGCGGGCGAAGTCCTCCATGAGGGCAGCTGCGAGGTCGTTCCACGCGAGCACTTCGAACGTCGCGGACACCACGAAGGCGGCGGTCCGCGGCAGCCGTTCCAGGAGCGCGAGGATGCTCGGGCGGACGTCGCGCCGGTGCCGCCCGGTCCGGCTCGGCGCGGTGCCTGCGAGGACGTGGAGGTGGTCGGACTCGGCGTCGGTGAGCCGCAGCGCGCCCGCGATCCCGGCGAGGACCTCGCCCGACGGGCGCGGCGCACGGCCCTGCTCCAGCCGGACGTAGTACTCGGTGGAGATGTGCGCGAGGACGGCGACCTCCTCGCGGCGCAGCCCCGGTGTCCGGCGGCGCGGGCCCGAGGGAAGGCCGACGTCGTGCGGCCGGAGCCGCTCGCGACGGCTGCGGAGGAACGCCCCGAGTTCCTGCTTGTCCATACCCCGAGTCTGCCCGCGGCGCGGCGACGGATCCTGGTACAACCCGTCCCTGCCTCCGGTCGGGTAGCCGGCCGCACGCTGGTGTCATGACCAACGACAGCGCACCCATCGGCCTGCTCACCGGCAAGGTCGTGCTCATCACCGGCGCCAGCCGCGGCATCGGGGAGGCCGCGGCCCGCCTCTTCGCCCACGAGGGCGCCTCCGTCGTGCTGGCCGCGCGCGGCGTCGACGCCCTCGAGCGAATCGCCACCGAGATCCGCGCGGACGGCGGCGTCGCCGAGGCCGTGGCGATGGACCTCGCCGATCGCGCGAGCATCCGCGCGGCCGTCGACCGCGTCGAGGAGCTGCACGGACGGCTCGACGGCGCGTTCAACAACGGCGCGACGATCCAGCGGCCCGGTCCGCTCGACACGACCAGCGACGAGGACGTCGAGGAGCAGTTCGCGGTGAACTTCCGGGCGCACTGGACCGCGATGACGGCCGAGGGCGCGCTGATGCGCCGCGGCGGCGGCGGAGCGATCGTCAACACGTCGAGCATCGGCAGTCGACGCGCGAACCCGGAGCTGCCCGCGTACGGCGCCATGAAGCGCGCGCTGAACAGCATCACCGAGTCGGCGGCGGTGACCTGGGGCCGTCAGGGCATCCGGGTCAACGGCATCACACCGGGCGGCACCGCGACGGAGATGATCGCCCAGTGGGAGGCGGCGACACCCGGCCTGGTCGAGCGCATCACCCCGACGATCCCGCTCGGGCGGATGGCGCAGCCCCGCGAGGTCGCCGAGGTGGCGGCGTGGCTGCTCAGCGACCGGGCGTCCATGGTGACCGGCGCGATCGTGCCGGTCGACGGCGGCGCGGGCGCCTGACCGGGTCGTCAGGTCCGGTCGTAGACGGTGACCGGGATGTCGTGGCTGGTCAGTTCGCTGACGACGAGTGGTTCGACGCGGTCCCAGCGGCCGCCGGCCAGGCCGGTGCCGATGCGGGGCAGGTGGACGCCGGCGGTGAGGCGGGCGGCGTGCGCGGCGAGCCCGCGCAGGCACTGGCGGACCGCGTCGTACCGGATGGGAGGCCCGGAGCTGCGGCTGGTCTTGAGGCCGTGCTGGCCGACCATGTTCGCCACCCAGAGGTCGGGCGCGACCTGGACGAGCTGGGTCGCGCCGAGCGCGAAGTCGTTGTGCGCCCGCTCGCGGTGCCAGCGGCGGTAGGCGGCTTCCGGCTCCGGCCAGCGCTTGGAGATCGCCAGGACGAAGCCCTTGCCCCACCCGCCCCGGTTGTTGCAGAGGTGGGCGATGATCTTGGGGCCTTTGGCCTGAGGGCTGGTCGCGTCGCCGGTCAGGTAGCGGATGCCCGTCATGGTCGGGACGATATCCGGGCGCACCGACAACGCCCCGACGGTTTTTCCCGCCGGCGTCGGGCGCATCCGCCGTCCAGGCGGCCCTCCGGCCGCTCTCAGGCGTGTCCGCCGGTCGCTCCCGGTGGCCGTGACATGCTGGGAACGGCAACGCATCCGGGGGTGGGGCATGGCGTCGAAGCGCAGGGGCGGTGTCGCTCCGTACGTGGCGCTGCTGGTGGCCGTGATCATCTTCGTGCCCGCGGTCCGCGAGGTCGTCGCCGACCTGCTGGGGCCGTTGGTCGACCTGCTCAGGGACGCCAACCCGTTCGGCGGGTGACCGTCGCGGCGTCGGTGGCGCTGGGCCGTGGTGCCGGGCACGCGTTCGCCATGATCCGTTCCCAGTTGACCGAAATAGTTGCGGCCAATGGAGACGAACTATTTCACGCGTGATGTGACGCCCGTTACTTGACCTGCCCGATGTGCAGCGGTTTAACTGCGGGTCGCGATTCGCCTACCGGCCGGTAGGCGATCTTCGCGCTACCGATACGAGGCGGGCGCGCCCCATTCCCCGTTGTGTCCGACATTGTTGTCGTGATCGACATCGGGGTGCCGCCTGCCGCAATCCGGGGAGTCCGGCATGTCCCTGCCCCATCGCCATGAACGCGTCCGACACCGGCTTGCGCGCCGCGGCCGAGCCCGCATACTGCTACCGATCGTGGCCTGCGTCGCGACGGCGGGGGGGGGGGGGGGGGGGGGGGGGGGGGGGGGAGGGGGGGGAGGGGGGGGGGGGGGGGGGGGGGGGGGGGGTGGTGCTCATTGGCCACCGCTAGGAGCCATCGAGGGGACACGAGCACAGGCGCGCCGTTCCTGCCGGACGA
>NZ_JBVJVK010000090.1:0-27990 GCF_055603705.1 Actinosynnema sp. NPDC037264 | reverse complement strand
CGCTACATCGCCCGCGAGGTCTACTCGGTCCTCTGCCCCGCTACGCCTACCCCAACCGATCTTGAAACCGCAGCTTGACATCCATAGGAGCATCCTCGGGTCGAGGTTTCCGGAGTCCGGCACGCCCAGGGCCTTGGGGCCGGACATCGTTGCCAGGCCGGAGAATTCCACGCCGCCAGGTATTCCGAAGTCATGGCGCGGGCATTCGTTGACACCGCGTCCGGGCCGTCGGCATGATGACCGCCAGTCACGACGGCGGTGTCTTGCAGCCCACTTCCCGAGGCCGGACCACACGTCGCCGCCGCCTGGGGTGGAAGGCTTCACATTGACCGACGACCGACCGGTGGACCCTGCGCTCTACGCGGCGCACCGCGACTTCTTCGACGCCACGCGGCCCGAGACGCCGTGCCTGCTGCTCGACCTCGACGTCGTCACCGCCCGGCACCGGGAACTGCGCGCGGCCCTGCCCGATGCCGCCGTCTACTACGCCGTGAAGGCCAACGCCGACCCGGACCTGTTGCGGCACTTGGTGGAACTGGGCTGCGGCTTCGACGTCGCCAGCGTCGGGGAGCTCGACGCCTGCCTGGCCGCGGGCGCGGACCCGGCGTCGATCTCGTTCGGCAACACGGTGAAGAAGGAGTCGGCGATCCGCTACGCGCACGAGCGCGGCATCCGGCTCTACTCGATCGACTCGGCGGCGGAGCTGGCGAAGGTCGCGCGGGCCGCGCCCGGCGCGGAGGTCTGCTGCCGCTTCATCGTCCACACGACCGGCGCGCAGTGGCCGATCAACCGGAAGTTCGGCTGCACCGAGGAGGACGCGGTCGCGTTGCTGCGCGACGCGGTGGCGCTCGGGCTCACGCCGCGCGGCACGACGTTCCACGTCGGGTCCCAGCAGCGCGAGCCGGACAGCTGGGCGAGCGGTGTCGCCACCGCCGCGCGGGTCGCGGCCAAGCTGGCCGCCGAGGGCATCGAGCTCGACCTGCTCAACCTCGGCGGCGGCCTGCCGGTCCGCTACGAGGCGACCGTGCCCGCGCTGGAAACCTACTTCACGGCGATCGACCGGGCCGTCGCGGAGTCCTTCCCGACCCGGCCGACGCTGATCGTCGAGCCGGGCCGGTACCTGCCCGGTGACGCCGGGATGATCCGGTCCGAGGTCGTGCTGGTGACCGAGCGGGAGCACGGCCTGCGCTGGGTCTACCTCGACGTCGGCCGGTACAACGGCCTGGTCGAGACCGAGGACGAGGCCATCTCGTTCCCCGTCGTCGCCGTGCGCGAAAACGGCCGGTTCGCCGACGAAGCGGCCCCGGCCGTGCTCGCGGGACCGACGTGCGACAGCACCGACGTCCTCTACGAGCGCACACCGGTGTCGCTGCCGGTCGACCTGCGACCGGGCGATCACGTCGACATCCTCGCGACCGGCGCCTACACGACGCCGTACGCGTCCGTCGGGTTCAACGGCTTCCCGCCGTTGCCCAGCCACTGCTTCGGCGCGACCGACCACTGAGACCGGTGCGCCACAACGGAACCTTCGTGGGAGAGGAGCCGCTGATGTCCGACGAGTACACCTGGGCGTTCGACGGGAAGCGCTACCGGATGTACCGCTTCCCGAAGGAAGTCGAGAACGGCATCAAGGAGCTGAACCGCAGCGACAACTGGCACGCCGCGCTGGCCTGGCTGGAGGACGTCGTCTGGATGGCCTTCTGCGCCTGGCTGTGCCTGGGCGTCTCCTACTGGTTCTACCCGTTGGCGGTGCTCGTGATCGGCGCCCGCCAGCGGGGGCTGTCGACCATCCTGCACGACTGCGCGCACGGCATCGGCGCGTCGAACCGCAAGGTGCAGATGTTCGTCGGCACCGTGCTCACCGCCTACCCGATCTTCCAGCAGCACTACGCGTACAAGATCTCGCACGTCTTCACGCACCACCCGAAGCTGGGCAACCCCGAGGGCGACCCGGACCTGAAGTTCTTCATCGAACAGCGGGCCTACGAGATGTCCTCGCCTCGCGCGTACGTGCTCCGCACGGTCATCATGCCGTTGTTCGGCACGCAGACGTGGGCGTACCTGAAGTACTTGGTGCGCAACCGCTACCGGTTGCTCAAGCAGGGCCGCGTGCGGTCGGCGGACACGCCGCAGACCCCGATCGGCAAGCGCAAGCGGGTGCTCGACCGGGTCGGCTTCTGGGCGTTCTGGACGACCGTCGTCGCGGTGTGCGCGTCGCAGGGCTGGACGCTGGAGCTGCTGCTGTTCTGGGTGGTGCCCTACCTGACCAGCTTCCAGATCCTGGGCTGGTACATCGAGCTGTCCGAGCACACCCCCCTGGTGCGGGACTCCAACGTGGACCTCTACATGACGCGCAACCGCAAGAGCCGCACGTGGGAGAAGTTCCTCACCGGCATCCACAACGACAACTACCACTTGGAGCACCACCTGGACCCGCGCACGCCGTTCTGGAACCTCGGCAAGGCGCGGCGGGTGCGGCTGGCCGACCCGAACTACGCGGCGGTGGACCGTCAGCTGGGCGGTCTGTTCACCAAGGGGCCCGAGGGGCAGCAAAGCGCGATCAGCGCCATCGTGGAGTCGATGACCTACAAGCCGGAGCAGCCGCATGTCGCCGCCTGAGCGGCCGAGGTCGGCCGGCAAGACCTACCGGCGGGTGGAGTCGGGCGTCGTGCACGGCGGCGCCGAGCTGCGGTTGGGCATCACCGATCCGGTCGTGACGCCGATCTTCCAGACCGCGGCGTACGAACTGCCCGACGCGGCCACCGCCGCCGACATCTTCGACCTGCGCGTGGACGGTCACGCCTACACGCGGTTGAACAACCCCACGTGCGACGTGCTGGAGGCCAGGATCGCCGCGGTGGACGACGCCCCGGCGGCCCTGGCCGTCTCCTCCGGCCAGGCGGCGATCACGCTGGCGCTGCTCAACCTGTGCCAGGCGGGCGACAACGTGGTCAGCTCCAACGAGCTGTACGGCGGCACGTGGAACCTGCTGGCCAACACGTTCGCCCGGTTCGGCATCGAGACCCGGTTCGTCAGCCCGGAGAAGCCGGAGAACTTCGCCGACGCCACCGACTCGCGGACCCGGTGCTACTTCGGCGAGACGCTGCCCAACCCGAAGCTGCGGCTGTTCCCGATCGAGGAGGTCGCCGCGATCGGCGAGGAGCTCGGCGTGCCGCTGGTGCTGGACAACACCATGCTACCGCTGGTGTGCCGGCCGCTGGAGTTCGGCGCGCACATCCTGGTCTACTCGGCGACGAAGTACATCGGCGGCCACGGCAGCGCGCTGGGCGGCCTGATCGTCGACTCCAACCGGTTCGACTGGACGCGCCACGCCGAACGGCACCCGCTGCTCACCGAGCCGGACCCGGCGCACGGCAACGTGGTCTGGACCGAGGCGGGCGCGAACCTGGACAGCTCGCTCGGGCGCAGCCCGTTCCTGCTCAAGGCCCGCGAGACGCTGATGCGCGACCTCGGGCCGTGCCTCAGCCCGTTCAACGCGTTCCTGCTGCTCCAGGGCATCGAGACGCTCCCGCTGCGGATGCGGGCGCACGGCGAGAACGCGGAGGCGGTGGCGCGGTACCTCGCCGACCAGCCGTCGGTGGTCTCGGTCCGCCACCCCGGCCTCGGCGACGCCGAGGAGGTCGAGCGGCTGCGGCGGTACACCGGCGGCAACGGCGGTCCGCTGGTGCAGTTCGAGCTGGCGGGCGGGCTGGGCGCGGGCACGCGGTTCATCGAGGCGCTAAGGATGATCTCGCACGTGACGAACATCGGCGACGTGCGCTCGATGGCCACCCACCCCGCGTCCACCACGCACGCCCAGCTGCCCGAGGCGGACCGGCTCGCGGCGGGTGTGTCGCCCGGCTCGATCCGGCTCGCGATCGGCCTGGAGCACGTGGACGACCTCATCGCCGACCTGGCGGGCGCGCTGGCGGTGGCCGGGTGACGGGCAAGCCGCTGGTCGCCCTCGCGGCGGCCGTCGAGCAGGTGGACGGCGTGGCGCACGTGGCGGTGCGCGAGGTGTACGTGCGCGCGTTGGAGCAGGTCTCCGGCTGCGACGTCGTGGTGATTGGCGGGCCGGCCCCGGGCCTGGCGCAGGTGGTGGACCGGTTCGACGGCGTGGTGTTCGGCGGGCACGAGAGCAACGTGCTGGCGCGGTGGTACGGCGGCGAGCCTGGCTCGGGGCGGGCCGACCCCGACCGGGACGAGCTGGCGCTGAGCGTCATCCCCGCCGCGCTGCGCGCGGACGTCCCGGTGCTCGGCATCTGCCGGGGCTTGCAGGAGCTCAACGTGGCGCTGGGCGGCACGCTGCGCGACGTGCCCGGGCACACCGAGGACCTCTCGCTGCCCCGGGACGAGCAGTACCTGCCCGCGCACCCGGTGCGCCTGACCGAGGGCGGCGTGCTGCACCGGCTGCTCGGCGAGCCGGGCGTCGAGGTGAACTCCTTGCACCGCCAGGCGATCGACCGGCTCGCGCCCGGCCTCCGGGCCGAGGCGGTGGCGCCGGACGGCGTGGTCGAGGCGGCGTCGGCCGAGGGGTCGGCGTTCTGCCTCGCCGTGCAGTGGCATCCGGAGTGGTACGCGGCGACGGACCTCGTGTCGGTGGCGCTGTTCACCGGGTTCGGGGCCGCCGCGGCGGCGCGTGCGGCACGGCGTGCGGTCGTCTGACGGGACAGCCGTTCCCCGGCGCGTCGGCGGCGGGGACCACCGGGACCGTCATCCGGACGCACGCCGCCGCGGCGTCCGCAGGTGGGTGGCGAGCACCAGACCGGCGTCGAGCACCTGGTCGCGGACGGCGGCCCACGCCTCCCGCACGGCGGCGCTCGGCAGTGTCCGCCGGGCGCCCCAAGCGCTCTGGGTGCTGCTCGGCCTGAGCAGGTCCAGGCGCACCGGTGGTCGCGGGAACCGCCGCGGCGCCGCTCGGGCCGGCCGCACCGCGTCCACCGTCACGCCGTGCTCGGCCGCGCGCCGTCGGGCGGCGTCCAGGTAGTCCTCGCTCAGGTCGACGCACGTGACGTGGTGTCCGCGTGCCGCGATGGACACGGCGTGCCGCCCGGGACGTCGAGGACGCGGGAGCCGTCCGCCAGGCCCAGTTCCCGCTCGATCAGCGCCACCTGGCCGTCCGTGGCGCCCGCCGCCTGCTCGTGCGGGCGCCGGGCGCCGTGCTCGCCGTCGAACGCCGTCGCCCACCAGCTCGCCGCGGCGCGTCAGCCGCCGTCGTCCGCGCCGCGCACGACCGACTCCCGGGCCAGGACCTCCCCCACCCGGTGCAGGTACGGCGGCACGTGGAGCAGGAACGCGTCGTGGCCGCGGTCGGTCGTGCGGTCCTGGTGGTGCTCGGCGGGCAGGCCGCGGGCGGCGAGGTTGGCCTGGATGTAGCGCGCGTGCTCCGGCCCGTACAGGCGGTCGGAGTCGAAGCTGAACAGGTGCACCCCGGGCCTGCGCCGGAACGGCGCGCACGGGCGGTCG
Organism: Actinosynnema sp. NPDC037264; assembly: GCF_055603705.1. NCBI lineage: Bacteria > Bacillati > Actinomycetota > Actinomycetes > Pseudonocardiales > Pseudonocardiaceae > Actinosynnema > Actinosynnema sp. NPDC037264. The sequence goes on along the minus strand of NZ_JBVJVK010000090.1, from coordinate 22,524 downwards.
TCGGCGAACGCGTCGAAGCTGTCCATGGCGTGCATCAGGCACAGGTAGCTGTTCGCGTCGAACCGCTCGACGAGGCTCGCGGCCTGGTGCTCCAGGTAGCCCTCGACCGCGAACGGCCCGGTGACCACCGAAGGGCCCGTGCCGTTCGCGGCACGCCGATCGCGGCCGAACTTCCGCGCCAGCATGTCCTCGGACACGTAGGTCAGGTGGCCGATCATCCGCGCTGTGCCGAGACCGGCCGCCGGTCCCCGGCCCGGCGGGTACCGGCCCTCGTGGAAGTCCGGGTCGGACCGGATCGCGGTCCTGGCGACGGCGTTCCAGGCGAGGTTCTCCGCCGTGTGCCGGGCGGTGCCGGCGACGATCAGGAAGTCGTCGGCGTCGTCCGGCGCGCGCAACAGCCATTCCAGGGCCTGCATGCCTCCCAACGAACCACCGATCACGGCGCGCAGGCGTTCGACGCCGAGCTCGGCCACGAGCGCGCGGTGCACCGTGACCATGTCGGTGATGCCGATCGGCGGGAAGTCCGGTCCCCACGGCTCGCCGTGCGGTCCCGGCGAGGTCGGGCCGGTGGTGCCGGAGCACCCGGCGAGCACGTTGGCGCACACCACGAAGTGCCGGTCGGTGTCGACCGGGCAGCCGGGCCCCACCATGTCCCGCCACCACCCGGGCCGGTCGTCCGGGTGGTGGGCGGCCGGGTGCGAGTCGCCGGTCAGCGCGTGGCAGACGAAGATCGCGTTCGAGCGGTCGTCGTTCAGCTCGCCGTAGGTCTCGTACGCCACCGTGACGGGCGCGAGCGTCCGGCCCGACTCCAGCTCCAGCGGATCGGCGCGGTCGAACAGCACGACCGTCCGCACGTGGCCGTCCTCGACGGGAGGGGTCGGTGCCGGGCGGTACCTCCGCACGAGCAGGGCGGCGAGCAGCAGTCCGCTGAGCGCGCCGATCACCAGGAACGACACCCGGCCGGTCAGCTCGTACAGCGCCACGCCCACCAGCGGTCCGAGGATGTTGCCGATGTCGGACACCAGGCCGAACAGCCCGAACGCCTTGCCCTGCCGCGACATGGCCGACCGCAGCTCGACGACGCCCCGGCGCGCGGTCAGGTACAGCGCGGCCTGGCCGACCATCAGCACGACGAAGCACACCGCCACCGGCCACACCTCGGCGCTCGCGTACAGCCCGGCCGTGCCGACGGCCGCGAGCGCCAGGCCGATCCTGGCCATCGCCACCAGCCCGAGCCTGCCCGCGTAGCGGCCGAGCAACCAGCTGACGACGCCGAACGCGGCCAGCCCGATGGCGAAGACCAGCGAGATGGCGCCCCGCGCGGACTGCTCGCCGTCGGCGCTCAGGTAGAGCGGCAGCACGGGCTCCAGCGCCGAGTAGGTGAGGTTGGTGAACAGGTCGAGCGCGCCGAGCACCAGCACCCAGGTCCACCACCGGCCGGTCGTCGCGCCGGTCGCGGTGTCGTCCTCCGGCTCCTCCTCGACCGGCGCCGGCACGTCGCGCGGCACGGCCCACCGCAGCCCGAACGCGGTCACCGCCGTCACCGCCGCGCCGAACAGGAACAACGCGTCCAGGCCGAACGGCGCCGCGACACCGGCCGCCAGCGGCCCGAGCAGGAAGCCCGCCACCGCGAAGGTGCCGAAGTTGCCCATCATCCGGCTGGTCGGCAGGTCGTAGCGGCGGCACAGCGCGGCCATGCCCGCGTACAGGGCCGGTGTCACGAGACCTTCGCCGATGCCCCACAGGGCGCGCCCGGCCAGCAGCATGGCCGGATCCCGCGCGATCGCCGTGACCACGATGCCCGCCGCCGCGATGAGCAGCGCCACGCACCCCACGTCACCCGGTCGCCACCGGTCCACCCACATCCCGCCGAACGGCTGGGCCGCCGCCTTCGCGCCGGCGAACACCGCGAACGTCAGCGCGACGACGGTCGGGTTCGCGCCCGCCCGTTCCTCCAGGTCCGGCACGAACGGGATGAGCAGCGTGTAGGAGGCGTTGACGCTCAGCAGCGCGCCGAACAGCAGCGCGGCGCGGCTGCGACCGGGGCTCATTCGCCGCCCTCGATGTAGGCCACCATCACGCGGTGCATCTCGGCCAGGGCCGCGCGCAGCGCGGGCGTCGGGTCCGGCGAGTACACCAGCGCCCACAGGTCGGTCCCGTCGAGCCCGTGGCGCTCCTTGAACCGGTAGTTGTCCCGACCCCACTCGATCCGCCGGAACCCGTTGGCGTAGGCCCATTCGGTGCAGCGGTACATCATCGCCACGTACGTGCTCAGCTCGGTGAGGCCCGAGTAGTCGACGCCACCGCACAGGAACGTGACCTCGGCGTCGTGCCGGAAGCCGAAGAACACCCCGGCGACCCGGTCCTCGACCCGTGCCACGACCAGCAGGGCACCGGGCGTCCGCAGCAGGGCGTGCAGGGTGTCCGCGTCGTACAACGCGGGCCAGCCGTGCTCGTCGGTGGTTCCGACGACCAGCGGCAGCGCCGACGGCACGAGGTCGTGCGCCTCCGGTCCTTCCACCACGTCGATCCGCAGCCCGCGTTCGTCGGCGCGCCGCAACCGGCGCTGCACGTCCATGCGGAGCTTCCTGGGCAACCGGCCGAGGTGGTCGTCGAAGCCGCCGGACAACTCCGAGCTGTACGTGCGGTCGAGCTTGACGCGACCGGCCGGTGGTCCGACGGCGTCCTCCCACGTGGCGGCGGCGGCCTCGGTGAGGTTCGGCGCGATCAGCAGGTCCGCCTCGCCCGCGTCGATCCACTCCATCGCGGTGGCGTGCGCGCCGCGCGCCAGGGCTTGCGGGAACGCGCCGCGCTTGGTGTACATCGAGTACGTGGAGCCGGCGAAGACGTGGCGGCTCCCGAGCCGCGCCTGCCCGGCCTGGGTGACGTACCCGTGCCAGAACGGCGAACTGCCGAGCGCGTAGAGCGGGAGGACCTGTCCTTCGGCGTGCACGTAGCCGTGCCGCGCCCGGCCCTCGATACCGGTCGTCTCCCACATGCGCAGCCAACCGGCCGAGTCGTAGAGGCAGCCGGACACCACCCGCTCGGGTAACTCGCCGAGCAGCGACCACCCTTGCGCGGTCCTCGTGGTCGTCATGTCCTGGTCCTCCGCCCGGCCCGCGGTAAGACCGCGTCGATCCGCCGTAACGTCACCACACGCAATGTTCCCCCATGCGCCGCGTTGTCCGTGCCGTGCACCAAGTGCTGAACCGGTCTCGCGGTCGTCGGTGGCAGTCGGCGGGCCGGTTCGCAACCGTCGCAGACTACAGGCGGCGCCACCGGAACACCCGTGCGCGCAACGGGAACGGTGCGGTGCGGGAGTCCCTGCGCGCGGCCACTCCCGCGGGCCACCGCCGTCCCTCGTGGGCCGGAATCGGCTGGATGGCCGTTGGAGCCGCTCTGCACGCTGTGCCACGATAGGTAACGGTTCGTGTCGGTGGGCAGGTTGGGAGCGGTGGGTGCTGGCCGTCCAGGTGCTCGGCCCCATCAGGGCCTGGCGCGACGGCACCGCGCTCGCCCTCGGCCCCGCCGGCCGCAAGGCCGTGTTCGCGTTGCTGGCCCTCGCGCCCGGCAAGCCGGTGACGCGGGCCGAACTGGTCGACGCGCTGTGGGGCGAACGTCCTCCGGCCAGCGCGGCCAACGTCATCCACACCCACGTCAAGCACCTGCGGCGGTTGCTCGAACCCGAGCGCGGCGCGCGCTCGCCGAGCACGACCATCCCCACCGTGGGCGACGGGTACGCGCTGGACCTGCCCGCGGACGCGGTGGACGCCTCCCGGTTCCGCGCGCTGGTCGCGCGTGCCGGTTCCCTGGCCCACGACGAACCCCGCCGGGCCGCAGACCTCCTGACCCGGGCGCTGGGGTTGTGGCACGGGCGTCCGCTGGCCGACGTGCCGCTGCTCGACGGACACCCCGGCGTCGTCGCGCTGGCGGGGGAACGCCGGGCGGCGCTGGCCCGGCACGCCGAGCTGATGACCGCCGTCGGTGCGGCGCGCGACGTGCTGCCCGGGCTGGTGGAGCACGTCGCGGCGCACGGGCTCGACGAGACGATGCACGCGTTGCTCATCCGCGCGTACACCGCGGCCGGCCAACGGGACCTCGCGTTCGACACCTACCACGGGATGCGGCGGCGTCTCACGGAGGAACTCGGCGTCGGCCCCGGCCCCGAGCTGACCGCCGCCTACCTCAACGCGCTCGAAGAGACCTCCGGCGACGACGCCACCGCACCGGCGGAACCCGCGCTCGCGTCCTCCGGCGTGAACCAGCTGCCCGGGGACGTGCACGGCTTCACCGGCCGGCAGGCGGAACTCGCCGAACTCGGCCGGGTGCTCACCTCCGAGCGCACCGGGGTGCCCATCGTCGTCGTGTGCGGCGCCGCCGGCGTCGGCAAGACGGCACTCGCGCTGCACTGGGCCCACCGGGTCCGCTCGCAGTTCCCCGACGGGCAGCTGCACGTGGACCTGCGCGGCTACGACCCGCGGTCGCCGATGGCGGCGGAGGACGCGCTGGCGCACCTGCTCGACGGCCTCGGCGTCACCGGCACGGACGTGCCGGTCGACCCCGACCAGCGGGCCGCGCGGTACCGCGCCGAACTCGCGGACCGGCGGGTGCTGGTCGTGCTCGACAACGCCTCGTCGGTCGAGCAGGTGCGGTCGCTGCTGCCCGGCACGCCGAGCTGCCTGGTCGTGGTGACCAGCCGCAGCAGCCTGGCGGGCCTGGTCGCGCTGCACGGCGCCCACCGGCTCGACGTCGACCAGCTGCCGACGCCGGACTCGCTGGCCCTGCTGCGCGCCCTGATCGGCGAGCGGGTGCGCCGGGAACCCGAAGCCGCGGCGGACCTGGCGCGGCGGTGCGGTCGGTTGCCGCTGGCGCTGCGCATCGCCGCCGAGTTGGCCGCGTCACGGCCCGGGTCGACGCTGGCCGAGCTGACCGGCGAGCTGGCAGACCGGCGCCAACGGCTGCGCGTGCTCGACACGGGTGACGACGCCCGCGCCACCGTGCGCACCGTCTTCTCCTGGTCGTACGCGCAGTTGCGGCCCGAGGTGGCGCGGGCGTTCCGGCGGCTGGGCCTGCACCCCGGTCCGGACGTGACGCCGTTCGCGCTCGCCGCGCTCACCGGGACCGACCAGCTGGAGGCCCGCCTGTCCCTGGACGCCTTGGCGCGCAACAGCCTCGTGCGGCGCGTGCCCGGCGACCGGTTCGTCGTCCACGACCTCCTGCGCGCCTACGCCGAGGAGCTGGCGGACGAGCACGACCCGGGGCCGGAGCGGTCGGCCGCCGTCGACCGGCTGCTCGCCCACCACCTGGCCGCCGCGGCCGAGGCGATGGACCTGCTCTACCCGGTCGACCGCCCGCACCGACCCGACTCCCCCGTGACGCCGCCGCCCGCGGTCGCCGGCGCCGACGCCGCACGCGCCTGGCTGGACGCCGAGCGGGCCACGCTCGTCGCGCTGTGCCGTGCCGCCGAACGCGACGACCGGCCGCGCTACGTGGTCGACCTGGCGAACACGCTGTACCGGTACCTGGAAAGCGGCCACTACGCGGACGCGTCGACCGTCTACGGGTGCGCGTTGCGCGCCGCCCGCCGGGCGGGCCGGGACGACCTGCTCGCCGCGGCGCTGACCAACCTGGGCGCGTTGCGCCGGATCCTCGGCGACTACGACCAGGCGGTCGGCCACCTGCGGGAGGCGATCGCGCTGCACCGGCGCACCGGCGGGCAGCACGGCGTGCCGCGCGCGTTGTCGAACCTCGGCATCGTCCAGGAACGGCTCGGCGAGTACGACGAGGCGGTGTCGCTCCAGCAGGAGGCGCTGGCCGTGCACCGACGGCTGGGCAACCGCCACGGGGAGGCGGCGGTGCTGCTCAACCTGGGCAACGCGTACAACCGCCCCGGTCACCACTCCCTCGCCGCCGAGTGCCTGGAGCGCGCGCTCGACCTGTTCCGCCGGCTCGACGACGCGAGCGGCCAGGCCAGCGCGCTGTCCAACCTCGGCGACGTGTGCGCGAGCCTGCGGCGCTACCCGGACGCCGTCCGGCACCTCGACGAGGCCCGGGAGCTGTTCCAGCGCCTGCACCACAGCTACGGCGTGGCGGTGACGTTGAGCAACCTGGGCGCCGTGCACACGCGGCTCGGCGACTGGTCCCAGGCCCACCGCTGCCACACGTCCGCACTGGAGACGTTCCGCGACATCGGCCACCGCTACGGGGAGGCGAGCGCCCTCAACGGGCTCGGCGAGACCCTGCGGGCGGCGGGTCGGCCGGACGAGGCCCTCGTCGCGCACGCCGACGCCCTGCGGATCGCGACCGAGACCGGCGACCAGGACGAGCAGGACCGCGCCCGAGCCGGGTTGGGCAGCGCCCGCAGCCAGGCGTGACCCGGGCGTCGACGTGGTCGCCGTTGCGGTGAGGACTCCGTGTCCATTCGCCGTCCAGACCTCGTCCAGAGGCGTTGTCGAGACTTCCCTGGTCGAGAAGTGACGGCCGGGCGGGGGTCCGGCGTCCGCACCCCGGGGGAGAACCATGTCAGTTCGGCTGGACCGCGTGGCACACGACTGGTGCGCGGTCGAGTCAGGCCGGATAGCCGCGCTGCTCGAACGACGCGGGCAGGACACCGGGCCGGTGGTGTTCGGCGCCGGTTTCGGCCCTTCGGGCCTCCCGCACATCGGCACGGTGAGCGAGGTCGTCCGCACGTCCTTCGTCCGGCGGTCGTTCGAGGAGACGACCGGGCGGAGCACCCGGCTCGTCGTGGTCGCCGACGACGTGGACGCCCTGCGCAAGGTGCCGGACACCGTCCCCGACCGCGACGCGTTGGCGGCCCACCTCGGCATGCCGTTGCACCAGGTGCCGGACCCGTGGGGCCGGGCGGCCAGCCTCGCCGAGGGCATGGTCGACCGGCTGCGCCGGGTGCTCGACCTGCTGGAGGTCGACTGCGAGGTCGTGCGCAGCTCCGACCTCTACCGCTCGGGTCGCCACGACTCGACCATCCGCGCCTTCCTGGCGGACTTCACGGAGGTCAACGCCCTGGTCGGCCGTTCGGTGGGAGCCCTGCGGCGCAAGTCCTACAGCATCGTGATGCCGCTGTCGCCGATCACCGGCCGGGTGATCGAGCACACGCGCGTGCTGGACGTCGACCACCGGCTGGGCACGATCACCTACGAGATCCCGAAGGACGTGATCATCCAGCGGCCGGGGTTGGACCACGGCCTCGAACCGCACGAGTACTACGTCGGCGAGCCGATCGGCGAGCCCGTGACCGTGTCGGCGCTCGGCGGCCACTGCAAGTTCCAGTGGAAGGCCGACTGGGCGCTGCGCCTGCTCAGCGGCGACGTCGCCTACGAGATGCACGGGCAGGACCTGGCGGACTCGGCGCGCGTCGTGCGGCAGGTGTTCCGCCGGCTGCGCCGCGAACCGCCGGTGCTCTTCGAGTACGGGCTGTTCGTCGACGAACGGGGCCGGAAGATCTCGAAGACCGTCGGCAACGGCTTCGCCCTCGGCGACGCGATCGACTGCCTCACCCGCGAGGGCCTGCGGATGCTGCTCTACCGGAGGCCGCGCCGACCACGCCGGTTCGACCTGGCGTCCGTGCCGCGCGTCAACGACGCGGTGCACGACGAAGCGCGTCTCGCCCGCCGACCGCACCGAGGGGCGGGCACCCGGCTGCGGCTGCGCCGGATCGGCGCGACGACCGAGCCGCAGGGGCCGCGGTTCGGCTCCCTGGTGCGGGTCCTGGCCGCTTGCGCGCCGGTCGACCACGCCGGCGCGGTGGCGTTCGTCGAGCGGGTCTTCCCGCCGGACCGCCGCCCGGAACCGGACCTGGTGATGCGGGCGTGGCGCTTCCACCTGCACGCCCGACCCGCGCCCGAGCCGGTCGTCCTCGACACCGCCGCGACCACCGTGCTCCGCCGCCTCGCCGACGCCCTGGAGTCGGCGCCGCACGCCGATCCCGGCGTGCTGCTGCACAAGGCGCTCGAAGGCCGTCCCTACGCCTACCGGGCGCTGTACCTGGCCCTGCTCGGCCGGCCGCACGGCCCGCGGCTGGCCACCTGGCTGCGGATCACCGGCGCCCGGCGCTCGCTCGCCCTGGTCCGCGACGCGCTGTCCCTCCCCGTTCCCCCGTCCGACCGTTCCGAAGGTGGTTCGCAGTGACCCGATCCGCAGTCCGCCCGGCCCTGGTGGACTTCCCCGCTGTGCAGGAGCGAGCGCGCGCCTTCGCCACGACCCTGCGAGAGCGCTCTGCGGAGGTCGTGCACAGCCTGTCCGGCTACCAGTGCGCGAACGTGGCGCTCGACGAGATCGAGCGATCGGTCGACCTGCTGGAGAACCTGCACCTCAACCGGGAGCACTTCACCGGGAAAGTGGACGCGGTGACCACGTTCCTGCCGTTGAACCAGCCCCTGTACGCCACGGTGTGCTTCGGCGTCGTGCCGTCGTTCATGGCCGAGGACACCGCGCTGCGCCCGCCGACGGCCATGCACCCGCACTACCGGGCGTTGGCGGACGTGCTCGACCTGCCCGCGCACTTCCCGGAACTGCACGTGTCCTACGACGACAAGGAGGAGTTCGTCGCGGGGCGGGCGCACCGCACGGACGCGGTGGTGTTCACCGGCACGCCCGAGAACGCGGCGAAGGTCCGCAGGTCGTTCCCGCGCCGGACCTTGTTCATCCTCAACGGTTCCGGCCACAATCCGCTCGTGGTGACCGAGACGGCCGACGTCGACCTCGCCGTCGCCGGCGCGCTGCGGGTGGTGCTGTACAACCAGGGGCAGGACTGCGCCGGCCCCAACTCGATCCTGGTCCACCGCGCCCGCCTGGCGGAGTTCCGCGAGACCCTGTTGGCGCGGCTGCGGGAACTGGAGCACCGCGTCGGCCCGTACTCCGACCCGGAGAACGTGGTGGGGCCGAACACCGACCCCGACCACGCCGTGAAGATGGTCCGCCGGTTCCGCGACGACCGCGCGTTCTGGCTCTACGGCGGCGAGGTCAACCCGGCCAGCGGGATGATCAGGCCCACCGCGTTCGAGAAGGACCTGGCGCTGGGCGGCAACTTCCGCGAGTTCTTCGCACCGGTGTTCTTCCTCCAGCCCTACGACGACGACGCGGAACTGCGGCGGTACTTCGAGGACCAGCAGTACGCCGCCAACGCCATGTACGTGTCGGTGTTCGGCGACAGCCCTTACGTGAAGTCCCTGCTCGACTCGCCGTGGCACGACGCGGACTCGATCCTGTGGGACACCGACCTGCACCTGACGGAGAAGGGGTACCTCCCCTACGGCGGGCGCGGGCCGGCGGCGTCCTGCCTGTACGTGGACGGCGTCCGGGTGCCGGGCGCGACCCTGCCGCAGCGCGACATCCACCAGCACCTGGTCGCGCGGCGGGGCAGTCCGTGCTGAGCAGGCGCTGGGAGCCGGTCGCCGCGATCTGCACGGTCGCGGTGGTCGGCCTGGTCACCGGCCTGACCGTGCCGCTGGTGTCGTTGCGGCTCAGCGGCGGCGGCGCGTCGGGCGCGTTGATCGGGACGGCCGCCGCGCTGCCCGCCGTCGGCATCCTCGCCGCCGTGCTGTGCCTCGGCCCGCTGACGTGGCGGTGGCGGATCAAGCCGCTGCTCATCCTCGGGATGCTCGGTTCGGCGACGAGCACCGGGCTGCTCGCGGTGACCGACAGCGTCCCGGTGTGGCTGGTGCTCCGGTTCGCCGTCGGCGTGTTCGCCGGGCTGCTGCTGGTGCTCGGCGAGACCTGGATCAACGCCATCACCCCGGAGGCCACGCGCGGGCGCTGGATCGCCGTCTACACCTCGGTGTTCACGCTGTGCCAGGTGTCCGGCCCCGGGTTGCTGGCCCTGTTCGGCTCGGCCGCCCAGTGGTCACTGCTGGTCGCCGTGCTGACGCACGTGCCCGGGATCGCCCTGCTGGCCGCCAGCTCGTGCCGGATCGACGGGTTCAAGGCAGGCCGGCCGGCCGCGTCCCTGACGTTCGCGCGGTCGGCGCCGACCATCGCGCTCGCGGTGCTGATGTTCTCGTTCTTCGACAGCGCGGTGCTGGCGCTGCTGCCGCTCTACGGCTTGGCGCACGGGCACACCGAGGCGATCGCCGTCCTCATGGTGGGCGCGGTGTTCGCGGGCGACGCGCTGCTCCAGGTGCCGTTGGGCTGGTGGGCCGACCACGTCGACCGCCGCCGGCTGCACGTCGGGTGCGCGGTGGTCGTGCTGCTGCTGGCGCTGGGCATGCCCCTGCTGCTGGAGGTGTCGGTGCTGATGTGGCCGGCGCTGGTGGTGCTGGGCGCCGCGGCGGGTGGCGTCTACACGCTCGGGTTGGTGCGCATCGGCCAGGACTTCACCGATGACGGACTCGTCGACGCCAACGCGGGCGCCACCGTGCTGTGGGCGCTGGGCAGCCTCGTCGGCCCGCTGATCGGCAGCGCCGCGCTGGACCTCCTGCCGCCGGACGGCCTGATGCTCGCCCTGGCCGCCGTCACCGCGCTGTTCCTGACCGCCGCCGTCGCGGACTTCCGGGTACGGGCACCGCTGTCGCGCTGACCATCCGGTGGAAAGGGGTGGACATCGCGACAACGGCTCGCGCGCTGAAGAACGTCCTTTTCGGCGACGACGTCCGGCGGGGGGCAAGAAGGTTGTCCTCGGTCTTGTTTTGTGATCATGACGATGGTCACCCGCCTTCCCAGGCAGCACGCCCGGCACCCCTGCTACCTTCCGTCGACATGAGGGCGATGAACCAACGAATGATCGCGACCGCGCTGGTCGTGGCCGCCGGCTTCACGCCGTTGGCCGCTCCGGCGGCCAGTGCCGCGCCTCCCGCCGCCGCCGACATCACGGCTCGCGCCCGCCCGGTCGCCACCAAGACCCACTTCGACTGGACGCTGCTGAACAGGATCCGCCGGGCGAGCGCCTACGCGGAAAGCCGTCCCGGTTTCGCCGGAATCGTCGTGCGGGACCGGAAGACCGGCGCCGTCTGGCGCAACGTCCACTCGGACACGCTCGTCTGGGCCTGTTCCACGCCCAAGCTCGCGATGGTCGTCGACCTGCTGCTGCGCAACGACTCCGGCGCCGTCCGCCTGACGGCGGAGGACCGCGACCTGATGCACCGCATGCTGAACTCCAGCGACGACAACGCGGCGCACACGCTGTGGACCCGTTACGGCGGCGAGCAGGAGTTCGCGGCCCGCTTCCCGTCCTACGGGATGACCGACATGCGGTTCACCGACCAGCACCCGCACCACTGGGGCTGGATCCTCACCACGGCCGACGACCTCGACCGGCTGATCAACTACGTGCTGACGAAGCTCCCCGCCGCCCACCGCGACTACATCGTCAACGAGATGCGCTCGGTCGACGTGAACCAGCAGTGGGGTGTCTGGGGAGCCGGCGCCGCCGCCCGACCGGGCAACAAGAACGGCTGGTCCGACGACAACGACGACGGTTCGTGGCTGATGAACTCGGTCGGCTTCGTCGGCCCGGACGAGCGCTACACCCTGGCCATCATGAACAACACGCAGGTGGTCCAGGACGGCTACAACGTGGGCCTGGAAACCACCACGGAAATCAGCCGGATCATGTTCGACGGTTATTTCGGCTGATCGAGTCCCACCCCGGGGGTCGGCGCACCGTTCCCGCGCGGAATGAACGGTGTCCGCGGCTGAACGGGCCCGGTCAATCGTCGTCGCCGGCTTCGGCGGACCGCCCTTCGAGAACGCCGACGAACGCAGTGGCGACGAGGGCGACCGCGCGGTCGTCGTCGTGGGCCAGTCGGCGCAGGACTTCCCGCGCGCCGGTGCCCGACAGCTCGACCAGCGCCTGGGTCAGGCGGATCCGGATCGCGGAGTCCGCGGTGGGCGCGGCCAGCTCGTCGACCAGCGCGGTCATGATCCGGTCCGCGCACCCCGCGTCCCGGGACAGCGTTCCCAGGACCTCCGCCGCGTCGACGTCGTTGACGCCCTCGACCACCATGCCGACGAGGGTCGGCACGGCCGCCGTCACGCCACGCCTGCCCAGTGCCAGGGCTGCGTGCCCGCGCACCGTCGCGTCCGGGTCGCCGAGCGCGTCCGCGAGCACCGCGGTCGCACCGGGCGCCTCCGGCAGCTCGGCGATCGTCAGCACCGCGCGCCGCCGGACGTCCACGTCCGCCGAGCGCGCCCCGGCGGCCAACGTCGCCATGCCGTCGCCGCCCGACCGGGCGAGCGCCCAGCGCAGGGCGCCCGCCACGTTGGCGTCGGCTTCGGTCAGGACCGCACCGGCCAGCAGCTCCGCGGGCACGGGCGCACCGTCCGGCCGGGCCAGGACGGCCTGCTGCCGGCGCGCGGCGCTGGTCGAGTCGAGACCCTGCATGAGCTCGACGACGCGCAGGACGCCCTGCCAGCCCGCGGGCGCCGACGCGTCGATCGCGCGGAGCCGTTCGAGCAGCTCCTGGTCGCGCTCCAGGCGTTCTTCCGTCCACCGGATGAGGTCGCCGACCAGGGCGGTCGGCGTGAACGCCGGGTCGTCGAGCGCACGCCTGATCTGCTTGAGCGTGAGCCCGAGGGACCGCAGGCCCTCCACGTGGAAGATCCGGCGGATGTCCTCGGCGGAGTACTCGCGGTAGCCGCCGACCGTGCGGCCGCTCGGTCGCACCAAGCCGAGGGCGTCGTAGTGCCGGAGCATCCGGGTGCTCACCCCGGAATGCCGGGCCACGTCGCCGATCAGCAAGCCGTGCTCTCCGGAACCTCCGGGGCCTCGATCGACTCGACGGCCCCGGCCTCCACCGCCCCGGCCTCCACGGCGCCGGTCGACTCCCCCGGCTCGGCCGGCCCTTCCGGCTCGACACCCGCTCCAGCAGCTCGTTCCGGACCGAGCGACACGACCCGCTTCGCCTCCTCGACGGCCGCGTCGAAACCGGCGTCCGGGTCCTGCCGGAGCAGCTCGGTGGCACGGGCGTGCGCGGCCACCGCCGGGTCGGGGCTCGTCGCCGCCTCCCCCAGGGCGGGCGTGATCACGTCGCCGAGGTCGACCAGGGCCCGGCTCAGGCTCAGCCGCACGTCGCGGTCACCGCGACCGAGCTGCGTGACCAGCTCGTCGACCAGGTCCGCCTTCCCGTCCTCCGGCACGAGGGCGACCGCGACGCGCCACGCGGTCCGCGCGACCTCGTCGTCGGCGTCGCGCAGCATGTCGCGCGTGATCCACGCCCACGCGCTCTTGTCGCCGATCTTGGAGAGCGTGTGCAACGCCTGGCTGCGGGCCCGGGTCCGTTCGGAGTCGAGTTCCCGGCGGATCCGGGGCAGGGTGAGCTCCAGCGGCAGGCGGGTCAACGCCCAGGACAGCATGTCCCGCACGAAGAAGTCCGGCTCGACCGCGCACCGCTCGACCAGCGCCTCCAAGTAAGCGGGGTCGGGGTTCGAGCCGACCGCCAGGGCCGCCTGGAGCCGGACCGACGAGTCGTCGGCGCTCAGGGCGCCGGCCACCCGGGCGTGCTGCGGGGTTCCACTTGTCGTAGGGATCGGGACCACCTCCTGCGCCCAGTGGACACCTTGTCACCGTGTCAAGGTCAAACCCGTGACCGGCGGACCTGGAGATCACCCGGTCCACGGCGAGCCTCCCCGAGCACGCTGAGTGACGGTACCTGCCAGCGCGGCATCGCACCCGGCACCACCGCGACGACCGCCACGCCGTCAGCCATCGACCAGCACCCGCACCCGCACCCGCCGCTACAGCAGCTTGTCCCGCGTGATGGGCAGGTCACGCACCCGTCGGCCGGTGGCGTGGTAGACGGCGTTGCCGATCGCGGCGGGCACCCCGGTGATCGGGGTCTCGCCGAACCCGCGTGCGCCCAAGGCGCTGCTGCCGGGGTCCGGGAGGTCGACGAAGTGGCTCTCCACGGCCGGGGCGTCCGCGCACACGGGCACGAGGTAGCCGGACAGGTTCGGGTTGACGACCCGGGCGGTGTGCCGGTCGTGGACGGTGTGCTCCATCAGCGCGTGCCCGATGCCCCACGTCACGCCGCCGAGCACCTGGCCGCGGGCGGTGCGGCGGTTCATCACCCGGCCCATGTCGTGCGCGGTCACCACGCGGGTGACGCGCACCGACCCCAGCCTGGCGTGCACCCGCACTTCGACGAAGACCGCGCCGTAGGAGTGGCCCGGCGTGTTCTGCAGCCTGCCCGTCGCCTCCACCGGTTCGCCGTGCCTGCCGACGACGGCGCGGTAGCTGTCGCGCCGCGCGCGGTCGCGCACGTGGAGCAGGTGGCCGTGCGCGGTCACCACCTCGTCCGCCGGGACACCGGCCAGCGGGGATCGCGGGTCGGCCACCGCCAGGGCCACCACCGCGTCCCGCGCGGCACGGGCGGCGCGGTCCACCGGTCCGGTGACGCTCGCGATCGTCGCCGAGCCCGCCGACACGCCCGCGTACGGCAGCGCGCTGTCGCCGATCACGGCGGTGACGGCGTCCAGCGGCACGCCCATGGCGTCGGCGACGACCTGGCCGATCACCGTGTACGTGCCGGTGCCGATGTCCTGGGTGGCGATGCGCACCACCGCCCGGCCGTCGGCGCCGATCGTGACGGAGGCGGTGACCGGCGGGTCGGCCGGTGCGGCGGCGAAGGTGTGTGCTTCGGTGGCCATGCCCCAGCCGACGTGCTCGTCGCCGTCCCTGGTGGCACCGGGCCGCGGTGCGCGCCGGGACCAGCCGAACGCCTCGGCCGCGATCCGGTAGCAGTCGAGCAGGCGCTTGCCCCCGATCGGCGCGCCGGTCTCCTGGTTGACGGCGGTGTGGTTGCGCCGCCGCAGCTCCACCGGGTCCACGCCCACCTGCCAGGCGAGCTCGTCCAGGGCGGTCTCCAGGCCGAAGTGGGCGGTGGTCTCCGGTGACCGCATGTAGCTCGACGAGGCGAGGTCGAGCGGCACGCCCTCCTGTCTGATGTGGACGTTCGGGCAGTCGTAGAGGGTGCTGGACGAGTCGCTCTCGTTGAAGATCGACTCCTCGGTGCGGGACAGCTGCGCGACGGTCGTCTCGACCAGGGCGGTGAGCTTGCCCTGGCGGGTGGCGCCGATCCGCAGGTGCTGGCGGAACTCGGCCCGGTGGCCGGTCAGGGTGAACATCTGGGCGCGGGTGAGCACCAGGCGGACCGGTCGCCGCGCCAGCCGCGCCGCCGCGACGGTGAGGATGGTGTGCGGCCAGACCGGTCCCTTCGCGCCGAAACCACCGCCGAGGAACGGCGCCAGCACGCGGATGCGGTCCGGTGGCAGGCCGAACGCGGTGGCCAGGACCGACCGGGTGAGGTTGACCCCCTGGGCGGTCTCGTGCACCGTCAGGCGGTCGCCGTCCCACTGCGCCGTGGTGGCGTGCGGCTCGATCGGGTTGTGGTGGCGCGTCGGGCTGGAGTAGCGGGCCTCCAGCCGGACCTCCGCCGCCTCCAACGCCGCCGCCGCGTCGCCGCGGGTGATCTCGTTGGGCCGACCCCGGAACGGGAGCGGCAGGTGGGGCGGCTCGGTCGCGTCGTCCATCGACGCCGTCGGCGGTTCGGCGCGGTAGTCGACGCGCACCAGGTTCGCGGCTTCCCGCGCCTGCTCCACGGTCGTGGCCAGGACGATCGCGACGGGTTGGCCGGCGTGGTGCACCGCGGTGCCCTGCAAGGGGATGAACCCCTTGATGTACGGGAACGTCGGCACGGTCAGTCGAGGCAGGTCGGCGTGCGTGTACACCGCGACCACGCCGGGGTGCGCCAAGGCCTGCGACGCATCGATGCGCACCACTTCGCCGCGGGCCACCGTACTCGTCACCAAGAACCCGTGCAGCGCACCGGGCACCGGGTCGTCCGCCGGGTACCGGGCGGCGCCGGTGACCTTGGCGCCGCCGTCGACGCGTGCCACCGGACGTCCCACGAGTCCGTCGTTCACCGCAGACCTCCCAACCCGCTGAGCAGTTCCACCAGCGCGCGTTGCACCAGCTCGACCTTGAACCCGTTGTGCTGTCGCGGCACGGCGTCGCGCACGAGCGCGCGCCCGGCCCGCTCGATCGCGTCCACCGTCAGCGGCGCGCCCCGCAGGACCGCCTCGGCCTCCGGCGAGCGCCACGGGGTCGTCCCGATCCCGCCGAACGCGAGCCGCACGTCGCGCACCCGGCCGCCGCGCAGGTCCAGGACGGCCGCGATCGAGACGACGGCGAACTCGAACGTGGCGCGGTCGCGCAACTTCAGGTAGCGCGACCGGACCGCCGCCGGGCCGCGCGGCACCTCGACCGCGGTGATCAGCTCCGCGGGCCGCAGCACCGTGTCGACGTGCGGCGCCTGCCCCGGCCGCAGGTGGAACCCGTCCACCGGGACCTGCCGCGCGCCGTCCGGCCCGAGCAGGTGCACCACCGCGTCGAGGGCGAGCAGGGCGACCGCGAGGTCCGACGGGTGGGTGGCGATGCAGTGCTCGCTGCCGCCGAGCACGGCGTGGCCGCGGTTCCAGCCCTCCAGCGCGGGGCAGCCGCTGCCCGGCACGCGCTTGTTGCACGCCGAGGCCGCGTCCCGGAAGTAGCCGCACCGCGTGCGTTGCAGCAGGTTCCCCCCGATCGTGGCCATGTTGCGCACCTGCGGTGACGCGGACGCCTCCAGCGCCTCGGCCAGCACGGGGAAGCCCTCGCGGACCGACCGGTGCTCGGCGACCTGCCGCATCCGCGCGAGACCGCCGACGCGCAGGCCGCTCGCCGAGGCGGTGATCGACGCGAGGTCCAGCCGGCTGATGTCGACGAGGTGCTCGTGCTGCTGCGCGCCGTCCCTCATGAGGTTCAGCAGGTCCGTGCCGCCCGCGATGAACGCGGCGCCGGGCGTCCGCCGCGCCACGCGCACCGCCTCCGCCGGTTCCCGGACCGGGATGTACCCGAACGCCCTCATCCGCGCACCTCCCGCGCCGCGTCGGCGACCGCCGCCACGATGTTCTGGTAGCAGGCGCAGCGGCAGAGGTTGCCGCTCATCCACTCGCGGATCTCCGCCGCCGACCCGGCGTGCCCCTCCCGGATGCACGCGACGGCGGACATGACCTGACCGGACGTGCAGGCGCCGCACTGGAAGGCGTCGTGGCGGATGAACGCCTCCTGGACCGGGTGCAGCCGATCGCCGTCGGCCAGTCCCTCGATCGTGGTGATGTCGCTGCCCTGCCTCATCACCGCCAGCGTCAGGCACGCCTTGACCCGCTCGCCGTCGACCAGGACCGTGCAGGCGCCGCACTCGCCCCGGTCGCACCCCTTCTTCGTGCCGGTCAGCCCCAACCGCTCGCGTAACGCGTCCAGCAGCGTCACCCTCGGCTCCACGGTCAGGACCCGGTCGCGGCCGTTGACCGACAGGGTGATCTCCGCGCTCTCCCCCGGCGCGACCGCGCTCGGTGCGGTGGGCTCGGCGTGCGCCACGGCAGGCAGGAACGCGGTGCCCGCCGCCGTGACCGCGGTGGACTTCAACACCGTTCGACGTGTGTGCGTCCGTGCGGGGCGAGAGGGCTCCGGCACCGCATCCTCCTCGACTCGGAATATAACGCGCTATAGCACCACCTGTAACAGAGTCAGGTATACCGGGCTGGTGTAACAATGACAACCCCTGGCGTATAGCATCGTTACATGGTCGGATCGACGCGACAGCACATCCTCGACGTGACCGCGGACCTGCTCCGGGACGTCGACATCGAGGCCGTGTCCGTCCGCGACGTCTGCCAGGCCGCCGGGATCACCGCGCCGACGCTGTACCACCACTTCGGCGACAAGCGAGGTCTGCTCGAAGCCGTCGCGGCGGAGGGCTTCGCCCGCTACCTGGCCGAGAAGCAGGGCCGCGGGCCGTCCGAGGACCCGTTCGACGACCTGAGGGCCGGGTGGGACGGCCACGTCCGGTTCGGCCTGACGAACCCGGCGTTCTACGTGCTGATGTACGGCGGCACCAGGTCGCGCGAGCACCCCTCGGCACGGGAGGGGTTGCGGGTGCTGCACGACATGCTGGTCCGCCTCGCCGAACGGGGTCGGCTGCTGGTCACGCCCGACGAAGCCGTGCCCACCATCCACTCCGCGTGCGTCGGCACGACGTTGACGCTCGTGGCCGACCCGGACTCACCGGCCCACGCCGACCTGTCCCAGCGGGTCCGTGACGCCGTGTTCGCCGCCGTCGTCAAGCCGGAACACCCTGCCGGACAAGGGGTGGAAGCCCTGCCCGACACGGCACGGGCACTGCTGGCGACCCTGGGCGCCCACCGCGACCCGCTCCTGTCACCGGGCGAACGACTCCTGCTGACCGAACTGCTCACCCGCCTGGCCTCCACGTCACCGGACCGCGGCCCGTCCGACTGAACTCGCGCGGGAACGCCCGAGACCCCGCGGCGCGGGCCCGGGTCGCGCCACGCCGGTTTCACGCGCGACGGCGGAAGATCACTGATCTTCGAACGCCGCCGTGGTGACGCTGGGGGAACCGATGAGTGCTGCACTTCCCGACGGCCGGGCCGCCCGGACCGTCGCGGCGCTGAGCCGGGTGTGCGTCCGGCGCCGGTTCGCCGTGATCGGCGCGTGGGTGCTGCTGGTGCTGGCGCTGGTGACGGCCTCGCGGGTGATCGGCACGCCGACGGACAACGACGTGAGCCTGCCGGGCACCGACGCCCAGCTCGTGCGGGACCTGACCGCGTCACCGGAGGCCCCGGCCACCTCCGGCACCGTGATCGTGGTGGCCGAGGACGGGCGGCTGGACGACGAGGTCCGCGCCCGCGTGCTGGCGGACACCGCGGCCTCGCTGCAACGAGCCGAGCACGTGACGGCGGTGAAACCACCCTCGACGCGGGACGGGTCGCTGTCCGCGGACGGGCGGACCGGCTGGTTCACGGTCGGCCTGGACGTCCGCCGGGCGGAGCTGACCAAGCCCGTGGCGCAGGTCGTCACGGACGCCGCCCGGCCCGCCGCCGACGCCGGCCTGCGGGTGCTGCCCGGCGGGGCGCTCGCCCAGGTCCTCGACGGCTCGGGCAGCACCGGCGACGAGTACTTCGGCCTGCTGCTGGCCGCCGTCGTCCTCTTCCTCGCGCTCGGCGGCCTCGTCGGCGCGGTGCTGCCGCTGGTGACCTCGGCGCTGTCGGTGCTCGCGACGCTGGAGGTCGTGGGGCTCGCCGGGAACCTGACCTCGATGCCGGCGGTGGCGACGACCCTGGCGCTCATGGTCGGCCTCGGCGTGGGCATCGACTACTCGTTGTTCCTGCTCAACCGCTTCCGCGCGCTGGCGCGGTCGGGCCTCGCGGTGCCGGAGGCCGTCGAACGGGCGGCCGCCGACTCGGGCACGGCGGTGGTCGTCGCCGGTGTGACGGTCGCCCTCGCGCTCGCGGGACTGGTCCTGACCGACGTGCCGCTGCTGCGCACGCTCGCCTGGACGTGCGGGATCGCGGTCCTGTTCGCCGTGCTCGCCGCGCTCACCCTGCTGCCCGCGCTGACCTCGCTGGCCGGGCGCCGGCTCGCCCGCGGCGGGAGGCTGCACCACCGGCTGGCTCGCCGCACCGGCTCCGGCGGCTACTGGGCGCGCCAGGCCGACCGGGTGACCCGCAGGCCCTGGCCGGCAGGCGGGTCCGCGCTCGTGCTGCTGGCCCTGCTCGCCGCACCGGCGACCGACCTGCGACTGGGCCAGCTGGACGCCGGGTCCTCGCCGACGTCCACCGCCGTCCGCCAGGCGAACGACGCCGTCTCGGCCGCCTTCGGACCCGGCGCGGGCACGCCGCTCACCGTGCTCGGCCGGCTCCGGACGCCGGTCGCCGACGCCGGGGACGCCCGCCTGTCCGAGCTGGTGGCGGTGGTGCGGGCCCAACCCGGCGTGGCGTCCACCGGTCCGGCGACGCCGGCCGCGGACGGGCGGGTCGTCACCGTCCAGGTGATCCCCTCGACCTCAGGCGGCGACCCGGCGACGGCGGACCTCGTCCACCGCCTGCGGAGCCAGTCCGTGCCGGGCATGACGGTGCACGTCGGCGGGGGCGTCGCCGCCCGCGCGGATCTCGCCGAGCGGGTCGGCGACAAGCTACCGCTGGTGATCGGGGTCGTGCTGCTGCTGTCGGTCGCGGTCCTGCTGCTCGCCTTCCGGGCGCCGCTGCTCGCCCTCAAGGCCGCCGTGATGGACCTGATCTCCATCGGCGCGGCCTACGGCGTCCTGACGGCCGTGTTCACCTGGGGGTGGGGCGTGACGTGGCTGGGGCTCTCCGGTCCGGTCCCCATCCCGAGCTTCGTGCCGCTCATGCTCTTCGCCCTGCTGTTCGGCCTGTCGATGGACTACGAGGTGTTCCTGCTCAGCGACGTCCGGCGGCGCTTCCGGCTGACCGGCGACAACCTGCGCTCGGTCCGCGAGGGCCTGGTCGGCACCGGCGGCGTGATCACCGCGGCGGCAGCGATCATGGTCGGCGTCTTCCTCGCGTTCGTGCCCAACGACGACCCGACGATCAAGATGTTCGGCGTCGGCATGGCGGTCGCGATCGCGGTGGACGTGACCGTCGTGCGCTGCCTGCTGGTCCCGGCCACGATGGCGATGCTCGGCGACCTCACCTGGTGGACGCCGGGCCGCGGGCGGGTGCGCGCGCCCGAGCCCTCGCGATCGCGATGAAATTTTCCGGGCGGGTGTATCCACCGCCCTGCACGACGCTCTTCTCTGGTGTCGGGTGGTTCCAGGTTGGGGAGCCGGACCACCCGCGCAGGGGGGATAGCGCGCCACCCGCCCTTCGGGGCGGGTGGGCCGCGCCATCGGGTTGCCGGGGCAATTCAGCTGACCTGGCCCCCAGGCACGGCGTTTGCAGCCGGCCACGGGCGTGCTGAGCGCGAGGAACCCGCCCAGCGCCCCCTTGACACCCGGATGGTCTTGCTCGGACACTAGGACCGGGCCGTGATGTTAGCGCAAACATCCACCTGCGCCACCCTTCGCGCGGCAGGCGTCGTCAGCCTGTCGCGCACCGCCCCTGCCCGCGGCACTCGGCTGCACGGACCCCGATTCGCCCGCAACCCTGTCGTGTTAGCGCTAACCACGCTCAGGCATCCCCGACCTCCGGCACTGGGAGTTGACCATGCGTCGTCGAACGCGCACCTGCGTGGTGCTGTCCTGCCTCATCGCCGCGACGGTGGCGGTGCCACTGCCGGCGTCCGCGGACGTGCTGCCGACCGGGGCGCGCTCGCTCGAGTCGGTGAACTTCCCCGGCCGCTACCTCCGGCACCAGGACTACCTCGGCCGGCTGGACGCCGTGACCTCGGGCAGCACCGCGCAGACCAAGCTGGACGCGACCTTCACCGTGATCTCGGGCCTGGCCTCGCCGTCGTGCTACTCCTTCCAGGCCAAGAACGGCTCGTTCCTGCGGCACCTGGACTGGCGGGTGCGCCTGGACGCGAACACCGGCGAGGCGCGCTTCCGCGAGGACGCGACGTTCTGCGCGGTGGCCGGGTCGACGGCCGGGTCGGTGTCGCTGACGTCGTTCAGCCACCCGGAGCGCAGGATCCGGCACCGCAACTACGAGTTGTGGCTGGACACCTACCAGGACACGGCGCAGTTCCGCGCGGACAGCTCGTTCCGCCTCACCGCGCCGTGGAGCCCGAAGACGACCAAGGGCCCGATCATCCCCGGCCTCTACGCCGACCCGCACATCGCGAACTTCAACGGCCGCTACTACCTCTACCCCACCACGGACGGGTACGCGGGCTGGGCCGGCACCTACTACAAGGCGTTCTCCTCCACCGACCTGGTCAACTGGACCGACCACGGCGTGATCCTCGACCACGGGCCGGACGTGTCCTGGGCCGACAACTCCGCGTGGGCGCCCGCCGTGATCGCCAAGAACGGCCGCTACTACCTGTACTTCAGCGGCGGGGCGGCGTCCGGCGACACGGGCAAGCACCTCGGCGTGGCCGTGTCGGACTCGCCCACCGGCCCGTTCCGCGACGCCCTCGGCAGGCCGCTGATCCGCGCGGGCTCCTACTCCGGGCAGGCCATCGACCCCATGGTGTTCACCGACGACGACGGGCAGTCCTACCTGTACTGGGGCAACGGAACCGCCTACGTCGTCCCGCTCAACGCCGACATGACCTCCTTCGACCCGGCCAAGGTCCGCACCATCACCCCGAGCAACTACCGCGAAGCCTCGTTCGTGTTCAAGCGCAACGGCACCTACTACTTCATGTGGTCGGAGAACGACACCCGCGACGAGAACTACCAGGTCGCCTACGCCACCGGGACGTCGCCGCTCGGCCCGTGGACCAAGCGGGCCGTGGTGCTGCAGAAGCGCTTGGAGCTGGGCATCAAGGGCACCGGTCACCACTCCGTGGTCAAGGCGCCCGGCAGCGACACCTGGCACGTCGCCTACCACCGCTTCGCCGTGCCCGCCGGCAACGGCACCAACCGCGAGACCACCGTGGACCGCATGACGTTCAACGCCGACGGCACCATCGCCCAGATCGTCCCCACGCTGTAAGCCGACGGGATCAGCGGGGGGGGGGGGGGGGGGGGGGGGGGGGGGGGGGGGGGGGGGGGGGGGGGGGGGGTGGGCGGGGGGGTTGGTGTGTGCCGGGGGCGAGGAGGTGAGGCATGCGAA